>NZ_JADBHG010000003.1:0-366947 GCF_017808095.1 Brevibacterium renqingii | reverse complement strand
GAGTGTGGTTACCCATATCGGTATCGGAGGTCTTCGTTGTGTTTCAACTACCGTTCACAACGTGTCGAGGAAGTACACCTAAGCCGAGCGGACCCCGACCAGTCGGCGCATATCCTCCACCCCGTGGCCGACCAGGCTCGGCCAGAGGATCCGGCCAGGGCGAGGCTCGAGATCGACGAGGTGGGGCACTCCGACGGCGATGGTTCCGGCCGCCTCGGCGCTGGCCAGGCCCGGCTTCGAATCCTCGAGAGCCACGCAGTCCGCCGGATCGAGGTCGAGCAGGGCGGCGCCCCGGAGGTAGGGCTCGGCATCGGGTTTGCCTGCCGAGACCTCGTCGCCGGCCACGAGTCCGACGAAGCTGTCGGGCGGACAGCTGGCGATGACCGCCTCGGCGAGCGGGCGGTAGGACATGGTGACCATCACGCATGGGATCCGCTCCGCGTTGAGTTCGGCCAGCAGCTCGAGCGCTCCGGGACGGAACGGCACGGAGGTCCGGATCTGCGCGATGACGGCATCCATGAGGGTCTCGACGATCAGAGGCGCCGGCAGGCTGAGACCGGCCTCCTGCATCATCGTCGCGGAGGTGAGCAGCTCGTTGCCGACGAATTCGAGTCCCTGCTCCTCGGACCAGGGCAGCCCGTGGGCGTGCATCAGTTCGGTCTCGGCCCTGATCCAGTACGGCTCGGTGTCGACCAGGGTTCCGTCCATGTCCCACAGGACTGTGGCTGGATTCGTCATACACCCAGCGTAGTCTTGGATCATGAGCTTTCTTCCATCCGGGTCCGGGGCACTCGTGTTCATCGCCTTCGAAGGTCAGGATGCCGATGCCTCCGAAGCTGCGAGCTCGCTGGTCAAGGACCTCATCGAGGTCTGGCAGCTGGCCGACAGTGAAATCCTCGACACCGACGGCTTCTACGAGTTCCGCTTCTCCGAGCCGGAGATCGTCCGCGACGAGGATGGGACGGCCTCGATCGCCTGGCCCGGGGTCGCCGTGCACCGCGGCCGCTTCGGTGAGCTCCCGATCACCGTCATCCACGGTCACGAACCGGGGCTGAAGTGGAGGGAGTTCCTCTCCCTCGTCCTCGCTCAGGTCGGCCCCGAGGACTCCGTGGTCCTGCTCGGCGGACTGCATGCCGAGGTGCCGCACACTCGTCCGCTGCCGGTCGTGGCCACGACCGAGGACCCGGACCTGGCGACCGAACTCGATATCGATGCCAATGCCTATGAGGGGCCGATCGGCATCCTCGGGCTCCTCGGCGTCGCCTGCCGATGGCGAGGTCTGCGAGCGATCAACCTGTGGGTGGGAGTGCCGGACTACCTCGCGGAATCTCCCTCGCCGAAGGCGGAGCTGGCGCTGGTCAAGGCGGTCGAACGGTATGCCTCGGTCGAGATCGACATCCATGTGCTCGAAGAGGAGAGCCGCGCGTGGGAGCTCGGCGCCGACGAGCTCGTCTCCCTCAATCCGCATCTGGTGGATCTCGTCAAGGGTCTCGAGGAGCTCAACGACTCCGCCGACCTGCCCGAAGCCAGCGGGGACGCCATCGCGGCCGAGTTCGAACGCTACCTGCGCAAACGCGGCCGCGAGAAGTGACGCCGGGGTTCGGCTGAGGCCTCAGCCGAGCAGGCGGATGCCCAGCAGCGCATCGACGGCGTCGGCGATCCTGTCACCGCTGATGTCATCGACGTCGCCTGCTTCGGAGTCCGCGTAGTGCTCGGCCCATTCGTCGAGGATGCCGAGTGCCCGGGGGCTGTCGAGATCGTCGGCCAGAGCTTCCCGGAGAAGGCCGATGATGTGTCCGCGCAGCCCTTCCCTGCATTCGGATTCGCAGCGCGCTGCGTGTCGCCAGGCCCTGAGCCGGGCCGTGGCCGTCTCGAGTTGGTCTTCGGAGAAGCTCCAATCGCTGCGGTAGTGGTTGGCCAGGATGACGGTGCGGATGACCATGGGGTCGACCCCGCGTTCGCGCAGCTCTGAGACGAGGACGAGGTTGCCTTTGGACTTGCTCATCTTCTCGCCTTCGAGACCGACCATGCCGGTGTGCATGTAGGTCTTCGCCATCGGGACCTCCCGCCAGGCCGCGGCATGCGCTGCGCTCATCTCGTGGTGCGGGAAGATGAGGTCGTTGCCGCCGCCCTGCACATCCACCGGCAGGCCCGCGTACTTGTCGACGATGACGGTGCATTCGACATGCCAGCCTGGGCGCCCGCGTCCGAGGGAGCCTCCGTCCCAGGACGGTTCGCCCTCACGTTCGGCGCTCCACAGCAGCGGATCGATGGGGTCCTCCTTGCCCGGCGTGTCCGGGTCACCGCCGCGTTCGGCCGAGAGTTCCGCCATGGTCGCGGCGTCGTCGTGGCTGACGGTGCCGAAGGGCGGGGTGATCGGGGTCGACACCCGATAGTAGACATCGCCGTTGTCGAGCGTGTACGCCGCTCCCCCGGCGACGAGTTCCTCCACGGCGGCCGCGATCTCGGGCACTGTCTCGACGACTCCGATGAAGCTCTGGGGCGGAATGACCCGCAGGGCCTCCATGTCCTCACGGTAGAGCTGGATCTGAGAGGCGGCGAGCTCCCGCCAGTCGACTCCCGTCGCGTTCGCACGTTCGAGGAGGGGATCATCGACGTCGGTCGTGTTCTGGACGTAGACGACCTCGAGGCCGGCGTCGCGCCAGATGCGATTGAGCAGGTCGAACGCCACATAGGTGGCAGCATGTCCGAGATGCGTCGCATCGTAGGGGGTGATTCCGCAGACATAGAGGCGTGCGGTCTGCTCGCTGCCGCGCAGCCGGCGCGGGCTGCGGGTGCTCGTGTCGAAGACCGTGGGCACCTTTCCGGTGCTGGTCAGACGGGGCAGTTGAGGTTCGGGCCATGACTTCACGGCAACCAGCCTAACCGAGTCTCAGCCCGAGGGCACTTCTGTCCCCGACCGGTGCGCGCGCGGCTCGGCGCGAGCTCGACGTGGTGTGGCAGCCTGCCCGTCCTCCTCAGATGGGCGGCCAGGGGATGACGGTGCGATCCGTCGGCGCCTCGGGGAAGAACTCACCGGTGAGAAGTGTCTCAGCACGGTCGGCCAGGGCCCTCAGTTCGGCCGCGGACAGGCAATCGGCGAGTGCCGACTCCAGCGCCGTGTCCATCCGGGCGACTTCCTCGAGGGCGTCGATCTCCTCCGCTTGGAACGAGGTGCCGGAGAATCCCCAGAGAACGGTGCGCAGCTTCTCCTGGGTATGGAAGGTCAAACCGTTGTCGATGCCGAAGGTGCCGATGTCCTCGGTCGCAGTGCTCGGCAGGCAGCTGCCGGTGATGACGTGTCCGGCCTTGCGATCGGCGTTGTTGGCCAGCAGGTCGAAGAAGGCGATCGCCCGCAGACCTTCGGAAACGGCGTGGGAGAGCACGAGATCGCGGCCGTCCTCGGTGCGCAGCGCGAAGATCGGAGTGTGATCGGCAGGGATCGCATTCACCGTGCTCAATGTCACAGCTTCCTCGTCGCCCGAGGCCTCGACATAGGCCTGCAGGGAGCCGCGCCCCGCGGGCAGGTCATCGCGCAGCACCGTCGGCGGGACGACGCTGAGGCCGAGGGCGGCACTCAGGCGGTAGGCCGCCACCTCGCGCAGGGCCAGGCTGGCGGGTGGGAAGTCATGCAGAGGCCGTTCCCCGGCGATGGGTTTGTACACCGCCTTGAGCGCCCGACCCGAATGGTCGAGCACGAGCAGCCGGGTGTCGTTGCTGGCCCGCGGGATCGAACCCATCTCGGTCCAGTCCCCCGCTGTCAGCGCGTCGAGGAGAGAGGCATCGTCCATATCGGTTCAGGCGCGCGGAATTCCGTTGGCGCGGGGACACAGGTGGCCCTCGGGCTCGAGCGGGAGCGAACAGAACGGGCAGTCACCGCGTCCGGCTCCGACGACCTGTTCGCCGCGGCGGGCGAATTCCCGAGCCCCGGCCGCGTCGAGGACGATGCGCAGGACTTCACGTTCGACCTCGTCGTCATCGGGGTCGGCCGAAGTGCCGGCCTGAGCGTCGGCCTCGGTGAGTTCGAAGCATTCGATGACGAGCTCGTGTTCGACCGTGTCCCAGCCCAGGCTCATGGTGCCGACGCGGAACTCCGGTTCGATGGGCACATTGAGCCCGGCATTGTCGATGCGCTCGTCCAGGGCCGTCTGCGGCACCCGCGCCGCAGGATCCTTGATCATGACCATGTCGAGCAGCTCGGTGATCCGGTCGGCCAGAATCTCCACCTGTTCCTTCTCCACGACCACCGTCGTCAGCGAATTGCCGGACTTGGCCTGCAGAAGGAACGTCCGATCTCCGGGCAGGCCGATGGTGCCGACGACGAAACGATCCGGTGCGGGGTGGTCGTACAGAGCTGCCATTCCTTCAGCCTAGTCCAAACACTTACATGTGACTCCGGCCTGGGTTACATTTGAGTCATGAGCACTGATCCTCGTGAGGCCCTGGACGCATTCCTCGAAGCAGTGAGAGAGCACTACGCTGCATCCGCACACCGCACCGGAGACCAAGACTCCCGAGTCGAAGCCGCTTATATGGCTTTGGCCGACGCGTTCGAAATCTATGAAGACGCGATCTACACCGCTTTCGACGAGGTGACTCCCTTCGAACTCTTCGACGACGTCGAGGACGCGAAGGACGATGATGACGACTTCGGCCTCGATGACGAGGACGACTGAGCCTCAGGAGATCTGGTCGAGCACCTCGGCGATCTCATCGGCCAGCGCGACCTCGCTGCCGGTGACCTCCGCGAGCTGAGCGGGAGTGCGAGCCGAGACCAGCGAGCAGGCGATCCCGCGATGCCGATTGAAGGCCAGCGCGATATCGGTCGTCGACACGCCCAGTGCGGTCGCGGCCTTGCGGACTCCGGCGAGCACCCGATTCGACCGGTCGTCGAGGTAGGCTCCCACGTAGTCGCTCAGCTCGCCGGTCAGACGGGAGTCCTGCGGTGTCGCGTTGCGGTATTTGTCGGTGAGCACGCCTCTCCCGAGTCCCGCGCCCGCGATGAGGCCGACGCCGGCGTAGTCCGCGGCGGGCATGAGTTCGTCCTCGGCCTCGCGATTGAGCAGTGAGTATTCGGCCACGGCGCAGGAGATCGGCACTCCTGCTCCGCGCATCTCCGCCAGCTGCCAGCCTGTGTGGTGGGAGACGCCGACGTAGCGGATCTTTCCGAGGGTGAGCAGGGTGTCGATCGCCGAGGCGGTCTCGGCCCTGTCGACCTCGGCGTCGAAGACGTCGAGGACGAGCACATCGAGGTGCTCGCGACCCGTCGTCCGCAGCATGGAGTCGACCTGCGAGAGCATCCGCGACCGCCCGAGGCCGACCTCGATGTGGTCGGGCTCACTCATGGACACGCCCGTGCGGGCCACCACCAGCATCTCTTCGGGAAGTCTCAGCTGTGAGATCACCTGAGCGGCGAAATGGCCGGAGCTGGGAAGCTCGATGACGTTCCCACCTGCACCGTTGTAGTCGTCGACGAGACGCTGGGCGGCCCGGGCGTCCACCCGGTGCCCCCATTCGAAGGTCCCGAGACCCACATCGCTGACTTCCAGACCGGTGGTGCCGAGGCGTTGGTGCTTCATGCTTCTTGAGGTTACCCGATCCGGCGACTACCGTGGTTGCGTTCCCACCCCATCCCATATTCTCAAGGAGTCGTATGTACGACTGGCTGGTCGCCGCTGTGCTCGGAATCGTGCAGGCGCTCACCGAATTCCTGCCGATCTCGTCCTCGGCGCATGTGCGCATCGTCGGCGAGTTCATGCTCCCGGGCTCGGATCCCGGTGCCTTCTTCACCGCCATCATTCAGATCGGCACCGAAGCGGCCGTCGTCGTCTACTTCTGGCGTGACATCGTCACGATCATCTCGAAGTGGTGCAAGGCACTGGTCGGCAAGCACGACCGGAAGGACCCCGAGGTGCGGCTGGGCTGGCTGATCATCGTCGGTTCGATCCCCATCGTCGTCATCGGTCTGCTGTTCCAGGACTACATCGAGGGTGCGCTGCGCAGCCTGTGGATCACCGCGACGATGCTCATCGTCTTCGGCCTCATCATCGGCATTGCCGACTGGGCCGGGAAGAAGGAGCGCACACTCGAGGACATGAAGTGGGGTCAGGGCATCCTCTTCGGCTTCGCACAGGCGCTGGCGGTCATCCCGGGCGTGTCACGCTCGGGCGGGACGATCATGGCCGGCCGGTTCATGGGATTCGACCGTCCGTCGGCGGCCCGCTATTCGTTCCTGCTCGCGATCCCGGCCGTCCTCGGCTCCGGGTTCTACGGTGTCGCGCAGACTCTCGGCCGCGACGACGAGATGGTTCTGGGATGGGGGCCGACGATCCTGGCCACACTCATCTCATTCGTCCTGGGGCTCTTCGTCATCCATTGGTTCCTCGGCTATGTGAAGACGAGGTCCTTCGGGATCTTCGTCTGGTACCGGGTCGCCTTGGGCATCGCCCTCTACATCCTGCTCGGCACCGGGGTCCTCGCCGCGGTCTGATCGGTTCACCGCAGGCCGCCGCCTCCGACGGCTGCCGACTGTGCGAGCCCCGCGGCTGTGACCGACATCGCCGCGAGCACCGGTCGCGGGCCCGAGTAGTCGATCACGGTGAACGATCCCGGTGCGACGCTCAGCCGCTGGAAGTCATCGAGCGGCATGCCGAGTGCATCGGCGATGACGGCCTTGATGATGTCCCCGTGGGAGACGATCATCGCCCACTGCCGGGTCTCCTCCGGCTCTTCCTCGCGCATCTGGGCCACGAGTCCTCGAACGCGTCCGACGGATCGGTCGGCCGCCTCGGCGATGGACTCGCCTCCGGGGAACCGGGCCTGCGAGGCTCGTTCGATCACGGTGGCCCACAGGGGCTCCTGCCCCAGGTCCTGCAGGGACCGTCCTGTCCAGTCGCCGTAGTCGAGTTCGATCACGGCCCGGTCGACGTCGACCGAGCCGAAGTCCGCGACCTGCCGCGCGATCTCCGCGGTCTGCACACAGCGTTCCAGAGGAGAATGCAGCAGCCGGGTGAAGGAACGGTTGGGCAGCAGCTGCAGATTCGCCTCGAGCGCGCTCACCCCTTCCTCGGTCAGGAACACACCGGGTGCACGTCCGGCCAGTATTCCGGAGGAGTTGGCACTCGAGAGGCCGTGCCGCAGAAGAACGATGACGGGCATGCCCTCAACATTAGCCCAGATCGTCTAGGGTGGGTCTATGAAACGTCAGCGTCCACGTATGACCTACGAGTTCCGCAAGGTCTCGTTCTCCAAGGATGTCCCTCGCTCTGTCAGCCTGCAGGAGCTCAACGACGAGGCGGAATACGGCAAATGGGAGCTCGCCCGGACTCGGATCTCCGTCGGCGGCGTGCGCACGGTGTGGCTGCGCCGCAAGATCATGCCGCTGACGCTGAGCAGCTGATCGCACACCGGTGAGGTCCCCGTCCCTCGTTCCTGTTCTCGGGGCCGGTCTGGTCACCGTCGTCGCCGGGGCGGCCATGTCCTTGCAGGGGCGCGCGAACGGTCTGCTCGGCCCGGTCCTCGGGCATGCGGTCTTCGCCGCGCTCATCTCGTTCCTCGTCGGGTTCGTGCTCGTCGGCGCTGCCCTGACCGCCTCCCCCCGAGCCCGGTCGGCGGCCGCCCAACTCGCCGAGCTGGTGCGGCAGGGCTCGCTGCCCTGGTGGCTGCTGCTCGGAGGCCTCAGCGGCGGACTCGTCGTCATCGCACAGGCCTCGACGGTGCCGATCATGGGCGTGGCGATGTTCACCATGGCATTCGTCTCGGGCCAGGTCACCGGCGGCCTCATCGTCGATTCGACCGAACTGCCGCCCGGGGGTCGGCAGCGGCCGAGCGCACTGCGCATCCTCGGCGTCGTCATCGTCCTCGCCGCCCTCGCCTGCGGAGCCAGGGAGCGCCTCCTCCTCGGAGTCCCCTTGTGGGCGCCGCTGCTGCCGTTCGCCTCCGGGGCTCTCACCGCGGTCCAACAGGCCTGCAACGGCCGCATCAGGTCCGCGACGGAGTCGGCGGTCGTGGCGACGACGGTGAACTTCGCCGTCGGCACCGCCGCGATGGCGCTCGTCTCCGCCGTCCTCCTGCTCACCGGGGTCCCCTGGCGCGGCTTTCCGGCGCAGCCCGATCAGTGGTGGATCCTCCTCGGCGGTGCCTTCGGCGTCGTCTTCATCGGGCTGACCGCGCTCACGGTCGCCCGCCTCGGGGTGCTCCTGCTCAGCCTCTTCTCGCTGTTCGGCAACCTCATGGGCGCCCTTCTGCTCGATCTGCTCACGCCCATCGAAGGCTCCCTGGTCAGCGCCACGACGGTCGTCAGCGCCGCGGGAGTGCTCGTCGGCATCGTCGTGACGATCATGCCTTCAGCAGGAAGTCGCCGAGGACGCGGGTCCCGAACTTGAGGGCGGAGATCGGCACCCGCTCGTCGACACCGTGGAACATGGCCGGGAAGTCGAGATCGCCGGTCAGCTGCAGGGGTGCGAAGCCGTAGCCGGTGATGCCGATCTCGGCCATGGATTTGTTGTCCGTGCCTCCCGAGAGAGTGTAGGGCAGCACCGTGGCGGTGGGGTCGTCGGCGAGCAGGCTCGCTTTCATCTGCGCCACCAGCGGAGTGTCGAACGGCGCTTCGAGCGACTCGCCCTCGTCCTCGGCCTCGATGTCGATGCCCTCGCCCGCGAGCTCTTTGAGTTTGAGCATGACATCCTCATGCTGTCCCGGCAGCGTCCGGCAGTCGACGAAGGCGGTGGCGGTGCCGGGAATGACGTTGTGCTTGTACCCGGCGTCGAGGAACGAGGGATTCGAAGTGTTCTGCAGGGTCGGGGCGACGAACTTCTCGACCGAGCCGAGTTCGGCCAGCAGCTGTGGAATCGTCTCGGAGCGGAACTCGATCCCGGTGAGTTCCGCGACCCCTTCGAGCAGCTTCCGAGTGGCCAGGGGGATCTCCTGCGGCCAGGGATGGCTGCCGATCCGCGCGATCGCCGCGGCGAGCCTGGTGACCGGGTTGTCGTCATTGCGCTGGGAGCCGTGGCCGGCGGTGCCGTGGGCGACGAGATTGAGCCAGGCCAGCCCCTTCTCCGCCGTCTGGATGAGGTAGACCCGCTGGCCGCGGATGTCGACGGAGTAGCCTCCGACCTCTGAGATCGCCTCGGTGGCCCCGGCGAAGAGCTCGGGACGGTTGCGCACGAGGTAGCGGGCGCCGTAGTTGCTGCCCGCCTCCTCATCCGCGAAGAAGGCGATGACGAGGTCCCGTCTGGGCTGCAGACCCTGTCGCATCATCTCGTGCACCGCTGCGATGATCATCGCGTCCATGTCCTTCATGTCCACGGCTCCGCGGCCCCACAGCAGTCCGTCCTTGATCACCCCTTCGAAGGGGTCGACGCTCCAGTCCTCGGCCGCTGCCGGCACCACATCGGTGTGACCGTGCACGACGAGTGCGGGAGCCTGCGGGTCCGAACCCTTGACGCGGGTCACGAGGCTGGCTCTGCCCGGGGAGGATTCGATGATCTCGGAGCGCAGGTCCACCTCGGAGAACCACGAGGAGATCAGTTCGGCGGCCGGCAGCTCGGGATTCGCCCGGTTCCCGCCCCAGTTCTGGGTGTCGATGCGGATGAGCTGGCGACACAGTTCGGTGACCTCCGCCTCGGCGGCACTGAAATCAAACACGAGGACTCCCATCGACGGTGATCGGATCACGCGGCGACGCCGCGACCCGGGTGACATACACCACCGTATCCCACGCTGGGCCGTGGGCCGGCCGCCGACCCCGTGTCCGAGAACCGACGGACCGCCGTTTCCCCGTGGGACACGAAAATGGCCTCCGGATCGAATCCGGAGGCCATCTCCTCGTTGTGCGCGAAGGGGGACTTGAACCCCCACGCCCGATAAGTTGGGCACTAGCACCTCAAGCTAGCGCGTCTACCAATTCCGCCACTCGCGCTGGCAACAGAGATAACTCTACATGCGAGCTTCGGTGTCGCAAAATCGAAATCGGCATTTGTGACGCACTCCACTTATCGGATCATTCTCCGAGGTGTGCCACCTGCGAGAGCACGTGCGGCTTGCCTGTTCGGAGGTCGAAGACGGCCGATCGCGCGGCCTCGTGGCGCCGCCCTTCGGTCAGCGCGTAGCCGACCGTCGCGGGCAGCAGGATCGGTTTGGCGAACGACACGTCCCAGCGATAGGTCTCCAGACGGGGATCCATCGCCGACAGCGCCCGGGAGGCACTGTACATTCCGTGCGCGATCTGCCGCGGGAACCCGAAACCCTTGGCGGCCAGGCCGTTGAGGTGGATCGGGTTGTAGTCGCCGGAGACCCGCGCATAGCGCTGTCCGATGATCGGATCCAGTCGCCACAGTGCGCTCGGACGGGGCGCAGTGAACTCTGCGTGGGGAGTCTGCGCCTTCGCCTCGGCCCCCGGCAGCTTCCTGCCCTTGGCCAGATAGGTGGAGACCTCGTTCATCACCGGTCTGCCCTCGACCCTCGCCTCGACGCGGATCTCGACCGTCGTGCCCTTCGTGTGCTCGAAGGGGCCGGCGAGCTCGAGATGGAAGTCCACGACCTCGCCGAGGCGGGCGGGACCGAGCATGTCGATCCGGTTGTGGATGTGGACCATGCCCATCATCGGCAGCGGAACCTCGGGGTCGGCCAGCAGCTGCATGCTCAGCGGGAAGCCGAGGATGTGCAGGTACCCGGGATGGACGATGTCGTCCAGGGTCTGTCCCACGACATGGGCGAATCCGGCGTAGGCGACCGGTTCGAGCGGGACACTGCGGTCGATGGATCGATCCGGCAGGTCCGGACTCGTCCGCGGCCCGACAGGCAGGGTCTTGAGCAGTGCGCGGGCATAGATCGGAAGCATCGAATCCGCCATCATGCACCCACCATGTTCTGCCCGCACACGCGCAGGGTCTCGCCGTTGATGCCGCGAGCACCGCTCGATGCGAGGAATCCGATGGCCTCGGCGACGTCGACCGGGTGACCGCCCTGCTGCAGGCTCGACAGCCGCCGGGCGACCTGCCGGGTCAGCGCGGGCATCTTCGCAGTCATGTCCGTTTCGATGAAGCCGGGTGCGACGGCGTTGATCGACCCGCCGCGTGTGGAGAACGATTCCGCCGAGGCGGCCGTGAGCCCGATGACGCCGGCCTTCGAGGTCGCGTAGTTCGTCTGCCCCCGGTTGCCGGCGATTCCCGACGTCGAGGCCAGCGACACCACTTGGGCGCCGTCGGCGAAGAGACCCGCCTCGGCCAGGTGTGCGTTGATCGTCGTCTGAGCGGCGATGTTCACCGCGATCACCGAATCCCACCGCGCGGCATCCATGTTCGCGAGCATCTTGTCGCGGGTGATGCCGGCATTGTGGACGAGGATGTCCACGGGGGCCCCGACCGCCTCGGCGATCTTCTCCGCCGAATCGGCGGCGGTGATGTCGAGCTGGACGGACTTTCCGCCGATCTCGTTCATCACCGAAGCCAGAGCCTGACCGGCCTGGGGCATATCGACGCCGATGACGTGTGCTCCGTCGCGGGCGAGGTTGCGGGCGATCGCCGCACCGATGCCCCGGGCCGCGCCGGTGACCACTGCGCTGCGCCCGGCGAGCGGGCCGTCGCCGCCGGTGGACATGAACGCGTCCAGGCTGAGTCGCTCGCCCGCGTCCGAGGACACGGTGAGGAACTGCCCGGATACGTAGGCGGATTTGCCCGAGAGCAGGAACCATAGGGCCGAGGCGACCGACGGGGCGGTGAGGTCGACGCCGTCGAGCAGGATGCCGTTAGCCGTGCCGCCGGCGCGCATCTCGTGGGCCAGGGACCGGGTGAAGCCGGTGATGCCCCGAGTGGCTGCGGCCTGGTCCGGACTCTGGCTGCCCGCGTCCGGCGCAGCGGAGATCGTGACCACGCGTCCGCAGGCGACCAGCGATCGCAGGGCCGCACCGACTTCGAGGACGATGGGTGAGAGCTCGGTCGGTGACTGCGCTTCGTCGAGGACGGCGATGATCGCCCGCAGCTTCTCGCCTGTCTGCGCGTTCCTTCGCACCTCGAGGCCGTTTTCGAGGAGCAGGTCGGCCAGCCCCTGGGCGCCGGCCCCGGTGCCGAGCACGAGGACCGGCTTGTTGAGGTAGTCCTCCGGGGTGGAGCCGAAGCGGTTGAGTTCGACCGGCTGCGGCAGTCCGAGGGTCT
Source organism: Brevibacterium renqingii (assembly GCF_017808095.1). Taxonomy (NCBI): domain Bacteria; kingdom Bacillati; phylum Actinomycetota; class Actinomycetes; order Micrococcales; family Brevibacteriaceae; genus Brevibacterium; species Brevibacterium renqingii. Next base: position 354,795 of record NZ_JADBHG010000003.1, on the reverse strand, counting down.
TCGCCACCTGCTTCAGCGGTCCGTTGACGAGGGAGAGATAGGTGTCTTTCATGCTGCCTCCACGATCGCGGTGAGTCCCTGGCCGCCTGCGGCGCAGATCGAGACCAGCGACCTCTTCTTACCAGTGGTCTTCAGGTGTTTCGCCGTGGTCGCGATGATGCGCCCGCCGGTGGCGGCGAAGGGGTGACCTGCGGCGAGGCTCGAGCCCAGCGGGTTGAGCTTGTCGCGGTCGATGGTGCCCAGAGCGTGGTCGAGTCCGGCCTTCTCCCTGCAGAACTCCTCGGATTCCCAGGCCGCCATATGCGACAGCACGGTGGAGGCGAAGGCCTCGTGGATCTCGAACACGTCGAAGTCGGCGAAGGTCAGGCCGTTGCGTGCCAGCAGCCGCGGCACGGCGTAGGCGGGAGCCATGAGCAGGCCCTCGGCTCCGTCGACGAAGTCCACGGCCGCGGCTTCGGCGTCGACGAGGCGGGCCAAGGGGGTGTAGCCGTGTTCGGCCGCCCAGTCCTCGCTGCCGAGCAGCACCGACGAGGCGCCGTCCGTCAGCGGGGTCGAATTGCCGGCGGTCATGGTCGCCTCGGTCTCGAGCTTCCTGCCGAAGACGGGGCTGAGTTTGGCCAGGGACTCCATGGTCGAATCCGCACGCAGGTTCGTGTCCCGGCTGACGCCGAGGTAGGCGGTGGTGAGGTCGTCGAAGAAGCCGGAATCCCAGGCCGCGGCGAGGTTCCGGTGGGAGGCCAGGGCGAGTTCGTCCTGGGCCTGCCGGCTGATGTTCCACTCGGCGGTGGTGATCGCCTGGTGCTCGCCCATGCTCAGACCCGTGCGGGGCTCGCCCGTCGACGGCGCCTGCGGGGCGAGGTAGGCGGGCCGGATCTGAGCGGCGATCTTCGCTCTGGCCACCATGGTCTTGGCCCGAGTGAGCTCGAGCAGGATCTCGCGCATCGAGTCGTTGATGACGATCGGCGCATCGGAGGCCGAGTCGACGCCGGAGGCGATGCCGGATTCGATCTGGCCGGCGTTGATCTTGTTGTTGAGGCTGACCACGGCTTCGAGTCCCGTGGCGCAGGCCTGACCGAGGTCGAAGGCCGGCGTCGTCGGGGCCAAGGCGGAGCCGAGCACGGCCTCGCGGGTGAGATTGAAGTCCTTCGAATGCTTGAGGACCGCGCCTCCTGCGACCTCGCCGATGTTCTCTCCGGCCAGACCGAAGCGGGCCACGAGCCCGTCGATCGCCGAGGTGAGCATATCGAGGTTCGTGGCCTTCGCGTACTGCTTGTTCGAGCGTGCGAAGGGTATGCGGTTGCCGCCGAGGATGACGGCGCGTTGCTGGGGAGTGGACATGTGCACCTCCGAGTGTTGGATTTAGCTGATACCGACAGTACCTGATACCGTCTGTTCCATGAAATCGATCACAGACGGGCGCTCGACGAGGTGGCAGAAGCACCGCGATGAGCGTCGTCGCGAACTGCTGCGTGCGGTCCGATCCGTCGTCGACGAATACGGCGACGAACTGTCGATGGACCAGATCTCCGAGCACTCGGGCACGACGAAGTCCGTGCTCTACCGGTACTTCACGGACCGGGCCGGACTGCAGGCGGCCATGGGCGAATGGGCGATGGGTGTCATCGTCCGTTCCCTCGACGATGCCGCGGCCGCATCGGCGGGCACGGATCCGTCCGCCGACTCCCGGGAGTCCCTGGCGGCGATGATCCGCGCCTTCGTCAGGCTCGCCGGGGAGTCTCCGAACGTCTACCGCTTCTGCGACACGGCGGTCAACCGCTTCGCCCCCGAGGAGACCGGCGGCTTCTTCAATTCGATCGCCGGACTGCTGGCCGAACGCCTCGACCTCAGCGGCGAACGGGCCCAGCTGTGGTCGGCCGGTGCCATCGGATTCGTCCGCGCAGCCACCGAGACCTGGCTGTCCCGGCCCGACCGTCCCGAAGAGTTCGCCACCACCATCAGCCACTGGCTCTGGGCATCCCTGCCCGCACAACGAGGAGAAGAAGAATGAAGCTGTCTCTGAACCCACAGGCCATCAACGACGTTCTCGACGGACGATGGGCCGAAGCCCGCCGCCAAGGTCGGAGCCTGGCCCTGGACCCGACGACCCATGACGATCCGGCCGATGACCTCGAGACCGCGCGGGCGAAGACCCTCACCGGTGTGGGCATGATGGCCGAGACCCGTCTGCCGCTGACGGGACTGCCCCCGGAGATGGGCGGGCGGAACGAACATGCGACGAACGTCGCCGGGTTCGAGGAGACCGTGACGGCCAATCCCAGCCTGCAGATCAAGGCCGGCGTGCAGTTCGGACTCTTCGGCGGCGCGATCCTCCACCTCGGCGATGCCGAGCAGCACGAGAAGTGGCTGCTCGACGCCCAGGAGGGGCGCCTCCTGGGCTCCTTCGCCATGACCGAGATCGGGCACGGTTCGGATGTCGCCTCGGTGGCCACGACAGCCACCTTTGATCCTGCGGCCGAGGAATTCGTCATCGACACACCCTTCCGAGCTGCGACGAAGGAGTACATCGGCAATGCCGCCCGGGACGCCCGCGCCGCGGTGGTCTTCGCTCAGCTCATCACCGCCGGGGTCAACCACGGGGTGCATGCGTTCTTCGTTCCGGTCCGCGACGAGGCCGGCGACCCGCAGCCGGGGATCACGATCGAGGACGACGGATACAAGGGCGGTCTCAAGGGCGTCGACAACGGCCGCATCGCCTTCGACTCTGTGCGTGTCCCCCGGAGCAATCTGCTCAACCGCTACGGCGACGTGTCCGCCGACGGCACCTACTCCTCCCCCATCGAGTCGCCCGGACGCCGTTTCTTCACCATGCTCGGCACCCTCGTGCAGGGACGCGTGTCCCTCGACGGCGCCTCCGTGGTCGCCTCGAAGATCGCGCTCGACATCGCCGTGCGCTACGGCCTCGAGCGCAAGCAGTTCACCGCCGGTGACGACTTCGCCGAGACCACGCTGCTCGACTACGGACAGCATCAGCGCCGTCTCATGCCGGCCCTGGCCGCCGTCTACGCCTCGGCATTCGCCCACGAGAAGCTGCTGACCTCGTTCGAGGAGGTCTTCTCCGCAGCTGATGACTCCGAGGAGAACCGCGCCCTGCTCGAGACCCGGGCCGCGGCATTCAAGGCCGATTCGACATGGATGGCCCTCGACGTGATCCAGGAATGCCGCGAGGCCTGCGGCGGTGCCGGATTCATGGCCGAGAACCGGCTGGTCGGGCTGCGTGCCGACCTCGACGTCTATGTCACCTTCGAGGGCGACAACACGGTGCTTCTGCAGCTCGTGGCCAAGCGCCTCCTCGGTGACTATGCGAAGGAGTTCGCTCACCTCGACGTCGGCGGTGCCGCGCGTTTCATCGGCACGCAGGCCGCCGAGCACACGCTCTACCGGACCGGCCTGGCCAATGCCGGTCGGGCGATCTCAGACGCCTTCACCCCGAACCTCGGTGAGAAGCGGATCCGTTCGGGTCGCCTGCAGCGCACGCTGCTCGAGACCCGCCTCGACGTCATGGTCTCGGGCGTCGCCCAGGCGCTGCGCCCGGCGACGAAGATGCCGGCGGACAAGGCTGCGGATCTGTTCAACACCCACCAGCACGAACTCATCGAGATGGCGCGTGCCTATGTGGAGCTGGAGAAGTGGAAGGCCCTCGACGAGAAGATGCGGGAGCAGACCGACGCCGACCAGGCGAAGGTCTTCCGCCGCCTGCGCGACACCTACGGCCTCGGTCTCATCGAGAAGCACATGGCTTGGCATCTGATGTACGGTCGCCTGCCGATGTCGCGGGCGCGGCAGATCAACGAGACCCTCAACCGCCTCTGCGCGAAACTCGCCGCCAACGCTCTCGACCTCGTCGAGGCCTTCGGCTACGGGGACGAGCACCGTCGGGCCACGATCGCCACCGGCATCGAGGCGCAGCGTCAGAACGAGGCGGCCGACTACTACCGTCGGGCCCGGGCCAAGCAGGACTTCCCCGTCGACGAGAAGCAGCTGCGCAAGGCCGAGAAACAGGCGGCGAAGGCCGGATCGAAGTAGGATTCCACAGCAGGACTCACGTATCGAGCCCCCACAGCCACTCGGCTGTGGGGGGCTCTGCGCGTGTCGCGGGCCTCCTCAGGCGGCGAGGAAGTCCCGCAGTACCGCGGAGACCTTCTCGGTCTCGGTGAGGAATCCGTCGTGGCCGACGGCTGATTCGATGACCTCGTGGCTGACCTTGCCGGGCAGGGCCTCGGCGAGGATGCTCACCTGCTGCGGTGGGAACAGCCGGTCCGAGGACACGGAGACGACGAGATTGTCCGTGCAGGCATCCGCCAGCGCCGTGCGCAGGTCGGTGGAACGACCGCGGCGCACATCGTGGTCGCGCAGCGCCCGGGTGAGCACGATGTAGCTGTGCGGATCGAAGCGTGCGGTCAGCTTCTTCGCCTGATGGTCGAGGTACGAGGTCACCTCGTAGTAGTCCTCGGCGCGCAGGCGACGGGAGAAGCGCTCATTGAGTTCGGCGTCGTTGCGGTAGGTCAGGTGTGCGATCTGACGGGCCAGACCGAGCCCTTGGGACGGGAATCGACCCACGGCCGAGTAGTCGCCCGAATAGTAGTCGGCGTCGAGTTCGATCGCGCGCTCCTGCATCATCGCCCAGGCGATCTGGTCGGCCTCGCAGAAGGCCGGTGCGGCCAGGATCGCGCACTTGCGCACCTTCCGGCTGTCCAGCAGGGCGAATTCCAATGCCCTGGCCCCGCCCATCGAGCCGCCGATCACCGCCGCCCAGGAGTCGATGCCGAGGATCTGCGCAAGATTGTGCTCGAGCCTGGCCATATCCCTGATCGACACGGCCGGGAAGCGGGAGCCGTAGGCGAGTCCGTCGTCGTAGATCGACTGCGGACCGGTCGTGCCCGAGCAGCCGCCGAGCGAATTCGCGCACACCACGTAGTACTCGTCCGTGTCCACGGCTTCGCCGGGCCCGACGACACCCGACCACCATTCGGTGACCTCTGTGTCGCCGGTCAGGGCATGTTCGATGAGGATCGCGTTGGAGCGATCCGCGTTGAGCGTGCCGAAGGTCTCATAGGCGATCTCAACGGTGCCGAACGTATGCCCGGAGTCTGTGCCGAAGCCCAGAATCCGCTCGACGGAGGTGCTCTGGGTGGTCATCTCAGGCCGCGGTCGACGCCTTCGCCGCTGCCGCCGCGAAGCCCTTGTCGAGGTCGCCGATGATGTCGTCGATGCCTTCGAGCCCCACGGACAGACGCACCAGGGCGGGGTTGACGCCGGCGTCTTCCTGCGCCTGCTCGTCCAGCTGCGAGTGGGTGGTCGAGGCCGGGTGGATGACCAGTGAGCGGACATCGCCGATATTGGCGACGTGCGAATGCAGCTCGAGGGAGTCGACGAAGGCCACGGCCGCGTCGTAGCCGCCGGCGATGTCGAAGGCCAGGACGGAGCCGACACCATTGGGCAGATACTTCCTCGCCACCTCGTTCCACGGGCTCGAGGCCAGTCCCGCGTAGGCCACGCGGGTGACCTGAGAATGGTCGTCCAGGTAGGCGGCGACCTTCTCGGCGTTCTCGACATGGCGGGCGATGCGCAGGCTCAGCGTCTCCAGCCCCTGGGCGATGAGGAAGGCATTGAATGGGCTGGCGGCGGGGCCGAGATCGCGCAGACCCTGAACGCGGGCCTTGAGGCCGAAGGACACATTCGCTCCGAAGGGGCCGTCGGCGCCGAGGTCCCGGGCGTAGACGAGGCCGTTGTAGGACTCGTCGGGTTCGTTGAAGCCGGGGTACTTCTCGGGCTGGGCACCGTAGTCGAAGTTTCCGCTGTCGACGAGGACGCCGGCGATCGAGGTGCCGTGGCCGCCGAGGTACTTCGTGGCCGAGTGGACGACGACATCGGCGCCGTGCTCGATGGGCCGCACGAGGTACGGGGTGGCCAGAGTGTTGTCGGTGAACAGGGGGACGCCGGCGGCGTGGGCGATATCGGCGACCGCGGCGATGTCGAGGACATCGGAGCGGGGGTTCGAGACGACCTCGGCGAAGAAGAGCTTCGTATTGTCCTGAACGGCGCTCTTCCATTCGTCGAGATCCGAGACGTCGACGAATGTGGTCTCGATGCCGAGCTTGCGCAGGGTCACGTTGAACAGGTTCTGAGTGCCGCCGTAGAGGCTGGAGCTGGCCACGATGTGATCGCCGGCACCGGCGATGTTCGTGATCGCCAGGAAGGCCGCGGACTGTCCCGAAGCGGTGAGGACGGCGTGCACGCCGCCCTCGAGATCGGCGATGCGGTTCTCCACGACCTCGGTCGTGGGATTCGTGATGCGCGTGTAGATCGGACCGAGCTCGGACAGGGCGAAGCGGTTGGCCGCGGTCTCATTGCTGTCGAAGACGAACGAGGTGGTCTGATGGATCGGCAGCGCTCGCGAACCGGTGGCCGGATCGGGGGTCTGCCCCGCATGGATCTGGCGGGTGTCGAATGACTGGCTCATGATAGCTCCTCTGTGAGTGCGACGGGGGCGCCGGCGGTTGCAGTGGGTGTGCTGTGTCCACTGTCATCGACTTCCTCCCCGCGAGCCCGCCTGTGTGTCATGTTGATGTCATCGTCTGTCATCTTTCGTCACAACCGGATCCGTCAGCGGAAGTTCCTGGCCTTCGTCGGCAGCTGCACCTCGAGCGGGATGAGCTTGTGCGCATAGAGGCTGACGACCTCTCCCCCACGCTGGATCAGACCGGTGACGGCGAGGACGTTGCGGGAAGTCGCGACCGTGCGGAAGCGTTTCATCAGCCCGGCGGTGGCCACGACGTTGAGCATCCCGAATTCGTCCTCGAGGTTGATGAAGGTGATTCCCGAGGCCGTGGCCGGCCGCTGCCTGTGGGTGACGATCGCGGCCACGGTCATCCGGGTCCCGTCCGCGGCCTTCGCCGCATCCGCGGTCGAGGAGCAGCCTCGTGCGATCAGCTGTTCGCGCAGCATCTCCGTCGGGTAGCCGTCGACGGTGATCCCCGTGGAGAACAGCTCGGCCAGGGTCGTGTCGAAGGCATCCATGGCCGGCAGGCTCGGCGCCGAATCCACCGTCGCCGTCCCCGGCAGCAGGCCGGGGTGGGCTCCGGCGACTCCCCCGGCCAGCCACAGAGCCTGCCGGCGGTCGAGGTCGAATCCGGCCAGCGCTCCGGCCGTGGCCAGGCTCTCCAGAGCCTGTCTGCCGATGCCGGTCCGCTCCGCCAGATCCGCCACCGAGGCGAAGGGGGCGGTCTCGCGTTCACGGACGATCACCTCGGCGAAGGAACCGACGTGTGCGACCGAATCCAGGCCCAAGCGGATCCCCAGCTGCGGCGTCGAGGCGCCGGGCTGGTCGGAGCCGAGCCATTCGAGATCGGTCGCAGCCTGTGAACGGCGGATGTCGACCGGCAGGATCGGCACCCCGTGCCGGCGGGCATCGGCGATGAGCGACTGCGGGGAGTAGAAGCCCATCGGCTGGCTGCGCAGCAGACCGGCGGTGAAGGCCGCATGGTGGTGGTATTTGAACCAGGCGGACTGATAGACGAGATTGGCGAAGCTGATGGCGTGCGATTCGGGGAACCCGTAGTTCGCGAAGGCCGCGATGGTGGCGAAGATCGACTCGGCGGTGTCCTCGGCCACCCCGCGCTCCACGGCTCCGACGCGGAACTTCTCGGCCAGTTCGGCCATCCGCTTCTCCGACCGTCGTGAGCCCATGGCCTGACGCAGCTGATCGGCGTCGGCTCCGCTGAAGCCGCCGACGTCGATGGCCATCTGCATCAGCTGCTCCTGGAACAGCGGCACCCCGTAGGTCTTGGACAGGGACTTCTTCAGCAGCGGGTGGAGGTATTCGACCTCGTCGATCCCCTGCCTCCTGCGGATATAGGGGTGGACGGACCCGCCCTGGATGGGACCGGGCCGGATGAGGGCGACCTGAACGGCCAGATCATAGAAGATCTCCGGCCGCAGCCGCGGCAGAGTCGCCAGCTGGGCACGGGACTCGACCTGGAAGACTCCGACGGCATCGGCCTTCTGCAGCATCTCGTAGACGCGGGGGTCCTCGTCGTCGATCTCCGCCCGGTCGATGAGCTCTCCTGTGTGACGGTGGACGAGGTCGACCATCTCATGCAGCGCGGTGAGCATCCCCAGACCCAGCAGATCGAACTTCACGAGGTCCATGGCCGCACAGTCGTCCTTGTCCCACTGCACGACGGTCCGGTGGCCCATCGTCGCCCTCTCGATCGGGACCACCTCGCCGATGGGGCGGTCGGCGAGGATCATTCCGCCGGAGTGGATGCCCAGATGCCGGGGAGAGCCGAGCAGGTCGCCGGCGATGCTGAGCACGGGAGCGGGGACCGGCGAGTCCTCTGCATCGGGCAGGCTCGACCACCGGCTGCTCGCCTTCGAGAACGCATCCTGCTGCCCCGGGGCATAGCCGAGGCTGAACGCGGCGTCCCGGATCGCGGACTTCGCCCGGTAGGTGATGACATTGGCCACCTGGGCGGCGCGCTCACGACCGAAGTGGTCATAGACGTATTGGATGACCTCCTCGCGGCGACCGGATTCGATGTCGATGTCGATGTCCGGATACCCCTTGCGGTCCGGAGACAGGAATCGGTCGAAGAGCAGCCCGTGCTTGACCGCGTCGACGGCGGTGATGCCGAGGACGAAGCAGACCGCGGAGTTCGCCGCGGAACCTCTGCCCTGGCAGAAGATGCTCGAGAGGCGGCAGAACTCCGTGATGTCGAAGACGATGAGGAAGTACCCGCAGAAGCCCAGCTGAGCGATCATGTCCGTCTCCCGGTCCAGCTGTGCCCAGGCCCGCGGGTTGGCTGCCCTGGACCCGTAGCGACAGCGGCCGCGCTCGTCGATGAGACCGCGCAGATACTCCTCCGCCTCCCGGTCGTCGGGCATCGGGGCCCGCGGCAGGTCCGGACGGGCCGTACCCAGGACGAAGGAGGCCTCCCGGCCGATGCGCACCGCGTTCTCGAGGGCCTGTCGTGGGAACCGCGCGGCCATCTCCTCCCCCGTGTGGATCCGAGCGTTCGCCGTCGCCGGCAGCCACCCGGTCAGTTCGTCGAGCGAGAGACGCGACCGCACCGAGGCTCTCACCTGGGCAGATCTCCACTGAGCACGAGTGGCGAAGTGGACTGCATTGCTGGCCACGATCGGCAGATGCGTCCGTTCGGCCAGATCGCCGAGGTGGCGCAGCCTCTCATCATCGTCCGGGGTCCCGTCCCGGCTGAGTTCGACGGCCAGACGGTCGGGGCCGAAGAGCGCCATGAGTTCGCGCAGGGCGCCCAGGCCGCCGTCGGCATCGCCGAGTGCTCGCCGCAGCGGACCCTTGCGGCAGCCGGTGAGGATCGTCCAATCCCCGTTCATCGCCGCCAGCTCCTCGAGGTCGAACACGGGACGGTTCTTCTCACCGCGCAGGTTCGCTTCGGTGATGGCCTGCGAGAGCCGGTGGTAGCCGTCGACGCTGCGGGCGAGGACGAGCAGATGCGTGGCCTCGGGGTCGGTCTGTCCGGGAATCCTCTCCCTCAGCCCCACGGACAGTTCGGCGCCGAAGACGGTGGGCAGCCCCACCTCGGCGGCGGCGTGAGCGAATCGGACCGCACCGTAGAGACCGTTGTGGTCGGTCAGCGCCAAGGAAGTCAGTCCGGCGGCGGCGCCGGCGGTCACGAGCTCCTCGGGATCGGAGGCTCCGTCGAGGAAGCTGAACTGGGAATGCACGTGCAGCTCCGCCCATTCCACGCTCGCGGTGCGCAGCAGCGGGCCGCGCTTCGGACCTTCGCCGAGGGTCTTTGCATATCGATCGCGTCCGTCGGGGCCGCGGGGGCCGACCGAGACCTGGTAGCGGTCGGGACGGGAGAACGCCGGGGCGTCGGAACCGTCCGCATGCTTGTCGGCGGGAGCGTCCGCCCCGTGTGCGTCCGGAGTGTCCTTGCCTTCGAGTCTGCGGGCCAGCTTCGACCAGGGAGTGCGCGGGTTCGAGAAACCCATCGGTGCCTCCTCTCTCCTGCCTGTGTCTCGTTGACCCGGTTCAGCGGTAGCGACCGGTGAGGTACCACTGGCCGCGTTCCTTGCTCAGCAGGAGGGCCCGTCCCGCATCGGTCACCACCTGCAGCCGGGTTCGGTAGACGGTCCGTTCGGGATCCCACCACCCGGATTCGATGGGCCAGGAACCGGAGTAGTCGATGATGGCCGCGGTCTCCCCGGTGGGGAATCTGATCGTCGTCGGTGCGGCCTCCAGACCCGAGGGGCGCGCCTGCACCGGCGAACCGTCCGCGGCGAGCACATCGACGGCCGAGTGCTCGACGATGGTCGGTCGGGGCGCGTGCAGGGCACCGGGCCAGGGGGCTCCGGGACTGCGTTCGGGGACGGCCGCCTGCTGCCATGGGGTCCACAGGTTCGTCTCGGCCGGGTCCCACCCGCCCTGGATGCCCGGCACGAGCACCGCATCCGGGCCGAACAGACCCTGCAGGCGTTCGAGGGTATGGGTGATCTGACCGGTGTTCTCCTCGAACAGGCTCTTCGTGGCTCCGATCGGAGTGGTCAGCTCCGCCGCGATGAGACGCAGCGCGATGATGCCGTCCGCGGAGAAGTCCTCTGCATCGGGAGCCGGCTCGTCACCGAAGTCGAGAGCCTGCGGGTCCGTGTCCTCGCGCCGGGGCCCTGACCCGGTGGTCGGGCCGGTGCTCGCTCCGGTGCTCGCTCCGGCCAGCCAGCCCTCGGCCTGCCAGCGCAGCCGATCCGCGATCGCGTTCTCCTGCATGTCCTCGATCCGCCAGGTCCGGGACGAGGACTGTCCGGCCGCTGCGTCCAGTTCGATCGTGATCTGGGTGCAGACCAGCCCCTGCCTGCGCACCTTGGTCAGCAGCTCGGCACCGAGCTGGCGGGCGAGGAAGCCGAGGGTGTCGCTGCGGGTCGTCGGTGCGTCGAGGTCGAGTTCGGCATCGAGGGGCTCTCCGCGGACGTGATCGGCCAGAGGTCTGCCCTCTACGCCGGAGGCCAGCTCGTGCACATGCCGACCGAAGGCACCGAACCGTGAGTTCACGTCCTTGGCCTCCAGCCGGGCCAGGTCGCCGAGGCGGCGCAGGCCCAGCTGCAGGAAGACCTCGATCAGCGCGGTCGCCCCGGCCCCGGCATATTCCAGGGTCGTGATCGGCTGCTCGGCCAGGAAGTCCACGGTCCGTCCGGGTTCGACCCGGCGAGCCTGCCCGGAGGCCAGCACCGCGGCGAAGACGGTGTCGGCGATGCCGGGGAAGAATTCCCACCCGGTCTCGGCCACGAGCGCGGAGACCAGGGCCTCGACGGCGCTGGACTCGTCAGGGTAGCCGTGTCGGAGTGAGTCGAGCGGAATCGCCAGCGTGCCCGGGCTGAGCAGGGTGAATCGAGCGACGAGGTCCTCGAGAGCTCCGACTCCGGCGCTGAAGTGCCGATTGTCCACGTCTTCGTCCCAGACCACGACACGGGCCTCCGGGCAGCGGAACCCGACGGCTCGCTTGTTGTTGCCGACGGCGACGCCGGAGGCGCGGGCGGGGGTATTGGCGGCGATGACCTTTCCTCCGTGGAGCACCGCGACCGGGCGGCCCGGGCCGATCTCGTGTTCGGCCGCTGCGGCCACGGCCGGCCAGTCGGGCACCGTGAGGACGAGAGTGCGCTGAGCCTCACCCGACATGATCGATCACCTGCCGCAGATGCGTGATCGTCGTCCACCTCGGGTCCTCGGAGCCGGCGGCAGAGGTCGGCTCAGAAGCCGCCTCGGAGACCGCTGCGGGAGCTTCCGACGTCCCCGCGGGGACTGCGACGGGAGTTCCGGTCGGGCCGGGCAGCAGGAAACGGTGGATCCCCGTCTGCGAGCGGGCACGGACGAGGCAGGACTGCAGACGGCCTCGACCGCGTTCGGTGCCCGACCATCGCGTGTCCGTGATCTCGATCTGCTCCGTGCTGCCGGGCATGGGCCGAAGACCGATGACGCTCATCCGCCGTTCGCGGACCTTGGCCAGGAGCCGAGCACGCTCCGAAGCACTCGGCGAGAACCCCGGATCGACGAGGATGATGTCGAAGGATTCGATGAGGATCGACGCCACGCGCAGCCAGTCCTCGCGGGGGGTGGCCAGGTTGACGAAATGATCGAGGTCGACACCCAGATCGGCGATGGAGGAGACCGCCGGTTCGCCGAGCCCGATGCCGGCACACCACTTCTGCTCCCGGGTCGCAGCGGCGAGCGTCGCCAGTGCGCAGCTGACAGAGAGTTCCCCGGTGACGGTGACGAGCTCTCCCCGAGGCAGGCCACCGCGACGGAACAGCGGAGAGAGCACAGGATCCACCGGATGGGGCGGGGTCCTGTCGAACAGGGCCGTGGCCGTGGAGATCCCTGTCTCCCGGCTGAGCTGTTCGACGACTGGTGTGGCTGACATGACATCCATTATCGAACTGGTGTTCTAAATTGGCAAGCCATCGCACGTCCCCTCACACGGCTCTCCAGCGGCAGCAGCTGTGAGCCCTCGGGCAGGTAGAAGGCGAAAGCCGCGGGGCCGCGCATCGCTCCGGCGAAGTCGGCCCCGGTGCGTTCGATGCGCAGCTGGTACTTGTGCACCACGGTGTGGTGGCGTCGGCAGAGCAGGATGAGATTGTCCATATCCGTCGTCCCGCCCTGGGACCAGGGCCGGATATGGTGGGCGTCGCATCGCCGACGGACTCGGCATCCGGGGAACTGGCAGCAGACATCGCGCACACTCAAGGCCAGCCTCTGGCGCCTGCTCACCAGACGCTTCGAGCGTCCGAGCATGAGGACGTCGCCATCGCCGCCTTTGATCGCTCCGCTGATCAATGCCTCACAGCTCAGCCGCTCCGCAGTCGCGGCGGTGATGCCGCCGAACCCCTCGATCCTGCAGGTCGTATCCGCTCTTCTCTCCTTCGCCCCTGCGAGGACGCCGGCGGAGGAAAGCGTCCCCGCGGGGACGTCGGCGCCGGCCTCGATACTGGCTTCGGCGCCGGCCTCCAGGGTCGTGCTGGCCTCCAAAGCGGCACCTGCGCGAGTGACCACTTCGGCGGAGGCGTGGACGAGCATCCTGGCGCGGTCGGCATCCATCGCACCGGCGGGTGCGGAGCGAGGGAAGGCGCGGACGAGCTCCATCAGGCACATCACCTGGGAGATCGGCTCATGGGGTGCTTCTTCCTCGCCATCCGGGTCGTCGGTGCCGTTCCCTGCATCGGAGGTCCGCTGCTCTGCGGATTCCTCCTCCGCGCGGCGTTCGAGAAGGTGACGGGCGGCATCGAGCATCGTGAAGAGCTCCGCGGCCTCGTCCTCCTCGAGATCGATCGTGATGCGGGTCCGGCCGGGCGCGACCTGGCGCATGGTGACGCTGTCCTGCGGCAGGCGGACCGGCAGCGGTCCGGGCTCGATCGCGGCAGCCAGCTGTTGATAGTCCCGGGAGATCCGGCTGATCTGGCTGCCCGTGGCGATGGTGGCCAAGCGCAGCGCCTCGTCGTCGCCGATCCGCTCGCCCAGCCGGGTCACTTCCCGCACCTTGGAGAAGCTGACCTCGCCGGCGGCCAGACTCTTCTGCACTTTCGGCATCGCCCGCAGCGCCATCATCACCCTGACGTATTCGCGTGCCGTGTGCATGCTCACCGAGGCCACATGCATCACCCATTCGGACAGGGTCCTCACCCCGACCCACTCCGCCCACAGCTCCCGTCGCTCCACCTCGTCGATGAGGGCGATGACCCGAGCGTGGCAGAAGGCGATGCACGAGGTGTTGCGGCGGATGTCGGTGACGATCTCCGCACAGCTGAGTCGGCTGAGATCGGCTTCGACCTCAGCGCCTCCGTAGTCCTGCGGGTCGATGCTCAGCTGCTCGATGTTCCCGTGCTGCACAGCATCGGGCTCCGCCGCCTCGACCGTTTTCTCGTCCTGCATGGCTTCCCCTCCCGTGGCCCCTCGGCCTTTCCGGTCCGGCAGACTCCATGACCGCTGACCGTGCCATCACTGTAGAACTCGGCACTGACACGAGAATCGAATCGACAGCAGTCTCCAGGAATCTTCATCTGTTGAGATTCGATTCTTCTTCGTTTTCCAGATGAGCCCGCCGGAGAGCTGCGAAGAAGCCACAGCGCTGCGGTTCGGGCCGACGCGCACCGGTAGGGTGAGGTCATGACCGACGGGAGCACTGACAGCAGCAGAACTGACAGCATCGGCACTGCCCGCGAGCGGCCCACTCGCGATTCCTATGACGCGATCGCGGAGGCGTATACGGACTGGGTCGCCGACGAACTCACCGCCAAACCTCATGATCGGGCCGTGCTCGGAGCGTTCTCCGAACTCGTGCTCGCCACCGGGTCGGCCGAGGTCCTCGACATCGGCTGCGGCCCCGGGCGCATCACCTCGTTCCTCGCCGCCCTCGGGCTGACCCCGAGCGGTCTCGACCTCTCCCCCGCGATGATCGAGCTCGCCCAGGGCCTCTACCCGAACCTCGACTTCGACCTCGGAACGATGTCCGCCCTCCCCCATGCGGACGCATCCTTCGGCGGTCTTGTGGCGTGGTACTCGATCATCCATGTCCCCGATGACGGACTCCCCGTCGTCTTCGCCGAGGCGGCACGTGTCCTCCGCCCGGGCGGATGGTTCCAGCTCGCCTTCCAGCTCGGCGACCGAGTGGACCATCATTCGGATCTGGCCGGGACCGCGATCGACCTCGACTTCCACCGGCGCTCGATCGAACAGGTGGCCTCCGCCCTCGAACCGCACGGCCTCCTCCCGGTCACCCGACTCGAACGCGAGCCGGATCGCCGCGGCCGGTATCCCGAGGCTAGCGGACAGGGCTATCTCCTCGTGCGTAAGACCAGCCGGTGACGGTGGGCTCGTCCCCGTCGCCCGGGCCGCCAGCGCCGGCGACGACCGCGGCGACAGGAGATCACGGCGAGGGGTGAGAAGATGAGAGGGCTATGAACATCGACATCGTCTTCCACACCCCCGAGATCCCCGGCAACACCGGCAACGCCATTCGGCTCGCCGCGGTCACGGGGGCTCACCTCCACCTCGTCGAACCGCTCGGTTTCGACCTCTCCGATGCGAAGCTGCGCAGAGCCGGACTCGACTACCATGACCTCGCCCATGTCACGGTCCACGAGTCGCTGGCGGCCCTGTGGGACCACCTCGGAGACCGTCGGGTGATCGCCTTCAGCACGCATACGACAGGTTCCTTCGCCGAGGTGGACTACCGCGACGGGGACGTCCTCCTGTTCGGTCGGGAATCGACCGGTCTGCCCGACTCGGTCATCGAGGACGAACACGTCGACATGTCGGTGCGCATCCCCATGCTGCCGGCCCGCCGCTCGCTCAATCTCGCGAACTCGGCATCGATCGCCATCTACGAGGCCTGGCGGCAGCAGGGATACGCAGGGACCTGAACCCGCGTAGACTTCTTCGCGACAGCTTTACGAAAGGACCGCTATGACCGCCAAAGTGCTCACCGTTGCCGGCTCCGACGTCTCGGGAGGCGCGGGGCTGGAAGCCGATCTCAAGATGTTCGAGGAGTACGGTGCCTTCGGCACCGCCGTCGTCACCTGCATCGTCACCTTCGACCCGAATGATCGCTTCGCCCACGTCGTCGAGTTCATCGACCCCGAAGTCGTCAATCGTCAGCTCGAATCGACGCTGGCCGTGCACACCTTCGACACGATCAAGTCCGGCATGCTCGGATCCGTCGACTCCGCGCTGGTCCTCGCCGAGGAGCTGCGGACCAACGAGCTGCCCTATGTCTTCGATCCGGTGCTCGTGTGCAAGGGCGTGGGCACCATGGTCGATCTCAAGGACCTCTTCGTCGACAATCTCGTGCCCTTGGCCACCGTCATCACCCCGAACCTCGAAGAGGCCGCCACGCTGGCCGATCTCGATCCCATCGATTCCGTCGAGGGCATGATCGAAGCCGCGAGGATCATCCACGCCCAGGGCGCGGAGAACGTCGTCGTCAAGGGCGGTGCCCGCCTGGCCGGTGAGGACGCCGTCGACATCCTCTTCGACGGTGAGACCGTCACGACGCTGCGTTCGCGCAAGGTCAACGACAAGCTCGTCAACGGGGCAGGATGCTCGTTCGCGTCCTCGATCGCGGCGGGAATCGCCACGGGTCTGAACATCCGTGAGGCTGTGATCGCTGCGAAGGAGAAGGTCGCCCACGGAATCGCCAATTGCCTCGACAACGCCACCGGAGTCGCCTCGCTGCTTCACCCGGCGGCTCGCACACAGCCCTCGCCCGAGGTCTCGGTCACCGTCGACTGAGATCCTCCGATGTCCCCGCGGGGACGTCCGGGAAGCAGACTGCCCCGCACACCGGATGGTGTGCGGGGCAGTTCGCGCAGTGCTGAGAGCGTCCGAAGGAACGCTTTCCTCTCGGCCGGAGCCGATGCGGACTCAGCGCTTGCCGAAGCTCTTGTAGCGGTCCTTGAACTTCTCCACGCGGCCGGCGGAGTCGAGGATGCGCTGCTTGCCGGTGTAGAACGGGTGCGAAGCGCTCGAGATCTCAACGTCGATCACGGGGTAGGTGTTGCCGTCTTCCCACTCGATCGTCTTGTCGCTCTTGGCGGTGGAGCGGGTGAGGAACTTGGTTCCGGAAGCGAGATCGTTGAACACGATCGGTCCGTATTCCGGGTGGATGTCCTTCTTCATATTCTTACCTCTGCTGAATCCTCTCAGGCGCCTGGTATGGGCCGGCCCATCCGCCAGTGCCCGAATTCGTCTGCTGGACACGCCCCGCACCGTAGGAACCGGACACGAAGCGACAGTCAAGTCTAACCGATGGGAGGGGACAAAGCGATTCGACACTCATCTCCTACACTGTGGCCATGACCACGAAGGAACGCATCTCCACCCAGTTCACTCTCCACCCGGCGGCAGCGTCCTCCGAGCTCCTGGCCGCTGCGACCGCCGAGGCGCTGCCGACGATCATCGGCGACGTCGAGGTCTTCGCCATCGATCCCGAGATCGCCGACACCGCCGCCCTGCTCGACGCCACCGATCTGAGTCCCGCCACCTCGGCGAACTGCGTCCTCGTGGCCGGTTCCCGGTCCGGTGAGGAGCGCATCGCGGCGTGCATGGTGCTCGCGAACACCCGCGCCGATGTCAACAGACGGGTCAAGAAGCTCCTCGACGTCCGCAAGGCCTCGTTCCTCCCGCTCGAGCGGGCGGTCGCCGAATCCGGGATGGAGTACGGCGGCATCGGTCCGATCGGACTGCCCGGCAGCTATCGGGTGCTCATCGACTCCCGCGTCGCCGAGGCGAAGGAGCTCATCATCGGATCCGGGATCCGCGGTTCGAAGCTGCTGCTGTCCGGTGCAGCACTCGCGTCCCTGCCCGGCGCGGAGGTCGTCGACGGTCTGGCCAACGAGATCGTCTGAGTCCCGAGGCACCGAGAGCGATCGACCGATCCGCTCAGATCAGGCCCGCCCGGTCGATGACGAAGGCGATGAGCGGTGCGTAGAGGTTCGGCACCACGTCGTCGTCCAGGGGGACGGTGACCTCGATCTGGCCCTGTGCTTCCGCGACGAACAGGGCCGGGTCGTTGCAGTCCGCATATCCGATGGTGCGCAGTCCTCTGCTCGCAGCCGCGCCGGCCCACCCGTGGTCGGCGACGACGAGATCCGGGGCCGATCCGCCGCGCGCGGCGATATCGTCGAGGAGGGCATGCATCGGTTCGGCCAGGTGCGTGTGCGGGCTGCCTCCGTGGAGGTGCCAGGTCCACACATCGTCGATCTGGCGGACGTCGCCGCCGACCTCGGGCACGGGGATGAGGTGGTCGCAGGTGTCGACAACGGCGCCTGCAGACTTCGCGGCTGCTGCGATCGCCATGTGGACGGGAAGCAGTCCTGCCGGATGGCCGGTGGCGAAGAGGATCCGACCGCCGTCCCGACTCACCCGACCGACCGCCTCGGCGAGCTTCTCCAGCGCCGTGATGCACCGGTCGGTGGAGATCGTGTCGACGCCTTCGACGAATTCGGGGTCGGGACGCAGTCCGGCGCGGTCGACCATGAGCGCGAACACGGCGTCATAGTCCCATTCGCGGGTCAGCTCGACGCCGAAGTCGAACTGCCGTTCCTGGTGGAGGAAGCGGTGGATGTGGGAGAGGTTGTTCTCTCGCGGGGTCGCGACCTCTCCGGTGATGCGTCCGGCTTCAAGGGCTCGGGCAAGGGTGCTTCTGTCCACTGGAATCCTCTCTGTTGCGGCGGTTCGTCTCGTTGTGCGCATTCCCGGTGCCTATCGGACCCGAGACGAGGTCAGTCCTTCTGCAGCGCGAAGCAGGCCACCGCCGAGGCGGCAGCGACGTTGAGGGAGTCGACTCCCCCGCTCATGGGAATCATCACGGTCGAATCGCAGGCTCGAATCGTCGACCTGCGCAGGCCCTCGCCCTCGGTTCCGAAGACGACTGCGGTGCGTTCGGGTGCGGTCGCCGCGAAATCCCGCAGCGCCACGGAGTCATCGTCCAGAGCCAGTGCGGCCACGTGGAAGCCGCTTTCCTGCAACGTGCGGATGTCGGCCGGCCAAGATTCGATCCGAGCCCAGGGAACCTGGAACACCGTGCCCATGGAGACTCTGATCGAACGTCGGTAGAGCGGGTCGGCGCAGCGAGGGGTGACGAGCACGGCGTCGACGCCGAAGGCCGCTGCCGAACGGAAGATCGCGCCCACGTTCGTGTGGTCGACGATGTCCTCGATGACGACGATGCGTCGGGCTGTCTCCACCAACGAAGCGGGATCGGGAAGCTGCGGCCGGTGCATGGCTGCCAGCGCTCCTCGGTGCAGGTGGAAGCCGGTGAGCGATTCGACCGCCGAGTCCGTGCCGATATGGATCGGGACATCGTTGCCGGCGATGACGTCGGCGAGGTCGAACAGCCACTTCGGACTGGTCAGGTAGGACCGCGGCACCATTCCGGCGGCATGGGCCCGGCGGATGATCTTCGAGGATTCGGCGATGAACAGTCCCTCGACGGGTTCGCGTACGCTGCGCAGCCCGACGTCGGTCAGCTGCGTGTAATCGGAGAGTTCGGATGCGCTCGTGCGGCCGGCTGCCGCTGCTTCGCCGGTCAGCGCATCCTCATCGAAGAACCGCAGCCGTTCGGCGGCGATCCCGAGTTCGCCCGCCCGGTCGATGACCTGCTGCCGGGTCAGCGGCGCCTTGGCCGGTGTGTTCACAGCGTGAGGATCCTCCAGATCGCGACGATGCCGAGGACGACGATGACCGAGCGCAGCAGCACCGGCGAGAACCTCCGGCCGATCCGGGCTCCGAAGTAGCCGCCGATGAGGGAGCCGACCGCGATGCAGACCACTGCGACCCAGTTGATCCGGTCGTGGCCGACGATGATGTAGGTGCTCGCCGAGACCGTGTTGACGACGAGGACGAGGACGTTCTTCAGGCCGTTCAGCCGCTGCAGATCGTCGGGCAGCAGAAGACCGAGCAGGGCGATGAGGATGATGCCCTGGGCTGCAGCGAAGTAGCCGCCGTAGATCGCGGTGAGGAAGACGACGAGCAGGACGGCCAGGTACCGGCCGGTCGACAGGCGGTCGCCGACGGAGGCCGTGGTGTGCTCGATGCCGGCCCTGTGAGCCCGGCGCAGGGAGCGTTCTTTGAGATAGCGCGACAGGTAGGGCTGGCCGACGACCATGACCAGGGCCACGACGAGGAGGACCGGCACGATCGTCTCGAAGGCGTCCTCGGGCAGGTGCAGCAGCAGATACGCGCCGGTCAGGGATCCCAGCAGGGAGGCCGGGACGAATCCGAGGATCCGCTTCCACTGGCCGCGCAGCTCCTCACGATAGCCGAACGACGAAGCGATGTTGCCCGGGATGAGGCCCACCGCGTTGCTCATCGTCGACACGACGGGCGCGACCCCGAAGGCCACGAGCGCAGGGAAGGTGATGAGTGTGCCCGATCCGACGACGGCGTTGATGCCGCCGGCGGCGATGCCGGCGAGGACGATCAGCGCGATCTGCCACGGTTCGAGGCTGAGACTCTGCCACAGCTCCATGCTCAGCGCGCGGAACGAGCGTGGTAGCGCTGACCGTCGCGGGTGAGCTTGACGTCGACGCCGAAGGTTGCGGCGAGATTGTCCGCGGTGAGCGTCTCCTCGATCGGACCGGCAGCCAGATCCGTGCCCTCCGAGAGCAGAAGCACATGTGTGATCCCCGCCGGGATCTCTTCGACGTGGTGGGTGACCATGATGGTCGCCGGTGCCCATTTCGAGGACAGGATCTCCGACAGAGCGCCCAGCAGCTCCTCACGGCCGCCGAGGTCGAGGCCCGAGGCCGGCTCGTCGAGCAGCAGCAGCTCCGGGTCGGTCATGAGCGCGCGGGCGATCTGGACTCGTTTGCGTTCGCCCTCGGACAGAGTGCCGAAGGTGCGCTCGGCAAGATGTGTGATGTTGAACGCGGACAGCAGGTCGTGCGCACGGTCGATGTCGTCCTGCTCGTACTCCTCGACCCACCGTCCTGTGACTCCGTAGGCGGCGGTGAGCACGGTGTCCAGCACCGCCTCGGAGTTCGGAATGCGGCTGGCCAGCGCAGTCGATGCGTAGCCGATGCGCGGACGCAGTTCGAACACATCGACACGCCCCAGACGCTCTTCGAGAATGCCGACCGTGCCCGTCGTCGGGTGCATGCGTCCGGCGGCGAGCTCGAGCAGGGTGGTCTTGCCCGCACCATTGGGTCCGAGCACCGCCCAGTGCTCGCCCTCGGCGACGGTCAGCGAGAAATCTTCGAGGAGGAAATCGGCCCCCCGGCGCACGGACACGGAATCCAAAGTCAGGACATCACTCATATCCTCAGACTCTATCGCAGGCGGGCGGTCTATTCTGGTTCGACATGGACCAGACGACCGACTCACTTCTGCTGACCCTGGCGATCAACCACCGCCTGCGCTCGACCCTCGCCCCTGACGAGGTCAGTGCCGCGTTCCTCGACGACGACCGTGATGTTCCTCTCATCGTCTCCGACGAGGTGTTCGCCACCGCCTCTCCGACCGGCCTGCTGATGTTCGCAGCCGCCGCGGCCGCTGCCGGGATCACCCACGCCCGCCTCGCGCTGCACCACCCCTCACTGCCGCACACCACTCCCCCGGTCGACCGGGCCGCGCGCACGAAAGTCGGTCGGCACAGCGCCCCGGTCGTCCTCCATCGCGGATCCGAGCAGGCTGCAGTCGCGCTCATCGGCGCCGAGGCGAACGTCGAGATCATCGCCTGCCGGCCGACTCTCTACCGTCCGGTCACCGTGGGCACCTCCGCCGAGGCCCTGCGCCGGCTGCGGCTGCTCGTGATGGAGGGACTCGGTCTCATCGAATCCCTCGAGGTGCCGGAGGAATGGCGGCAAGGACCGTGGCGGGATTGGCAGGAGGAGCTGTCGACGTCACATCCGATCTCTCGCCTCATCCCCACCGAGGCCGATTCCCGAGCGATCTACGCCGCACTCGACATCCACCACCGGATGCGCACCGTGCTCGCCCCGGCAACCGTCTCCCCGCCGCAGTTCGGCGCCCTGCTGTCTCAGCTGCACCCCGCCGCCGCGGACTACATCATGGCAGTGGCTACGATGAAGGGGTGAATGAGACTTCGACCGCCCAGATTCCCGTCCAGCTGCTTGTCATGGACGTCGACTCGACGTTCATCAATGAGGAGGTCATCGACCTCATCGCCGCCCACGCCGGCCTCGGAGATCAGGTCGCCGCCATCACCGAGCGCGCGATGGCCGGTCAGCTCGACTTCGCAGCGTCCCTGGCCGAACGGGTGGCGCTGCTGGCGGGGCTGCCGGAGACCGTGCTCGACGATGTGCGATCGCAGATCACCCTCACCCCAGGGGCAGCCGAGCTCGTCGCTGCGGTGCAGACAGGCGGAGGGCAGGTGGCGCTCGTCTCCGGAGGCTTCGCCCCGATCATCGCTCCCGTGGCCGCACGGCTGGGCATCACCGACGTCTTCGCCAATCATCTCGAGGTCGAGAACGGGACTCTCACCGGGCGCACGGCCGGACGGGTCATCGACCCGAGCGCGAAGGCGGAGATCTTCGCGGACCTCGTGACCGCGGGCGGCTATGCGCGGGAGGCGACCGTGGCCGTCGGCGATGGAGCCAATGACATCGGCATGATCCGCGCGGCCGGGCTCGGGGTCGCATTCTGCGCGAAACCCGCCCTCGTCGAAGCCGCCGATGCCTCGGTGACCACCCGGGATCTGCGCAAGGTGCTCGACCTCATCGCCGTCCGCGAAGACGCCCGGTCCACGGCCGGCACATGATTCGTCCGTGAACCGCATCGGAGACGACCGCGGCCCTCGGAAGCGACCGGAGACGACTGAGGCCCTCCGAACCGTTCGGTTCGGAGGGCCTCACTCATCGGGCAGCACACCTCGCGGGAGTGCGCAGCTCAGACTCCGTGGAAGACCCGGATCTGCGGTGCCGGATACTCCCCGGGCTCCAGGTCCCAGCTCTCGAGGTCGAAGACCGCGATCGAGGAGGGACGGAACGCGGCCGGAACCCCGCCGGCCGGATTGAGATGGCCGATCACCTCGGAGACGGCCGGCTGGTGGCCGACGATATAGGCACACTGCGAGTCCGCCGGGATCGAATTGATCGCATCCAGCCAGTCGTCGATCGCTCCGGCGTAGAGCGAGGCGTCCTCGCGCAGCGCGAGGCTGCCCGGATCGTCGAGGGACCCGCCGTGGGCCCGGTTGACCGCTTCGACGACGGCCTGCCCGGTCTGGACCGTCCGGCGGGCCGCCGATGCGATGGCGACATCGGGCGGCCACCGTTCGGCGATCTCGGCGCCGGCTTCGACGGCCTGGGCCAGACCTTTGGAATCCAAGGACCGTTCGAAGTCGGTGGGACCTTCCGCCTCCGCCTTGGCGTGGCGGGCGAGGATGAGCACAGGCATGGGAGTCTCAGGCTCCGGTGGAGTGGAAGCCGCCGTCGACGTGGACCATTTCGCCGGTGGTGGCGGGGAACCAGTCCGAGAGCAGGGCGACGATCGCCTTGCCGGCGGGAGTGGTGTCCGTCTGGTCCCAGCCCAGCGGCGCCCGGTCGCCCCACATGTCCTCGAGGGTGCCGAAGCCGGGGATCGAGGTGGCTGCGGTCGTCTTGAGCGGACCGGCCGAGACGAGGTTGACGCGCACACCGTCTTCGCCGACGTACTTGGCGAGGTAGCGGGCGGTGGACTCGAAGGCGGCCTTGGCCACACCCATCCAGTCGTAGACGGGCCAGGAGATCGTCGCATCGAAGGTCAGGCCGACGATTCCGGCGCCCTTGTTGAGCACGGGCTTGGCGGCCACGGCGATCGCCTTGAGCGAGTAGGCGGAGACGTGGATCGCGCCGGAGACCGACTCCCACGGGGTGTCGAGGAAGACGCCGCCGAGAGCGTCCTTCGGGGCGAAGGCGATCGCGTGGACGATGCCGTCGATATTGCCCTCGAGGCGTTCGGGCAGGGCCGCGAGATCCTCTTCGTTCGTGGCGTCGAGCTCGATGACCTTCGGAGTCTGCGGCAAACGCTCGGCGATCACCTGAGTGATCTTCATCTGACGGCCGAAGCTCGAGAGGATGACCTCGGCTCCCTGCTCCTGTGCGATGCGGGCGGCGGCGAAGGCGATCGATGCCTCTGTGAGCACGCCGGTGACGAGAATGCGCTTTCCGTCGAGGATTCCCATGGTGGTCCTTTCTTCAGGGATGGTGATCTGTCGGCGCCGCGGAAGGCGGCGTCTCTGGGGTGAAGTCTACGGGCAATGGACAGCCTCGGCCGCATCGCAGGAGATTTCGGCCGGTGCCGATCGGACTGGTGGGTCCGGCCTCAGTGGCCCATGCCCAGGCCGCCGTCGACGGGGAGGACGGCGCCGGAGATGTATGCGGCTTCGTCGGAGGCCACCCAGCGGACGACCTTGGCGACCTCCTCGGCCTCGGCGAAGCGCTTGGCCGGGATCGTGGAAAGGTACTCCGAGCGCTGCTTCTCGCTGAGCTCGTCGGTCATATCGGTGCGGATGAAGCCCGGGGCCACGACATTGGCGGTGATCCCGCGGGAACCGAGCTCCCGCGTGATCGAGCGGGCGAGGCCGACGAGACCGGCCTTCGACGCCGAGTAGTTCGCCTGTCCCGGCACGCCGTAGAGCCCCGACACCGAGGAGATGAGGACGATGCGGCCCCGCTTGGCACGGATCATTCCGGTGATGGCACGTTTGACGGTCCGGAACGCTCCCGTGAGGTTCGTGTCGACCACGGATTCGAATTCGTCGTCGTTCATCCGCATGAGCAGATTGTCGGCGGTGATGCCGGCGTTGGCCACGACCACCTCGACGGGTCCGAGCTTCTCCTCGATCTCGGAGAAAGCCCGATCGATGGATTCGGTGTCGGTGACATCGGCGGCGACGGCCAGAGCGCCCT
Organism: Brevibacterium renqingii; assembly: GCF_017808095.1. NCBI lineage: Bacteria > Bacillati > Actinomycetota > Actinomycetes > Micrococcales > Brevibacteriaceae > Brevibacterium > Brevibacterium renqingii. Next base: position 330,402 of record NZ_JADBHG010000003.1, on the reverse strand, counting down.
CAGGGGCCTGCCCGTTGCGGGAGGTGACGGCCACCCTGTCTCCCTGCGCGAGGAACTCCTCGGCGATGGTGCGGCCGATGCCGCGGTTGCCGCCGGTGACGAGGACGGTGCGTGGTTCTGACACTGATGACTCCTGTTGATCGACTGTGTGTGCAAATCTATCGTGGACAAACCTATCCTGTCCCCCGGTCAATGGATATGACTCTCACAAAGGACGAGTATCATGTTTGGCAGTCATCGATCGAAGAAGGATATGGTCAGGCACTCGCAGCAGATCACAACGGCAGACACCGCCCTTGACGATGATATGAGGTCTCGGATCATCAAGTATTCGATCACCATGGGCATCAGGACGGTCTGCTTCGTCGCCGCCTATGTCACTTTCAGGGCCGATCTGCATGTGCTCATGTGGATCTGCGTCGCCGGAGCCGTGGTGCTGCCCTATCCGGCCGTGATCTTCGCCAATGCCGGTCGTGAACGCACGCGCGACGACCAGACTGCGCTGATCGACGAGGCTCCGCTGGCGGAGCTGCCGCCGGCCCGCGGCGAGACTGTCCAAGGGGACACGATCTCCGGAGAAGCCGTCGATGCGACGGAGACCGACGACGGCACGAAGGATGACGGCGGCACGGAAGACGACGACAGGAACAGGGGTGAAGGCACGTGAGCGAGGAGCTTCAGTGTTCGGCCAAGGGATGCCGGGCGCCTGCGACCCGGGCGATCCTGTGGAACAACCCCCGCCTGCACACTCCTGAACGCAAGAAGACCTGGCTGGCCTGCGATGAACATCTCGAGCATCTGAGCAGCTTCCTGACCCTCCGCGATTTCTACATCGGTGATGTATCCATCGACGACATTCCGGAGGACGCCGGTTGAGTCGCTATTCCTTCCTTCTCAGCGCACGCTGGCTCAAGTACATCGCCATGGCGATCGTCGTCGTCATCGCCTGCGTGTTCCTCGCCCTGTGGCAGAAGGACCGCAGGGAACAGCGGGAGCAGGAGATCGACACGATCACCGCGAACTACTCGGCCGACCCCGTCGCCATCGACACGGTGCTCTCGAGCACCGATTCCACCCTCGCCACCACCGATGAGTGGACGCAGGTGTCGCTGACGGGGCAGTTCTCCGATGCGGACACGGTGCTCGCCCGCAACCGCACCGTGAACGACAGACCGGGATTCTACGTGGTGACCCCCTTCGAGCTGAAGGATGGGTCGACGATCGCCGTGGTCAGGGGCTTCACTGCCGAAGAGGACTCGGTTCCCCCGGCTCCCCGCGGGGAGCAGACCGTGATCGCACACCTGCGACCGGCCCAGGACGGTTCCGAGGATGACAATCCCCGGGGAATGATCAAGGCCATCGACCCGGCCCGCATCCCCGGCATGGAGGACTCCTATTCCCACGTGTATGCGGAGACCTCGGCCGAATCGGGCGACGGCCCCGCGGAGGAGGGGCTGACCGCCTTGCCGATGCCGGATCTCGATCCGGGCAACCATCTGTCCTATATGCTCCAGTGGTTCGCCTTCGGGATCATGATCATCATCGCCGTCACGATCTCGGCCCGCCGGGAACGCAAGGCCGCCGCCGAGGCGGGCGCGCGCGGAGGCAGCGACAACGAATTCGTCGTCATCGACAAAGCTGCGCTCGACGCCGGGGCGAAAGTCAGTCAGCCGGGCAGCCGCTACGGTCGAAACCGCTTCAGCTCCCCCGGTGTCCACGGGCAGGCCGAGGCCGAGGAGGACGCCATGCTTGAGGAGCGCTTCCGGTCGAAATGACCCGGTCCGCCGCGTCTCAGGCCAGGGTGACCAGATCGAGGTAGCTGTCGTTCCACAGATCCTCATCTCCGTCGGGCAGAAGCAGCACCCGATCCGGGTCGAGGGCGGACACAGCCCCCTCGTCGTGGGTGACGAGCACGATCGCGCCCTCGTAGCGGCGGATCGCTGAGAGGATCTCCTCACGAGAGGCAGGATCGAGGTTGTTCGTCGGCTCGTCGAGCAGCAGCACATTTGCGCTCGAGACCACAAGAGTGGCCAGCGCCAGACGCGTCTTCTCTCCGCCGGAGAGCACTCCAGCGGGTTTGTGCACATCGTCGCCGCTGAAGAGGAACGAACCGAGCACATTGCGCACTGCGGTGTCGTCGAGATGCGGGGAGCTGCGGGTCATGTTCTCCAGCACCGTGCGCTCGAGGTCGAGGGTCTCGTGCTCCTGCGCATAGTAGCCGAGCTTGAGCCCGTGACCGGGCACGACCTTCCCCGAATCCGGTTCGTCGAGGTCTGCCAGAAGACGCAGCAGCGTCGTCTTTCCGGCACCGTTGTAGCCGAGCACGACGACACGCGTGCCCTTGTCGACGGCGAGATCGACGCCGGTGAACACCTCGGTCGATCCGAAGCTGCGGGACAGTCCCTCGGCTGTCAGCGGAACGCGCCCGCAGTCAGCGGGGGCAGGGAATCTGAGGTTCGCGACCTTCTCGGTGGTGCGTTCGTCCTCGAGGCCGGCCAGCAGCCGTTCGGCGCGTTTGGCCATCTGCTGGGCGGCAACGGTCTTCGTCGCCTTCGCCATCATCTTGTCGGCCTGGGCATTGAGTGCCGCGGCCTTCTTCTCCGCGTTCGCCCGCTCCCGACGGCGGCGCCTCTCATCGTCCTCACGCTGTTTGAGATAGAGCCGGTAGCCCATCGAGTAGATGTCGATGGTCTGCCTCGTGGCGTCGAGGAAGAATACCTTGTTGACCACCTCGTCGATGAGGTCGAGGTCGTGGCTGATGATGACCAGCCCTCCCGAATAGGTCTTGAGGTGGTCGCGCAGCCACAGCACGGACTCGGCGTCGAGGTGGTTCGTCGGCTCATCGAGGATCATTGTGTCCGGAGCCGAGAACAGGATCCGGGCGAGTTCGACTCGGCGTCGCTGACCTCCTGAGAGCGTTCCGATCTCCTGGTTGATCAGCGCTTCGTCGAGACCGAGGTTCGCCGCGATCGCGAAGGCCTCGGATTCGGCCGCGTAGCCGCCGGCGGCGATGAACTCGGCTTCGATGCGCGGGTAGCGGTCGATGGCCTTCGTCGCCACCTTCTCATCCGGCGAGGCCATCTGCCGTTCGGCCTTGCGCAGGCGTTTGACGAGCACGTCGAGTTCGCGGGCCGAGAGGATGCGTTCGAGTCCGGTGGCCTCGAGGTCTCCGCTGCGGGGGTCCTGCGGCAGGTAGCCGACGGTTCCGGAGACCGAAACGGAGCCGGCGGCGGACGGATGTCTGCCCATGATGACCTTGGTCAGGGTGGTCTTGCCTGCACCGTTGCGGCCGACGAGACCGACACGGTCTCCCTTGTCCACGCGGAAGGACACCTCGGACATGAGGGTGCGGGCGCCGACGGCGACTTCGAGGCCGGAGGCCTGAATCATTCTGTCTCCAAACTGCGGCCGATGAGTTCGGCCAGGAATTCTTGGGGGTGGATGCCGCGGGCCTTCGCCCGTGCGACGAGTTCGTCTGCGACGGCTGCGGATACGCGACAGGAGATGACGGTCGTGGTCTCCCCCGCCGGGGCGGATGCCGTTGTCGATACCGGCGCTGGGTCTTCCGTGGGCATCGTGTCCGTGGCGGGCGCCGACCGTGACGTCGGTGCCCCCGCGGGGACATATCCGGGGCCTTCGGGGACCTCCGTGCCCTTCTGATAGGCCGTGGCTGCGGCCCTGGCACGTTCGTCGGCCGCCTCGTTCATCGCGTGGTTGCTGTGCCCCTTGACCCACTCGAATTCGACCTCGCGGCCTGTGAGCGCGGAGTCGAGGAGTTCGAGAAGGTCCCGATTGAGCACCTCTTTCCCGTCGGCCTTCTTCCAGCCCTTCCGCTTCCAGCCGGGCATCCACTTCGTCAGAGCGTTGATGACGTATTGGGAATCGCAGAAGACCTTGAGGTCCTCCCCGCTGTCCGCTGTCGACCGCAGCAGGTCGAGTACGGCCATGAGCTCACCGCGGTTGTTCGTCGCGTTCTTCCAGCCGCCGGCGTGCCAGCAGCCCTCGTCGATATACCAGGCCCACCCGGCCGGACCCGGGTTTCCGAGCGCGGAGCCGTCCGCGGCAGCGATGATCGTCAATGGTTCTCCTTGGAAAGTCGGATTCCATTCTTTCACGTCCATCGCCCTGACCGCCGCTCCGGGGCGGTGATGTCTGCGACCCCGGCCGTCCGGGACACGATCTGGCCGACTGCTCACGGTCGCACGACGCACGCCGAGGCGGGGACCCGGATCGGGTGCCCCGCCTCGGCGACGGTGTCGGTGTTGGCCCTGGTGGGTCGTCTCGCTGGCGAATCTCGCAGCGGACTGCTCAGATGTTGAACCCCAGTGCCCGCATCTGCTCGCGGCCGTCCTCGGTGATCTTCTCCGGGCCCCATGGCGGCATCCAGACCCAGTTGATGCGGTAGGCGGGCACGATCCCCTCGAGGGACTGTGCCGTCTGATCCTCGATGACGTCGGTCAGCGGGCAGGCCGCCGAGGTCAGCGTCATCTCAATCACGGCGGTGCCGTCGTCCTCGACCGAGATTCCGTAGACGAGACCGAGATCGACGATGTTGACACCGAGCTCGGGATCGACGACGTCCATCATCGCTTCGCGCACTTCGTCGACGCTCGCATTCTGCGGTGCGTCTATGACTTCAGGCATGGTGTTTCTCCTCACGAGCTGCTTGTGCTTGGTTGAGTGCGTCCTTGAACGCCATCCAGGACAGGAGAGCGCATTTGATCCTGGCCGGGAACTTCGACACCCCCGTGAACGCCGCGGCGTCCCCGAGAATGCCCTCATCCGCCTCCATTGTCCCACGAGAATGCATGAGTTCGTGGAAAGCCGATTCGATCTGCAGCATCTCAGCGACCGAGTTCTCCGCGGCCAGCTCGGAGAGCACCGAGGCCGAGGCCATCGAGATCGAACAGCCGTCGCCTGTCCAGCGCACGGCGAGATGATCGTCATCGAGCAGCTCGGTCTCGAGTTCGATCTCATCACCGCACGTGGGATTCACCTGATGCGAACTGCCGTGCGGTGCCTGGGCGGAGTCGCGGAGCAGATCGGTGTTGCCGATCCGTGCTCGCGACTGGTCGAGGATGACCTGTTGGTAGAGCTGCTCCATCGGTGTGCTCATCGCTGCACTCCCTCTCTCACTGGACCCCGAAGAAGGGACGGACCTCTGCCAGTGCGGTCAGGAACCGCTGGCAGTCCTCGGCGTTGTTGTACAGGTAGGTGCTCGCCCGGGTCGAGGCGGTGGCTCCGAATCTGCGGTGCAGCGGCTGGGCGCAGTGGTGGCCGACGCGCACGGCGACCCCCTGCCCGTCGAGGTACTGTCCGACGTCGTGGGCATGGACGCCGTCGACGTCGAAGGCCACGGTCCCGATCCGGTTCTCCGCCGTTCCGAGCACCCGGATGCCGGGGATCTCGGCGATGCCGTCGAGCAGGATGCCGGCGAGCTCGCGCTCGTGGTCGAAGATCTGCTCGAGCCCCACCTCGGCGAGATAGCCGACAGCGGTGGCGAAGGCCGCGACCTCGGCCACCGGCTGGGTGCCGGCTTCGAAGCGCTGCGGGGCCGGCATGAACTGCGCTGCCTCCATGGTCACCGTGGTGATCATCGACCCTCCGGTGAGCACCGGAGGCAGCGCGTCGAGCAGTTCGGTCCGGCCCCACAGCACGCCCAGGCCCGTGGGACCGAGCGCTTTGTGAGCGGAGAACGCGGCGAAGTCGATGTCGAGGTCGGTGAAGTCCACCGGCATATGCGGCACGGACTGGCAGGCGTCGAGGACGATGTACGCCCCGACCTCGCGGGCTCGGGCCACGAGCCGCTTGACGGGATTGATGGTGCCGAGCACGTTCGACACATGCGTGAAGGCCAGCACCTTAGTCGAGTCGTCGACGATGGTCTCGAGGCTGCTCAGGTCGAGTTCACCGGTCTCGGTGACCGGCAGCCAACGCAGCTGCGCACCGGTGGATGCGGCCAGCTGCTGCCAGGGCACGAGGTTCGCGTGATGCTCCATCTCGGTGACCACGATCGAGTCCTCGGGACCCAGGACGAAGCGTTCGGCCGCCTGTCCCCCGAACCCCCGGCTGGCCCGATCGATGCCCATGGCGACGATGTTGAGAGCCTCCGTGGCGTTCTTCGTCCAGCACACCTGTTCGGGGGCGCCTCCGACGAGCTCCGCGACGGCGATGCGCCCGTTCTCGAAGGCTTCGGTGGCATCGACTGCCAGAGAATGTGCGCCCCGATGGACGGCGGCATTGCGCTGCTGGAAGTACTCGATGAATGTGTCGATGACACACTGCGGCTTCTGCGAAGTCGCGCCGGAGTCGAGATACGACAGCGGCGACTTCCCGACCCTCGCATCGAGGATCGGGAAGTCGCCCCTCAGACGTGCGAACATCAGACGCCGGCAGCGAAGAAGCGGTCGTAGCCTTCGTTCTCGAGACGTTCGGCCAGTTCCGGTCCGCCTTCCTCGGCCACCTTGCCGTTGATGATCACGTGGACGTGATCGGGCGTGATGTAGTTGAGGATGCGGGTGTAGTGCGTGATGAGCATGACGCCGACGTCGGTGACGCCCTTGACGCGGTTGACGCCTTCGGACACGATCCGCAGGGCATCGACGTCGAGGCCGGAGTCGGTCTCGTCGAGGACGGCGAACTTCGGCTTGAGCATCTCGAGCTGGAGGATCTCGTGGCGCTTCTTCTCGCCGCCGGAGAATCCTTCGTTGACATTGCGGCTGGCGAATGCGGGATCCACGCGCAGGTTCTCCATGGCCTGCTTGAGGTCCTTCGTCCAGTTGCGCAGCTTCGGTGCCTCTCCGTCGATCGCGGTCTTGGCCGAACGGAGGAAGTTCGTCACGGTCACGCCGGGAACCTCGACGGGGTACTGCATGGCCAGGAACAGGCCGGCCTTGGCGCGCTCGTCGACGGACATGTCGAGCACGTCCTCACCGTCGAGGGTGACCGAACCGGAGGTCACCTCGTACTTCGGGTGACCGGCCAGAGCGTAGGCCAGAGTCGACTTGCCGGAGCCGTTGGGGCCCATGATCGCATGGGTCTCGTTCGAGCTGATCTCGAGGTTGATGCCGTTGAGGATCGGCTTGAGGCCGGTCTCGGTGGTGACACCGACGTGCAGGTCTTCGATCTTGAGAGTGGACATATTCATCCTTTTTCTTCGTTCGTGAGGTCAGTTGAGAATGGTGTTCGGGTCGACGAGGATGCGGCCGGCGATCTCCTTGCAGTCATAGACCGCAACGGGCTCGAAGGCCGGCGGGTTCACCGGCTTGCCCGAGTTGAGGTCGAACTGCGATCCATGCAGCCAGCACTCGATCGTGCAGTCTTCGACATCGCCTTCGGCCAGCGACACCTCACCATGGGTGCACAGGTCGTCGATCGCATGGATCGTGCCATCGGAGTCGCGGGCGATGCAGATCTCGAACTCGCCGACTTCGATGCGCATGGTTCCGCCGGGGCCCACCTCATCGGTGGCGGCCACGTCGATCATGGTCACAGAACGCTCCGGGACAGTTCGTCCTCGATGCGCTCGTTGAGCACATCCTCGATCTCGGGCACCTGGATCTTCTGGATCACCTCGTTGAAGAACCCGCGCACCACGAGCTGACGGGCGACCTCTTCGGGAATGCCGCGGCTCATGAGATAGAACAGGTGCTCCTCGTCGAAGCGTCCCGTCGAGGAGGCATGCCCGGCGCCTTCGATGTCGCCGGTCTCGATCTCGAGGTTCGGCACCGAGTCCGCCCGCGCCCCGTCGGTGAGGATGAGGTTGCGGTTGAGTTCGTAGGTGTCGATGCCCAGAGCCTCGGGACGGATGAGCACATCGCCGATCCAGACGCTGCGTGCGTCCTTGCCCTGCAGAGCGCCCTTGTAGTGGACGTTCGAGGTCGCCTTCGCAGAATTGTGGTCGATGTAGGTCCGGTGCTCGAGGTGCTGACCGGCATCGGCGAAGTAGAGACCGAGCAGTTCGGCCTCTCCGCCGGGCGCCGAATAGCGCACATTCGTGTTCAGACGCACGATGTCACCGCCGAGGGTGATGTGGATGTGCTTGAACTTCGCATCCTTGCCCACGATCGCGTCGTGCTGGCCCATGTGCTGGGAACCGTCGTCCCACAGCTGCAGGGACACGAAGGTGACATCCGCGCCGTCGCCGACGACGAGGGAGACGAGCTCCGAATAGCGGCTCAGTCCCTCATGCTCGACGACGATGGTCGCCTTCGCGTTGGCCCCGACGGAGACGACGATGTGGCCATGGGTGATCCGGTCGCCCTGACCATCGGCATGGATGATCGCGGCCTTCTCCAGCTCCGTGTTCGCCGGCACCGAGTAGTGGGTGACGACGGGGGCGCGCTTGGCGGCCACGACCGAGGGACGGTCCTCCGGCTCGAGGATGCCGAGTTCCTGAGCGGCCTCGAGGGAGATCTCCTCGACCGAGAGCCCTGTGGGCAGATCGGAGTCGATCTTCAGTCGTGCATCGGTGGCCTCATCGGCGAAGAAGTCGCTGATCTTGCGCACCGGCGAGAAGCGCCATTCCTCTTCGCGTCCGGTCGGAACGGGGAAGTCGGCAGGATCGAAGCTGCGGGTGCGGTCGTCGCGCTTGGACAGCGGAACGTGGACGTCCCCGCCGTGCGAATGCTCCGAGACTCCGAGTGGGTTGGTGGTATCTGTCACGTGAAAACTCCTTGTCAGGCAGGTCGGTGGTGGGCGGAGAGGATCAGCCCACTGCACCTTCCATCTGCAGTTCGATGAGGCGGTTGAGTTCGAGCGCGTACTCCATCGGCAGCTCACGCGCGATCGGCTCGACGAAGCCGCGCACGATCATCGCCATCGCCTCGGTCTCCTCCATACCGCGGGACATGAGGTAGAACAGCTGGTCCTCACTGACCTTCGATACGGTCGCCTCGTGACCGAGAGTGACATCGTCTTCACGGATGTCGATGTAGGGGTATGTGTCCGAGCGGGAGATGTTGTCGACGAGCAGAGCATCGCAGAGGACGTTGTTCGACGAGCCCTCGGCTCCCGGATGCACGTGCACGAGACCGCGGTATCCGGCGCGGCCGCCGCTGCGGGCGACGGACTTCGACACGATCGACGAATGCGTGTTCGGTGCGGCGTGGACCATCTTCGCACCGGTGTCCTGGTGCTGTCCCTCGCCCGCGAAGGCCACGGCCAGGGTCTCACCGCGAGCGTGCTCGCCGGTCATCCACACGCCGGGGTACTTCATGGTCACCTTCGAGCCGATGTTGCCATCGACCCACTCCATCTGTGCGCCCTCCTCGGCGATGGCCCGCTGGGTGACGAGGTTGTAGACGTTGTTCGACCAGTTCTGGATCGTCGTGTAGCGGACATGGGCGTCCTTCTTCACGATGATCTCGACGACGGCCGAGTGCAGGGAGTCGGTGTTGTAGATCGGAGCGGTGCAGCCCTCGACGTAGTGCACGTGGGAGCCTTCGTCGGCGATGATGAGCGTGCGCTCGAACTGGCCCATGTTCTCCGTGTTGATGCGGAAGTAGGCCTGCAGCGGGATCTCGACATGAACGCCCTTGGGCACATAGATGAAGGATCCGCCGGACCACACAGCGGTGTTGAGCGCAGCGAACTTGTTGTCACCGGCCGGGATGACCGAACCGAAGTACTCTTCGAACAGCTCGGGGTGCTCACGCAGACCGGTGTCCGTGTCGAGGAAGATGACGCCCTGCGACTCGAGTTCCTCGTTGATCTTGTGGTAGACGACCTCGGACTCGTACTGGGCGGCGACGCCGGCGACGAGGCGCTGCTTCTCGGCCTCGGGGATGCCCAGACGGTCATAGGTGTTGCGGATGTCCTCGGGCAGATCTTCCCACGTCTGGGCCTGGCCCTCGGTCGAGCGCACGAAGTACTTGATGTCGTCGAAGGGCAGCGTCGACAGATCCGCGCCCCAGCTGGGCAGCGGCTTCTTGTCGTAGAGGCGCAGAGCCTTGAGCCGACGCTTGAGCATCCACTCCGGTTCGTCCTTGAGCTTCGAGATGTTGCGGACGACGTCCTCGTTCAGGCCGCGCTCGGCGGTCAGCCCCTTGTCGTCTTCGTCACGCCAACCGTATGCGTACTGCCCGAGGTCTTTGAGCTCGGGATTCGCATCGATGATCCGATTGCCTGTGTCAGTCATCGTGAACCTCCTTGAGGTCGATCATTGCTGTGGATGAGTGGTCTGGTCAGTTCCGATGTCGGAATGTGGGTGGTGCACACATGGTCTCCCTGTGCCAGCGAGGACAGCCGTCTGACGTCCACGCCGAGGTAGTCGGAGAACATCGCGAGCTCTGCTTCGCAGATCTCCGGGAACTCCGCGGCCACGGCCTGGATCGGACAGTGCCCCTGACACAGCTGCATCGCTTCGAGAGGGGTCCCGGCCGCGACCGGGGTCGCCGAGGCGGCGTACCCTTCCCGTGTCAGAGCGGTCGCCAGCGCTCGGGAACGCGATGCCACGGTGGTTCCACCGCGCTTGTCGAGTTCGGGTCCGAGTCGATCCCGCAGACGAGCCACGAGGTCCTCGGTGAATCCCTCGACCGCTGACTTGCCGTGCCGGTCCTCCATGTAGCGGAGGATGTTCACGGCCAGCTCGTCATAGGAATGGCTGACCGAGTCGTGTCCGGCCGCCGTGACCACATAGTGTCTGGCCGGTCGTCCTCTGCCCGCCTGCTTGCCGGCGAGCTCTCGAACCTCGATGAGGCCCTCGGTCTCCAGCGCATCCAGGTGACGACGGATCGCCGCCGGGGTCAGGTCGAGGGCTTTGGCCAATGACGAAGCGGTGATCGGACCTTCGTCGAGCACCGACTGGAAGACCTTCTGCCGGGTTCGGCGATCCTCCGTGTCGTTTGCAGCCATAATCCACCTCCTTGACTAACACAACACTATTGTTGCGTAATTTGTTTCGTAAAACTAGGTGAGCCTAACCACCGGTGCTTTCGACGCGTCGTAGAATGGATGGGTGTCATCTTCGGCCCTGACCATTCGCGGTCTCCAGTACTCCTACGGCGCCCACCGCGTCGTCGACGGTATCGACCTCACCGCGCGCTCCGGCTCCGTCCTCGGCGTCCTCGGGCCCAATGGAGCCGGCAAGTCCACGACGATCTCCCTGGCTGTGGGCACGCGCCGCCCCGACGCCGGCACGGTCGAGATCTTCGGACACGATCCGGTCCGCGAGCATGCCACGACCTCACAGCTGGCCGGTGTGATGCTTCAGGACGGCGGGCTGCCGATGAGCGCGAAGCCTCTCCAGGTGCTGCGGCACCTCTCCTCGCTCTACGAGGATCCTCTGCCGATAGCAGAGCTGGCCGAACCGCTGGGCCTCCACGAATTCTCCGGCCGCACCATGCGCCGGCTCTCCGGCGGTCAGAAGCAGCGGGTGGCCCTCGCCGCCGCACTCATCGGCCGGCCGCGCCTGGTCTTCCTCGACGAGCCGAGCGCGGGCCTCGACCCGCAGGCGCGGGAGGTCGTCCACACGTTCGTCCGCGACCTCGCCGATCGCGGAGTCGCGGTCGTCCTCACCACCCATGACCTCGCCGAGGCCGAAGAGCTCTCCGATGAGGTCGTCGTCATCGACCGCGGCCGCATCATCGCCCAGGGCGCCCCCGAGGAGCTGCGCAACGCCTCGGCGGATTCCCGCACCCTCGACATCAGGCTCGACCGACCGGCCCCGCCGGAACTGGTCTCGCGGATCAACGACATCGCCCCCGCCTCGGCGCGCGGATCGGCCGTCGCCGTCGAGGAGGCACCGAACACGGCCCAGATCGCGGCCGTGTGTGCCGCGATCGCCGAGGCGGGACTGCAGATCACGGACATGGACATGCACGCGCAGTCCCTGGCCGGGGTGTTCTTCGAACTGACCGGGAGGCCGCTGCGATGAGAATGCGGCGAATCGCCTCCCAGACGAGGTTCGAGACCGTCTCCGTGCTCCGCAACGGCGAGCAGCTCCTGCTCTCCCTCGTCTTCCCCCTCGGCCTGCTGGTCTTCCTCGCGAAGACTCCGCTGCTGGCGGGTCTCGACATCATCGACTCCACGACCGATCCGCTGATCATCGCCGTACCGGGAGCGCTCAGCCTGAGTCTGGCCTCGAGCGCCTTCACCGGGCAGGCGATCGCCACAGCCTTCGACCGCCGCTACGGGGTGCTGCGGCAGCTGGCCACAACCCCGTTGGGCACGAACGGGCTCATCCTCGGCAAGCTCGGGGCCGTCATCATGGTCGTGCTCATCCAGTTCGCACTGGTCTTCTCCGTGGCCTTCGGGCTCGGCTTCCGCGGTCCGATCGATGTCCTCGGACTCGTCCTCGCCACCGTATTGGGCACCGCGTCCCTGCTCTCGCTCGGACTGCTCATGGCCGGAACGGTCCGCGCCGAGGCGACCCTGGCGGCGACGAACCTCATCTGGGTTCTCATGGCCGGAGTCGGTGGTCTCGTCGTCGCACATCCGGGAGAATGGGGAACGGTCGTGGGCTATCTGCCGTCCGGAGCGCTCGGCGACGTCATGCGCGCCGCCATCGGAGACGGCGGGATCGATATCAAGGCAGTCATCGTCCTCCTCGTATGGGGGCTGGTGGGAACGCTTGCAGCGCGCAGGTGGTTCCGTTTCGAATGAGGAGTGAAGTGGTCACGAAGAAGATCCGCATCGCCGCCTGGGCCATGCTCATCGCCCAGGGCGGAATCATCCTGAGCGGCGGCATCGTCCGACTCACGGGTTCCGGGCTGGGCTGCTCGGATTGGCCCAAATGCACCCCGGATTCGCTCGTGGCCACTCGTGAGATGGGCATCCACAGCTACATCGAGTTCGGCAACCGGCTCATCGCGGTGGTCCTGGCCATCCTCGGCGTCGGCATCGCCCTCATGCTGTGGAGGCATCGGAAGAAGCGTCCCGATCTGTTCTGGCTCAACATCGGCCTGCTCGCCATCGTCCCCGTCCAGGCCGTCGTCGGCGGCATCACCGTGTGGACGAAGCTCAATCCCTGGGTGGTCGCCGGACACTTCGTCCCCTCCGCGATCGCCGTCGGCGTCGCCACATACTTCGTCCGCCGCACCTACGACAGCGGTGTCAGACTCACGACCAAGGCATCCGCCCCTCTGCCGGCGCTGGGCTGGATCATCCTCGCTCTGACGGCTGTCGTCGTCATCTTCGGCGTGCTCACCACCGGCGCCGGCCCGCACTCGGGTTCGACGATGTCGACCCGCAACGGCCTCGACAACATCTGGATCACCCGTGCCCACGCCTTCCCCGTCTGGCTGCTCGTCATCGCGACCGTCGCTTCCCTGGTGATCGCGAAGCGCAAGGCCCAGTCGGCGATGGTCGCCCCGCTGGGTGTGCTCCTCGGCGTCGAGATCGCGCAGGGACTCATCGGATATGTGCAGTACTTCCTCGGAGTCCCCGAACTGCTCGTCGCCCTCCATATGGTCGGCCTCTCCGCGACCATCGCGGCAAGCGTCGCCGTCCTCGACAGCGCCTACCCGAGGAGCACGGACGCCGAGAGCGGACGCTCCCTGACTGCGGTCGCCTGAGCTCGCGTCACGTCCATCTCCTGATCATCACACCCACGTCTCCATCACGCGGAGAAGCAGCCCTGATGCCACGGACCGGGGCTGCCTCATCGCACCCGGGAGCACACGTCGGGGCCTTCTGATCTCGAACGGCACGGACTTCATCGGCCCTCGACCGGCCCTGACGCCCGCGGTGGGAACGGCGGGATACGACCTGGATCCTCAGGAGTCCGCGGGGGAACTGTCTGAGTTCGCGGCGCAGCGGCCCTGAGTTCGCGGTCGAGCTGCCGGAATCAGCGGCGGGAAGCCTGAGTCCGCAGTGGAGGTTCCCAGGTTCGCGATGGTGATACGAGTCGAGGCCGGTCCCTGTCGATACCGCTGTGCGGTTCGACCGGAACCGGCCTCGATTCACACGCTGCGAGAACGCAGGTGCGCAGACAGCTCAGGGGCAGCCCCGGGTTGTCACCAGATGCCGGGGATGAGCGTTTCGACGAAGGGGTCGACGGCCACGGCGAGGAAGAGCAGCGAGAGGTACGTGATCGAACCGTGGAAGACCTTCATGGCCCGCAGCGATGTGCCGTCCTTGCCCTTCTTGGCCCTTGAGACCAGTGAGTAGCACGAGAACAGGAACCAGGCTCCGGCGCCGACGGCCACGATCGTGTAGACCGGACCCATCGGGGCGACGGGAATGAGCGCCAGAGAACAGGCGATCATCGCCCACGTGTAAAGGATCATCTGCCGACCGACGGAGGTCGGCGGAACCTTCGAAGGCAGCATGGGCACGTCGGCCGCGTCGTAGTCGGCCTTGTACTTGATCGCCAGCGGCCAGTAGTGCGGGGGTGTCCAGAAGAACACGACGAGGAAGAGCAGCACCGGCTCCCAGGCCACTCCCCCGGTCACAGCAGACCAGCCGATGAGCACCGGCATGCAGCCGGCCGCTCCGCCCCATACGATGTTCTGCGAGGTGCGGCGCTTGAGGATGAGGGTGTAGAAGACGGCGTAGAGCAGGATCGCACAGGCGGTGAGACCGGCCGTGACCCAGTTCGTGAACCCGCCGAGCCAGAAGATCGAGCCGAGGCCGAGCACGATCGCGAAGATCAGTGCGGCACGAGGGCTGATCTCACCCGTGACGAGAGGACGGTCCTTCGTCCGCTCCATCTTCGCATCGATGTCGCGATCGACGTAGCAGTTGAAGACAGAGGCCGAGGCCGCAGCGGCGGCACCGCCGATGAGCGTATTGATGACAAGCCAGATGTTCGGCATGCCGTGAGCGGCCAGGAACATCACGGGCGCGGTGGTGACCAGGAGCAGCTCGATGACGCGCGGCTTCGTCAGCGCGATATAGGCGCTGATGATCGATCGCGGTCGGGCGGAGAGATCCCGCTCGTCGATGACCCTCTGCAGAGGACGTTCACTCTGCTCTTCCCGGTGCTGACGAAGTTTGCTCACGGCCCCGATTCTACCTGCTGTCGAATTTTTTGCCAGTCGCGCGGGCTCGTGTTGCGAAGCCGATGAGGTCGTCGCCGAGCGTCTCCCCTCGGCAGTCAACGGCGAGCGGATTCGCGGACGATGTGGACGAGGAAGGCCACTGCGGCACAGACGGGGGCGAGGAGGACGACTTGCACGATGAGTGCGGAGACGAGTGTCAGCGAGGCGCTCGAGGCATCTGTGCCGAGGACTGTGATGTCGACGCCGACTCCGAGCAGACCGGTGACCACGGCATAGATCAGCGCCGTCGTCCAGACCAATCCGCCGCGCCGGGCGGTGAGCATGACGACGAACGCAGCGATGAAGGGAGTCAGCAGGAGCAGCGTCCCCAGTGCCCAGAGGACCAGCTCGCCGGTGTCCCAGCCGCCGCGCAGAGGCTGCCCCAACGAGGAGGAGACCGCGATCGTGGTGAGGATGAACAGGAAGGGGATGCCCAGACCGATACGGGAGACGAATCGACGTGCGCCGAATGTCAGAGCGGCCGCCTCGGCGAGGTCCGGCCTCTTGGCCGCTCTCCACTTCGGCTGTTCGTCCGCGCCGCGGACGGCAGCGGCATCGCTGACCGGTTTCGCTCCTTCGCTCACCGTTTTCCCTTCACGCTCGCGGTCGTCGTCTCGCGCATGTCGCCTTCGCATCAGGACCCGCTCCTGCGCGGTCCGCGACTGTGCGCGCGACCACACTCTACCCGTCGGTAGCCGGAAAGTCCCGCAGCTGCTCTGATCAGCCTGTGATGACGCTCAGCGAATCAGGCGCCCGGCGCGGTAGAGTTTGATTGCACGCTCTCAGCCGAACGAAGGATCGCTCGAAGACATGAATTCCCTGTCCTGGACTGAACTCGACAACCGCGCAGTCGACACCGCCCGCCTCCTCGCCGCCGATGCGGTCCAGAAGACGGGGAACGGTCACCCGGGCACCGCGATGAGCCTCGCTCCCATCGCCCACTACCTCTATCAGCACGGACTCACCCACGACCCGGCCGACCCGACCTGGGTCGGCCGTGATCGTTTCGTCCTCTCCTGCGGTCACAGTTCGCTCACCCAGTACATCCAGCTCTACCTGGCCGGATTCGGACTCGAACTCGATGACCTCAAGGCGCTGCGCACCTGGGGATCCCTGACTCCGGGCCATCCCGAAGTCGGCCACACCGCCGGCGTCGAGATCACCACCGGCCCGTTGGGCTCCGGCCTCGCCTCAGCTGTCGGCATGGCCATGGCGGCTCGCCGTGAACGCGGTCTCTTCGACCCCGAGGCGGCTCCCGGGGCCTCCCCGTTCGATCACTCCGTCATCGTCCTCGCCTCCGATGGGGACCTCGAGGAAGGTGTGTCCGGTGAGGCTTCATCGCTGGCCGGCACCCAGGAGCTGTCGAACCTGCTGGTGATCTGGGACGACAACCGGATCTCCATCGAGGATGACACCGCCATCGCCTTCGGCGAGGACACCGCCGCCCGCTACGCCGCCTACGGCTGGCACGTTCAGCATGTCGACTTCACCGCCGGAGACGGCTACAGCGAGGACATCCAGGCCTTCCACGCCGCTGTCGAGGCGGCGCGTGCGGATTCCCGGCCGTCGTTCATCCGCCTGTCGACGATCATCGCCTGGCCGGCTCCGAACGCCCAGAACACCGGCGGCTCGCACGGTGCCGCACTCGGTGACGACGAGATCCGCGCGACCAAGGAGCTCCTCGGCTTCGATCCGGACGCGAGCTTCGCCGTCGATGACGAGGTGCTCGCCCATACCCGCAAGGCCCTCGACCGCGGCCGCGAGGCCCACCTGAAGTGGGACGATTCCTTCGCCGCCTGGCGCAGCGCCAATCCGGACAACGCGGCGCTCTTCGATCGCCTGGCCAAGCGCGAGCTGCCGGCTGGTCTCGATGCGGCCTTCCCGGTCTTCGACGCCAGTGAGAAGGGCATCGCCACGCGCGCGGCCTCCGGGCAGGTGCTCAACGCGATCGCGGAGACGATGCCGGAGCTGTGGGGAGGTTCGGCCGATCTCGCCGGCTCGAACAACACGCTGATCAAGGGTGAGCCGAGCTTCCTGCCCGCGCACCGTTCGACCGAGGCTTTCTCCGGCCACGAGTACGGTCGCAACATCCACTTCGGCGTCCGCGAGTTCTCCGCCGGCCTCATCGGCAACGGCATCGCGCTCCACGGAGGCACACGGCCCTACAACGGCACGTTCCTCGTCTTCAGCGACTACCAGCGTCCTGCCGTCCGGCTGGCGGCCCTGCAGCAGATCCCGAACGTATTCGTCTGGACGCACGACTCCATCGGCCTCGGCGAGGACGGTCCGACGCACCAGCCGATCGAACACCTCTCCGCCCTGCGTGCTATCCCCGGACTCGACGTCGTCCGCCCGGCCGATGCGAACGAGACGGCGGTCGTGTGGCGGAAGATCCTCGACCGCACGGACGGCCCGAGCGGCCTCGTCCTCACTCGCCAGGCCGTGCCCGTCCTCGACCGGGACGAATACGCGCCGGCCTCCGAGGCGGCCCGCGGCGGCTATGTGCTCACCGACACCGGCGACCACCCCGATGTCGCGATCATCGCCAGCGGGTCCGAGGTCGCCATCGCTCTCGAAGCCGCACGCACCCTGCAGGCGTCGGGAACCGCGGCACGCGTGATCTCCATGCCCTGCCAGGAATGGTTCGACGCTCAGCCCGAGGAATACCGGAACACGGTTCTGCCGCGCTCCCTCAAGGCGCGGGTGAGCATCGAGGCGGCCTCGGCGATGAGCTGGCACCGGTACCTCGGCGATGCCGGGCGTGCCGTGTCCCTCGAGCATTTCGGAGCCTCGGGGGACTATGCGACGCTGTATGAGAAGTTCGGCATCACCCCGGCGGCCGTCGTCGACGCCGCCGAAGAGTCCATCACGGCAGCGAAGGCGGAAGCATGAGTGAGCGTTTGAATCGGCTGAGTCGCGCCGGTGTCTCCATCTGGCTCGACGACCTGTCCCGGACCCGTCTCGAGTCCGGGGATCTCGCCCGGCTCATCGACGAGTCCTCGGTCACCGGTGTGACGACGAATCCGACGATCTTCGCGAATGCGATCTCCGCAGCCGCGGACTACGATTCCGCGGTCGCTGAGCTCGGTCGGCAAGGCGCCGATGTGGACGCCGCCATCGAGGCTCTGACCACGGCCGACGTCGCCGAAGCCGCGCGTGTCTTCCGTCCCGTCTTCGACGCCACCGACGGCGACGACGGGCGCGTGTCGATCGAGGTCGCTCCCCCGCTGGCCCATGACGCCGAAGCCACCGTGGAATCGGCGAAGGCCCTGTGGGAGCGGGTCGGCGAACCGAATGCGATGATCAAGATCCCCGCCACCGAGGCGGGACTGCGGGCGATCGCGGAGACCATCGCCGCCGGGATCAGCGTCAACGTCACCCTCGTGTTCTCCCTCACCCGATACCGTCACGTGGTCGAAGCGTTCCTCCAGGGGCTGGAGAAGGCCCGAGCTGCCGGTCACGACCTCTCGACGATCCGGTCGGTGGCCTCGATCTTCGTCTCCCGTGTCGACACCGAGATCGATGCGCGCCTCGATGCGCTCGACGACCCGGCGGCCGCCGACCTCAAGGGGCGTGCCGGGATCGCGAACTGCGTGCTCGCCCATGAGATCCACTCCCAGCTGTTCGCCTCGGAGCGGTTCAAGGTCCTCGAACTCGCAGGGGCTCGCCCGCAGCGTCTGCTGTGGGCCTCGACAGGGGTGAAGAATCCCGACTACGCGGACACGATGTACGTCTCGGAGCTCGTGGCTCCGAACACCGTGAACACGATGCCCGAACCCACCCTGCAGGCCTTCGCCGACCACGGTGAGGTCACGCGGGAGATCACTGCCGAGGACTACCGGGCCGCCGATGAGGTCTTCGACGCCCTGGCTCGGCTCGGCATCGACTATGCGGAGGTGATGACTGTGCTCGAAGAGCAGGGTCTGGAGAAGTTCGACGTCAGCTGGACCGAACTGCAGGAGACGATCCGAACGGCACTGGACCGATCATGAGACTCTCACTCGAAGTTCCGGTCAGCGCCGAGTTCGACGCCGAGGCAGCGCGTCTCGTCGACTCTCGTCTGGCCTCGCGCCTGAGTCGGCAGGACCCCGAACTGTTCTCCGGTGCCGAAGGTGCCCACCAGCGTATGGGCTGGGTGGAGCTGCCGCACCGGGCCGAGGAACTGCTCACCCGGATCGAAGCCCTGCGAGTCGAACTCGTCGAACGCGGTCTGCGGACCATCAGCCTCGCCGGTATGGGCGGTTCCTCGCTGGCACCCGAGGTGATGGCCGCGACCGCCGGAGTGCAGCTCGAAGTCGTCGATTCGACGGACCCGGACCAGATCGTCGAGGCGGTCGGGACCGATCTGTCGAACACGGTGCTCATCGTCGCGTCGAAGTCGGGAACGACCGTGGAGACCGATGCGATCCGTCGCAGCTTCGCCGCGGCATTCGAATCCGTGGGAATCGATCCGGCCTCCCGGATGGTCGCCATCACCGATCCCGGCACCGAACTCGACAGGCTGGCTGCCGATGAGGGGTTCCTCGCTGTCTTCCACGCTGATGAGACCGTCGGCGGACGCTACAGCGCACTGTCGGCCTTCGGGCTCGTCCCCGCTGGTCTCGCCGGCGCCGATGTCCGCGCAGTCGTCGCCGACGCCGCCGCTGCGGCAGAACTCTTCGCCGCGGACAGCCTCGACAATCCGGCGCTTCGCTTCGGCACGTGGTTGAGCATCGCTCATGCGCGGGCGACGGAGAAGCTCGTCCTCGCCGAGGCCGATCCGAGTCCGCGCGGACTCGCGGCATGGATCGAACAGCTCATCGCCGAATCCCTGGGCAAGGACGAGCAGGGCATCCTCCCCGTCGTCGTGGACTCCCCCACCGACGTCGGCTTCTCCGATGCGCGCGCCGATGCGCTTCTGTGCCTGCTCGGCTCCGCCGATGAAGACGCGGAGCTCGGTGCCCCGTCCGGTTTCGAGGCCACCGTCACGGGCGACCTCGGCGAACTGTTCCTGTTCTGGGAGCATGCGACGGCGTTCACCGGCTACAGCATCGGCGTGAATCCCTTCGACCAACCGGACGTCGAAGAGGCGAAGGCGCAGGCGAGGCAGCTGCTCGACCAGCCGGTCACGGCGCAGTCGGCCGAACCCGTCTTCCGGGAAGGTTCCATCGACGTCATCGAGACCGTCGGAGAGGCCACGGATCTCGTCGCCGCTCTGCAGGAGCTGTTCGGGCAGGTCGACGAATACGGGTACGTCGCGGTCCAGGCATATCTCGATCGTCTCGCCGATGCCGATGCAGCCGGGCTGCGTCCGCTGGTGTCCGCTCATGCGGGTGTCCAGACCACGTTCGGCTTCGGGCCCCGCTATCTGCACTCGACCGGCCAGTACCACAAGGGCGGACGCCCGAACGGCGTGTTCCTCCAGATCACGGGCGAAGCGCGCACGGACATCCTCGTGCCCGGACTCGGCTACAGCTTCGCTCAGCTGCAGCGCGCGCAGGCTGCCGGTGACGCGGCTGCGCTGCGTTCCAAGGGCCGACCCGTTCTGCGGGTGCATCTGCTCGATCGTGCACGCGGGCTCGAGCAGCTGCGGGAAGCGGTCGCTGCAGTCAGTCCCCGCCACCATTTCGGCATCGACTGACTGTCCCTGCCGAGGCGCCTCGACCCCACATACGACAAGGACCCCGACCGTATCGGTCGGGGTCCTTCTGCTCACGAGGCGGAATCGCCTCGGCGCCCGTCGTCAGGCGTTGAAGCGAGTGAGGATGCCGAGCAGGATGATGCAGGCCGCCCACACGATCGCCATCAGCGTGGTGAAACGGTTGAGGTTGCGCTCGGCGACTCCCGACGACCCGAGAGAAGAGGACATTCCGCCGCCGAACATGTCGGACATGCCACCGCCCTTGCCCTTGTGCATGAGGATCAGCAGGGTGAGGAAGATGCTCGTAATCACGAGCAGAGCGATGAGGATGATGTTGAGGATTTCCACGTCGGATTCAACCTATGTTTCGTCGAGTGATTCGTCTGTCAGTCTACTTGGCGACCGCGGCCTTGCACAAAGCGGCGAAGTCCGGGCCGCTGAGGCTCGCACCGCCGACCAGAGCCCCGTCGACGTCTGCGGAGGATACGATCTCGGACACATTGTCGGCTTTGACCGAACCTCCGTAGAGGATGCGGGTGGATCCTGCCAATCCGCTTCCGTAGGTCTCCTCGATCCGCGCCCGGATGGCTGTGGCCATCTCGGCGGCATCGGCCGCGGTGGCGGTCTCACCGGTGCCGATCGCCCACACGGGTTCATAGGCGATGACGAGGCCCTCGAGCTCGTCCGCCGCGAATCCGGCCAGGGACTCCTCGAGCTGGCGCAGAGTGAAGTCGATGTGCGTCTTCTCCTGCCGCTGCTGCAGTGACTCTCCCACACAGACGATCGGGGTCAGCTCGGCCGAGAGCGCGGCACGGATCTTCGCCGCCACGACCTCGTTCGTCTCGTGGTTGTCGGCCCGCCGCTCGCTGTGCCCGATGACGACATAGGTGCAGCCGAGTCGGGCCAGGAAAGGCGCGGCGACCTCACCGGTGTGTGCGCCGGGCGCGTGCTGCGAGACGTCCTGAGCGCCGTACTTCAGCCACAGTTTGTCCCCCTGGACGAGGGTCTGCACGGAGCGGATGTCGGTGAACGGCGGGATGACGACGACCTCGCAGCTGCTCTCGTCGAGCTTCGCGTCCTCCAGTGCCCAGGCCAGTTTCTGGACGCTGGAGATCGCCTCGAGGTGGTCGTGGTTCATCTTCCAGTTGCCTGCCAGCAGCAGGGTGCGATCGCTCATGGTTGTCCTCTTCCTCACGCGAGTGCTTCGAGTCCGGGCAGCGTCTTGCCTTCGAGGTATTCGAGGCTGGCGCCTCCGCCCGTGGAGATATGGCCGAAGTCGTCGTCGGAGAAGCCGAGGCTGCGCACGGCCGCGGCCGAGTCTCCGCCGCCGACGACGGTCAGGCGCTCTCGCCCGGTGGTGTCCGCCGTGTCCGTCAGAGCCGCGGCGACGGCCTTGGTGCCGGAAGCGAAGGCCGGGAATTCGAAGACGCCCATGGGGCCGTTCCAGAACACGGTCGTCGAGTCCTCGATGATCTTCGCGTAGGCCCTCGCGGACTCGGGCCCGATGTCGAGGCCGATCCCTTCTGCGCCGGCGGGAGTGGATTCGAGTTCCGAGACCTCGCGAACCCAGTTGTCGGCATCGGCGGCGAAGGAGGCCGCCATGACGATATCGGTCGGCAGCACGATCTTGGCTCCTCCGGCCTCCGCGCGTTCGAGGTAGCCCCTGACGTCGTCGATCCGCTCGGTCTCGACGAGGCTCGCACCGATGCTGTGGCCGCGTGCGGCGAGGAAGGTGAATACCATGCCGCCGCCGATGAGCAGATTGTCCGCCCGCTCGATGAGGTTGTCGATGACACCGAGCTTGTCCGAGACCTTGGATCCGCCCAGAACCACAGTGAAAGGCGACGCGGGGTCGTTGAGCAGCCGGTCGCTGACCTCGACCTCGGAGCGCACGAGCGAACCGGCAAAGTGCGGCAGAAGGCCGGCGATCTCATACACCGAGGCCTGCCTGCGATGGACCACGCCGAAGCCGTCGGAGACGAAATCGTCGGCGAGTGCGGCCAGCTGCTCGGCGAAGGCCCGACGTTCGTCCTCGTCTTTCGACGTCTCCCCGGGGTTGAAGCGCAGGTTCTCGAGCAGCAGCACCTGGCCCGGCTCGAGCGCGGCGGCCTTGGACTGCGCTTCCTCCCCGACGGTGTCGGCGGCGAAGAACACCTCACGGCCGATGGCCTCGCCGAGTTCCGCCGCGATCGGCAGCAGGGAGAACTGGGGATCCGGCTCCCCCTTCGGACGCCCGAGGTGAGACATGACGATGACCTTGGCTCCCGCCTCCGCGAGCTGCCGGATCGTTCGCGCCGACGCGTCGATGCGGCCGCGATCGGTGATCGTGCCCTCGTCCATCGGCACATTGAGATCGCTGCGGACGAGCACCGTATGCCCGGCGAAGATCCCCGCGTCGTCGAATGTCCTCATGAGTCCCTTTCCCCGAGAATGAAGCTGACCATGTCTTTGAGGCGGTTCGTGTAACCCCATTCGTTGTCATACCAGGCCACGACCTTGACCTGATCGCCGAGGACCATCGTCAGCTTCGAATCGACGATCGCCGAGGCCGTTGTGCCCACGATGTCGGTCGAGACGAGCTCATCGTCGGAATAGTCGAGATACGGCGAGTCCTCGGAAGCCCGGGCCAGGATGTCGTTGACTTCCTCGAGGCTCGTCTCACGGCTGGGCGTGAACGTGAAGTCGATGATCGAGCCCGCCGGCACGGGCACGCGGACGGCGAGCCCGTCGAGCTTGCCGGCCAGGTGCGGCATGACCTTGCCGACGGTGCGTGCGGCTCCGGTCGTGGTCGGCACGATGTTGACGGCCGCGGCACGGGCACGGCGCAGGTCGCGGTGCGGACCGTCGACGAGCATCTGGTCACCGGTGTAGGCGTGGACGGTGTTGAGCAGCCCGGATTCGACGCCGAGGCCGTCGTCCATGGCCTTGACGATTGTGGCCATGCAGTTCGTCGTGCACGAGGCGTTCGAGACCACGGTGTGCCGGTCCGGATCGTAATCGGCTTCGTTGACGCCCATGACGAAGGTCGCGTCGACGTCCTTGCCCGGGGCCGAGAGAAGGACCGTCTTCACGGATCCGCCGAGGTGGGCCTCGGCCTGATCGCGGCGGGTGAACCGGCCGGTGGACTCGACGACGAGTTCGACGCCGTGGGAGGACCAGTCGATGCTCCCGGGATCGGCCTGGCTGAATACGGTCACCGTACGACCGTCGACGGACAGGGAGTCCTCGGTGGTCTCGACCTCGTGGTCGAAGCGCGGCCACACGGAGTCGTGCGTGAGCAGATGGGCCAGAGTGGTGGTGTCAGTGAGGTCGTTGATGGCGACGACGTCGAAGTCGCTGCCGGGTTCGAGGGACAGGCGGAACAGGGCGCGGCCGATGCGGCCGAAGCCGTTGATGGCGATTCGTCTCATGCCTCGATCTTAGCGATCCTCGAGCATTTCCGGGGTCAGGCTGGCTTCTGTGCCGGGAATTCCCAGTTCCTCAGCATGTTTGTCCGCCGTCGACAGCAGCCGGCGGATCCGCCCGGCCACCGCGTCCTTGGTCATCGGCGGGTCCGCGAGCTGGCCGAGCTCCTCGAGCGAGGCCTGTTTGTGGGTGACGCGCAGCTGACCGGCATATCGCAGATGTTCGGGGACCTCGTCGCCGAGGATCTCCAGGGCCCGTTCGACGCGGGCACCTGCGGCCACAGCGGCACGCGCCGACCGGCGCAGGTTCGCATCGTCGAAGTTCGCCAGCCGGTTGGCCGTGGCGCGGACCTCGCGCCGCATCCGGCGCTCCTCCCAGACCAGCACCGCACTGTGGGAGCCCATCCGGGTGAGCAGTGCAGCGATGTCATCGCCGTCGCGGATGACCACGCGGTCGACGCCGCGGACCTCGCGGGCCTTCGCACTCAGTCCCAGGCGACGGGCGGCTCCGACGAGGGCCAGGCCCGCCTCGGGGCCGGGGCAGGTGACTTCGAGGGCGGAGGAGCGTCCGGGTTCGGTCAGGGAGCCGTGGGCGAGGAAGGCACCTCTCCAGGCGGCCTCGGCGTCAGCCACGGAGCCGTTGACGATGGCCGAGGGCAGACCCCGCACGGGCCGTCCTCGGTTGTCGACGAGGCCGGTCTGCCGGGCCAGCGCGCCGCCGTCGCGGGTCACGCGCAGCAGGTAGCGGTTGGAGCGGCGGATCCCGGCGGCATTGATGACGACGATATCGGCGTGCTGGCCATAGAGGTCCTTGATCTCGGCCCGGAGGCGCTTCGCCGCCTGCGCGGTGTCGAGTTCGGCTTCGAGCACGATCGAGCCGTTGACCAGATGCAGCGCCGAGGAGAACCGGAAGATCGACGACACTTCGGCCTTGCGCGCGGAGGTGCGAGTGATCTTCACTCGCGCCAACTCGTCCTTGACCTGAGCGGTCAGTGCCATTGCTCGTCCTCCTGCACCTGATGTCCTACCACTGCTCGGCGACACCGATCCCGGCGTCCAACAACATGTCACGGTAGCATGCCGCGAGTTTGAGGCTGTCATGCTGACCCTGCCTGCGGGAGCGCAGCGGTCGCTGCCAGAGTTTGGCATCGAACATGTCCCGCGCCCGCTGTGCCAGATCCGGCTCGAGCTCCGTGGCCGCCTCGTCGACGAGGACGTAGTCCAAGGTCAGGGACGGGGCGTGGCGGTGCAGGGAGACGAGGTGCTCGCCGAGGCTGAGATCCCTGGTCTCGCCGTCGGTCGAGCTGAGGTTGAGCGTGAGTGATTTCACCGCCTTCGAGGCGACGATCGCCTCGGCGAGCGAGGGCACGAGCAGATGCGGCATCACCGAGGTGTACCAGGAACCGGGACCGAGGTTGAGGACATCGGCCTCCTGCACCGCCTCGACGGTTTCGAAGCGAGCGGGCGGATCGGCCGGATCGAGCCGCACGGTCTCGACGTGCCCGCGGGTGGAGGCGAGCACGGACTGTCCGCGCACGACCTGGAACGAGCCGGGGAACTTCACATCGGCTTCGATCGTCAGCGGCACCGAGGACATGGGCAGCACGCGGCCGTGGGCGCGCAGCAGCCGAGCCATCCAGTCGAGTCCGGCCACATGGTCACCGTGGATCTGCCACAGGGCCGCAATGAGCAGATTGCCCACCGCATGTCCGGAGAGCTCGCCCTCGGACTCGAAGCGGTGCTGGATGACATCTCGCCAGGTCTGTCCCCAGGTCCCGTCGTCGCACAGAGCGGCCAGCGCCATCCGCAGGTCTCCGGGAGGCAGCCCGCCGAGCTCGTCGCGCAGGCGGCCGGAGGATCCGCCGTCATCGGCGACGGTGACGACGGCTGTGAGTTCCTCGGTGAGCAGGCGGAACGCCCGCAGTGCGGCGTACAGGCCGTGTCCGCCGCCGAAGGAGACGATGTTCGGACCCTCATTCTGGGCACCCGGTGTGATGACGGGAAGATCTTCGGTCTCCATATCATTCTCTTCCCAGATCACGGTGGCGCACGGTCACGGGGATGCCCGTCTGCGCCGACAGGAGCTTGCCCACGCGTTCGCTGATCGCCACCGAACGGTGTTTGCCGCCGGTGCAGCCGATGCCGATCATCGCATAGCCGCGCCCCTCGTGCAGATACCCTTCGGCCACGGTCGACAGCGTCGCCGCATAACGCGAGATGAATTCCTCGGCGCCGTTCTGTTCGAGGACGAAGCTCGCGACATCGGAGTCGAGGCCGTTGTGTCCGCGCAGGTGCGGAATCCAGTACGGGTTGGGCAGGAAGCGGACATCGGCGATGTGGTCGGCGTCCTTGGGCAGACCGTATTTGAAGCCGAAGCTCATCACAGTCAGCCGCAGGGGCGGTGTGTCGTCGTCGCTGAAGCGTTTGCGGATCTCGGCCGAGAGCTGGTGGACGTTGAGATCCGAGGTGTCGACGATCATATCGGCTCGGTGTTTGAGCGTCTCGAGTTGGGCCTTCTCTGCCTCGATGCCGTCGAGGAGAGTGCCCTCGCCCTGCAGCGGATGGGGTCGTCTGGTCGACTCGAACCGGCGGACGAGGACCTCGTCGGAGGCTTCGAGGTAGAGGATGCGCAGAGACAGTCCCTGGTCGAGGAAGTCCCCGATCGTCTCCTGCAGCTCCGTGTACTTCGTTCGCCCCTTCGCGTCGATGACGATGGCGATCTTCGGCAGGGCGCCGTCGGCGCGGGCGACGAGCTCGACCAACGGCCGCATCATCTGCGGCGGCAGGTTGTCCACGACGTACCAGTCCATGTCCTCGAGCACATTGGCCACGGTTGTCCGGCCAGCTCCGGACATGCCGGTGACGAGCACGACCTCGATGGGGTGGTCGGAACCGTCCGCTATGGCCTGTGTACTCACACGTCCTCCTCTGTCTGTGCCCGATCGGTGCGTGGCACTGCGTCTCTGGGCACTACTCTAAGCCAGATCCGAACCGCTCAGTCGGCCATCGCATCGACGATCTTCGCAGCGAGGGAGGGACCGATTCCCTTGACCTCGCAGATCTCCTCGGCAGTGGCGGCGCGGACCTTCTTCACGGAGCCGAAGTGCCGCAGCAGAGCGGTGCGCTTGGACTCCCCCAGCCCGGAGATGTCGTCGAGGACGGAACTCGTCATCGCCTTCGCCCGTTTGGAGCGATGGTAGGTGATGGCGAAGCGGTGGGCCTCATCTCGCAGCCGCTGCATGAGGAAGAGGCCCTCGGAGTTGCGCGGCAGGATGACCGGGAAGGGATCTTCGGGAACCCAGATCTCCTCAAGTCTCTTCGCCAAGCCGACCACGGAGATGTCGACGATCCCGAGGTCGAGCAGGGCCTTGGTGGCGGCAGAGACCTGGGGTCCGGCGCCGTCGACGACGAGGAGGCTGGGCCGGTAGCCGAAGCGCTCATCGGGTTCGTCGGCGCCCATCTGTTCGAGGTAGCGACTGAAGCGGCGGGACACCACGTCGTACATCGACGCCGTGTCGTCGGCTGCCGCTTCCCCGTGAATGGCGAAGTGCCGGTAGTCGCGCTTCTTGGCCATCCCGTCCTCGAACACGACGAGGGAGGCGACGACGTTCGAGCCCTGGGTGTGGGAGATGTCGATGCATTCGATCCGCAGCGGGGCCTCGGGCAGTCCGAGGTGCTCCTGGATCTCCTTCAGCGCCTGGCTGCGGGTGGTCAGGTCTGAGGAGCGTTTGAGCTTGTGCTGGACGAGCGCTTCCTTGGCGTTCTTCGCAACGGTCTCCAGGGCAGCTCTCTTCTCCCCCCGCTCGGGTACGCGCACCGTCACTCGCGAACCGCGCTGTTCGCTCAGCCAGCTCTCCAGGGACTCGAGATCGGCCGGAAGCGTGTCGACGAGGATCTCCTTCGGGATCGCCTCGGCGTCGACGCCGGAGTATGCCTGGCGCAGGTAGTCGGTCGTGAGTTCGGCCGGGGTGTGGTCGTCGGAGCGTTCGATGATCCATCCGCGTTGGCCGCGGATGCGTCCCTGCCGGACGTGGAAGACCTGCACGGAGGCTTCGAGCTCTTCGGTCACGAGGGCGAAGACATCGCAGTCGGCGCTCACCGACAGAACGACCGCGGATTTGTCGAGGACCTTCTGCAGGGCCGTGATCTCATCGCGCAGCCGCGCAGCGCGTTCATAGTCGAGCTCGGCCGCGGCCGCCGCCATCTCCTTCTGGCGGTAGCTGATGAACCGACCGGTGTTGCCGGACATGAAGTCGGTGATGCTGCGGGCGAGCTCCCGGTGTTCGTCCTTGCCGATCTGTCCGACGCAGGGCGCGGAGCATTTGTCGATGTAGCCGAGCAGGCAGGGCCGACCGCTGCGTTCGGCGCGACGGTAGACGCCGGGAGTGCAGGTGCGCATCGGGAAGGCTCTGAGCAGCAGGTCGAGCGTGTCCTTGATCGCCCACACCTGCGCGAAGGGACCGAAGTACTTGATCCCCTTGCGACGCTTCCCGCGGGTGATGTAGGCCCGCGGCACCTCCTCATTCATGGTGATCGCGAGGTAGGGGTAGGACTTGTCGTCGCGGAACATGACGTTGAACCGCGGATTGTATTCGTTGATCCACGTCCACTCGAGCTGGAGTGCTTCGACCTCGGTGTCGACGACGGTCCATTCCACGGAGTTCGCGGTATGGACCATCGTCGAGGTCCGCGGATGCAGCTGGGCGGGATTGGAGAAGTACGAGTTCAGCCGATTCCGGAGATTCTTCGCCTTCCCGACGTAGATGACCCGTCGGTCGGGGTCGCGGAACTTGTAGACCCCGGCCGAGGTGGGGATCGTCCCTGTGGCCGGACGGTAGCTGGAGGGTTCGGGCATTCGGATCAGGCGTCGAGCATCGGTTTGAGGAATCGACCGGTGTGCGATGCGGACACCTCGGCGACTTCTTCCGGTGTGCCTTGGGCGATGACCTGCCCGCCGCCGCGTCCGCCCTCGGGACCGAGGTCGATGACGTGATCGGCGTTGCCGATGACATCGAGGTTGTGCTCGATGACGATGACCGTGTTGCCCTTGTCGACGAGACCCTGGAGGACCATGAGCAGCTTCGAGATGTCCTCGAAGTGAAGACCCGTCGTCGGTTCGTCGAGCACGTAGACGGTGCGTCCACGGGAGCGCTTCTGCAGTTCGGCAGCGAGTTTCACCCGCTGTGCCTCACCGCCGGAGAGAGTCGTCGCCGGCTGGCCGAGGCGGACGTAGCCGAGCCCGACTTCGACGAGGGTCTTCAGATGCCTCGAGATCGCGGGGATCGCGGCGAAGAAGTCATTGGCCTCCTCGATGGGCATGTCGAGGACTTCGGCGATGTTCTTTCCCTTGAAGGTCACTTCGAGGGTCTCCCGGTTGTACCGGGCTCCCTGGCAGACTTCGCAGGGGACGTAGACATCGGGCAGGAAGTTCATCTCGATCTTGATCGTGCCGTCGCCGCTGCAGTTCTCGCAGCGCCCGCCCTTGACGTTGAAGGAGAACCGTCCGGGCAGATAGCCGCGGACCTTCGCCGACTCGGTCTCCGCGAACAGCCGGCGCACATGATCGAAGACTCCCGTGTACGTGGCCGGATTCGAACGGGGAGTGCGACCGATCGGCGACTGATCGACGTGGACGACCTTGTCGAGGTTCTCCAGACCGGTCACCCGCTTGTGGCGTCCCGGCACCCGTGAGGCCCCGTTGAGGACGTTGGCCATCTGGGTGTACAGGATCTCGTTGACCAGGGTGGACTTGCCCGAACCGGAGACCCCGGTGACGGCGGTGAGCACTCCGAGGGGGAAGGACACGGTGACGTTGCGCAGGTTGTTCTCCACCGCCTTCTCCACGGTGACCATCCGGTCCTTGTCCACGGGTCGGCGGGCGGCGGGGATCTGGATCTCGCGACGACCGGACAGGTAGTCGCCGGTGATCGATCCCTCGGCATCCTTGAGTCCGGGCACGGGACCGACGTAGACGACCTCTCCCCCGTGTTCGCCGGCTCCCGGACCGATGTCGACGATCCAGTCGGCGGATTCGATGGTGTCTTCGTCGTGTTCGACGACGATGAGGGTGTTGCCGAGGTCCTTGAGCTTGTTGAGGGTCTCGATGAGCCGGCGGTTGTCGCGCTGGTGCAGACCGATCGAGGGTTCGTCGAGAACGTAGAGGACCCCGACGAGTCCCGAACCGATCTGGGTGGCCAGGCGGATGCGCTGGGCCTCGCCGCCGGAGAGCGTGCCGGCGGCCCGGTTGAGGCTGAGATAGTCGAGTCCGACGTCGAGGAGGAATCCGAGCCGGGCGTTGATCTCCTTCATCACCTGCGCCGCCACGGCGGCGTCACGGTCGCTGAGTTCGAGGGAGCCGAGGAATTCAGCGGCCTCGTCGAGGGCGAGCTCGGAGACTTCGGCGATGGAGCGGTCGCCGACCTTGACGGCGAGGATCTCGGGTTTGAGGCGGCTGCCCTGACAGCTGGCGCAGGGGATTTCGCGCATATAGGACTCATAGCGCTCCCGCGACCAGTCCGACTCGGTCTCCTCGTGCTTGCGCTGGATGTACTGGTACACGCCTTCGAACCCGGTCGAATAGGTGCGTTCACGACCGAAGCGGTTCTTGTACTTCACATGGACCTTGTAGTCCTTGCCGGTGAGGATCGCCGTCTTCGCCGCCTTCGGCAGCTTCTTCCACGGCGTCTTCATGTCGAAGCCGAGTTCGTCTCCGAGTCCCTTGAGGAGACGGTTGAAGTACTTCGAGACCTGTTTGCCGCCCGACCAGGGGGCGATCGCACCGGCGCCGAGGCTGAGATCGTCGTCGGGCACGACGAGGTTCTCATCGACCTGGAGGCGGGTGCCGATGCCGTCGCAGGTGGGGCAGGCGCCGAAGGGAGAGTTGAAGGAGAACGAGCGCGGTTCGATCTCGTCGATCGTCAGCGGGTGCTCGTTCGGACACGACATGTGCTCGGAGAAGGTGCGGATCGTGCCCTCGTCGACGAGGTCGATGTCGATGCGGCCGTCGGCCAGTCCCAGGGCGGTCTCGACGGAGTCGGTCAGTCGGGGACGCATGCCCGGTTTGGCTACGAGTCGGTCGACGACCACGGAGATCGTGTGCTTGTACTGCTTCTCCAGCGTGGGGGGCTCGCTCAGGCTGATCTGCTCGCCGTCGACGATGGCGCGGGAGAAGCCCTTGGTCTGGAGGTCGGTGAAGAGGTCGACGAACTCCCCCTTGCGCGAACGCACGACGGGTGCGAGCACGAGGAACTTCGTGCGCTCCTCGAGTTCGAGCAGCTGGTCGACGATCTGCTGCGGCGTCTGCTTCGTGATCACCTCACCGCACACGGGACAGTGCGGCACCCCGATGCGCGCCCACAGCAGACGCAGGAAGTCATAGACCTCGGTGATCGTGCCCACGGTCGAACGCGGGTTGCGAGACGTCGACTTCTGGTCGATCGACACAGCCGGGGACAGCCCTTCGATGAAGTCGACATCGGGTTTGTCCATCTGTCCGAGGAACATGCGGGCGTAGGAGGACAGGGATTCGACGTAGCGCCGCTGCCCCTCGGCGAAGATCGTGTCGAACGCCAGCGAGGACTTGCCGGATCCGGACAGGCCGGTGAACACGACCATGGAGTCGCGCGGCAGGGCGATCTCGACGTTCTTGAGATTGTGTGCCCGCGCACCCTTGACCCACAGGGTGTCGAGATGGGAGACGCCTGTCACTTGCTCACCGTTATTGGTTTTCATCACCTGACCACTGTATTACTCGGCACTGACATTGCGGATTCTCAGGCGCCGTTCCGACGCCGACCGATTCGGGTTCGGTGTTCACCGACCGCTGCCGATCTCTCCGACGGAGACGATCCGGAGCACGATGTCTCCGGCTTCGTCGCTGGCGGCCACGTCCACCTCGGCGTCGATGGCCCAGTCCCGGTTCCCCTCGGGGTCGGCCAGGATCTGGCGGACGCTCCATGTCTGGGAACCGGGTTCGATGTCGATATATTCCCGTCCGCGGGCCTTCTGGTCGATGAGCAGGTCTCCGTATTCGTCGTAGAAGTCCTCGATCGCGTCCTCCCAGGCTCGGGCGTCGAAGCCGGATTCGGAGTCGAGCCGGCCGAGCTCGGCGTAGTCGGCTCGTTCGGCCAGAAGCACCCGGTGGAACAGAGCGTTGCGGATCTCCGCCGTGAAGACCTTCGTGTTCTCGGAGAAGCGCCGGTCGAGATCGGGCAGCTCCTCGCCGGAGAACTCCGTCGGGTCGAGTCCCTGCAGGGTCCGCCATTCGTCGAGCAGGGAGGAATCCGTGCGCGCGATGGTCTCTCCCAGCCATTCGATGATCGTCGACAGCTCCTCGGTCCGGTTCTCGGCCGGCACATTGTGCAGCAGGGCCCGGTAGACGTCGGTGAGGTAGCGCAGCAGGCCGCCCTCGGCTCGGGTCAGGGAATAATATCCCACGAACTGGGTGAAGCCCATGGCCTGCTCACACATGTCGCGGACGACGGACTTCGGTTCGAAGCTGCCTCCGCGCAGCCATGGGTGGGTCTCGACGAAATGCTCGAAGGCCGGTTCGAGCACATCGGCCAACGGTGCGGGGCCTTCGATCTCGTCGAGGACGGCCATGCGCTCGGCGTAGTCGACGCCTTCGGCCTTGAGCTCGGCCAGCGTGTCCGCCTTGATCCGATCGAGCTGTCCCTTGAGGATCTGGTACGGCACCGAGGTGGTCGATTCCACGAGGGAGACCACGTCGAGGGCGTAGGTCTCGTCGTCTGCGTCGAGGAGTTCGAGCCCCGCGAGCACGAACGGCGCCAGCGGCTGGTTGAGTGCGAACTGGGGACCGAGGTCCTCGGTGGGGACGAGTTCGTCTCCCCTGACCTCGATGAGCCCTGCGTCGATGAGCGAGCGTCCGATGCTCAGGGCTGTGAGCTTGAGGTCGAGCCTGCGGTCTCTGCTCTCATGGGTCTTGTCGATGAAGTCGCTGATGGTGGACACATCGGAGCCGGGACGGGCGATGAGATTGAGGATCGTCGAATGATCGATCTTCATCCGCGGACGCAGCGTCTCGGAGTCGCCTTCGATGAGTTTGGCGAAGGTCTCGGACGACCAGCCGACGAATCCGGCCGGAGCGGCCTTCTTCTTGACCTTCTTCTTTTTCTTCTTGTCGTCGTTCGCGGCCTTCGCCTCGGCCTTCAGGTTGTCGATGACGTGTTCGGGCGCCTGGGCGATGACATAGCCCCGGGTGTCGAATCCGGCCCGGCCGGCACGTCCGGCCAGCTGTTGGAATTCGCGGATGCTGAGCCTGCGCATCCGGCGGCCGTCGAACTTCGTCAGACCCGTCAGCAGCACGGAGCGGATGGGCACATTGATGCCGACCCCCAGAGTATCGGTGCCGGAGATGACGAGCAGCACTCCCTTGAGCGCAAGCTGTTCGACGAGCCGCCGGTACTTCGGGAGCATTCCGGCGTGGTGGACTCCGACGCCGTGGAGGAGCAGTCTGCGCAGGCTCTGTCCGAAGCCCTTGCCGAAGGCGAAGCCCTTGATCGCCTCGGCGACGGCGGCCTTCTGCTCCTTGGAGGCGAGGTCGACCGACAGCAGATTCGTGGCGAGATCGATCGCTCCGTTCTGCGAGTAGGAGACGACGTAGACCGGCGCCTTGTCATTGCGGACGAGGCCGCGCAGCGTGTCCGAGAGCGTCTCGGTCGAGTACTCGTATTCGAGCGGGACCGGCCGTGTCGCCGAGGTGACCACCGAGGAATCGCGCCCGGTCGTCTCCTCCATCGTGCGGCAGATCTCGGTGGTGTCGCCGAGAGTCGCGGACATGAGGACGAACTGCGACTGCGGCATCTCGAGCAGCGGGACCTGCCAGGCCCAACCGCGTGCGGGGTCGGCGACATAGTGGAATTCGTCCATGACGACCATCCCGGCGTCGAGGAGCCCGCCTTCGCGAAGCGCCTGGTTCGCCAGGATCTCGGCGGTGGCGCAGATGACGGGCGCATCGCCGTTGACAGTCGAGTCGCCGGTGATCATACCGACGTTCTCAGCGCCGAACGCATCGATGAGTGAGAAGAACTTCTCGCTCACCAGGGCTTTCAGCGGGGCGGTGTAGTAGGCCCGGATGCCGCGGGTGTACGACTGGTAGAGGGCGAACAGGGCGACGAGGGATTTCCCCGACCCGGTCGGGGTGGCCATGATCGTGTTGTCGCCGGCGAGGATGGTGAGGAAGGCCTCGTCCTGGGCCGGGTAGGGTTCGACGCCGATCTCTGCGCAGTACTCGCCGAAGGACTCGTAGATGGAGTCGTCGTCCGCGAATTCCGCTGGGATCTCCTGCAATCTGGCCACGCTGATGCACAGACCTTTCCGATTAGACTGGTTCCATCCTATTGCTCGACCCCGAGGAGTCACATATGCCGGTCTTCGCCGTCACCTATGTCTATGGTCCCGATACCGAAACGCGAATGGAGCACCGGCCCGCGCATCGCCGCTGGCAGTCGGAGATGAACGAGGCCGGGACCATCCTGGCTTCGGGCCCCCTGGACTCGGATCCGCAGCCGGGCGGTCTGCTGCTCATGCGGGCGGGTGACCGGGACGAGATCGAGCGGCTGCTCACCGGCGACCCCTACGCCTCGCTCGGTGTCATCGAGGAGACGGCGATCCGGGAGTGGACTCCCGTCTTCGGACCCTTCTCGACAGACTGACTCGCGGCCGATCCGCAGATCGGCCGCGAATCGCGCACACCGGCTGCTCCGGTGCGCGCGGACGGAGCTACTCGGAGTCCGGTTCCTGTGGGGAGCCGGGCTCCTTCGTCGTCCGGCCCAGGTCCGGGTCGTCGTGGTCGGGGCTTTCCTCCATCGCGCCCGGCACCGAGTGGTGCTGCTCGTGTTCCACCTGACCGAAGTGGACCTCCTGGTGACCGCGCTTCATGGCGATGAGGCTGGCGACCGTCGCCACCGCCATGCACCCGACGATGACGGCCAGAGACATGCCGGTGCTGACGTCGGGGACCCATTCGAGCTTCTCCCCGCCGTTGATGAACGGAAGGTTGTTCTCGTGCGCGGCGTGGAGGATGAGCTTGACTCCGATGAACGCCAGGATCGCGGCGATGCCGTACTTGAGGTAGATGAGACGGTCGAGGAGGCCGCCGAGGAGGAAGTAGAGCTGACGCAGACCCATCAGGGCGAAGATGTTCGCGGTGAACACGATGAAGGGGCTCTGGGTGATGCCGAAGATCGCCGGAATGGAGTCGAGGGCGAACATCACATCGGTGGTGCCGATGGCGATGAAGACCAGCAGCATCGGGGTGAAGTGCTTCTGCCCGTCGATCGTCGTCTTGAGCTTGTTGCCGTCGAAGTCATCGGAGATGTTCACCCGCCCCTTGAGCCATCTGACGAAGCGGTTGTCCTCATCGTTGTCCTCTTCGCTGCCGAAAGCCTGGTTCCATGCCGTCCACAGCAGGAAGATGCCGAAGAGGTAGAACACGGAGATGAAGAGGTTGATGACGACAGATCCGGCGAGGATGAACACACCGCGGAAGACCAGGGCGATGATGATGCCCACCATCAGCACTTCCTGCTGATACTGGCGAGGCACCTTGAACCGGGTCATGATGATGACGAAGACGAAGAGGTTGTCGATGCTCAGGCTGTATTCGGTGAGCCAGCCGGCGAGGAACTGGCCTGCGTGCTCCCCGTCCGCGAAGAAGTACATGGCTACGGCGAAGAGAAGAGCGAGCGTGACGTAGAAGCTCACCCAGAGTGTGGCTTCGCGCATCGATGGGATGTGCGGTCGCTTGATCACCAGCAGGAGATCGGCCACGAGGATCAGGACGAGAACGATGAGTGAACCGGTCTCGAACCACAATGGCAATTCGGTTGTCATGGAAGCCTTTCGCTGTTGTCCGTGCGTGTCGAGCACGGCTGGGCAATTCGAAAGTCTCTCCCGCGGCGTGATTCGACCGCGCCCGAACCCGGATCCAAGACAAGATCGTGATGACGGGCTCGGAGCTTTTGGGATACTCCCCTCCGGCGCTCCAGTCTACACGGGCGCCCCGCGGCCCGATGCTCGCTGCCGCCCGCGGGCGGCTCCCCGCTCAGGCGTGGCCGGCTTCCTTCATCTGCCGCAGTTCCTGTTTGAGCTCGGAGAGTTCATCGCGCAGCCGCGCGGCGAGCTCGAACTGCAGTTCGGCGGCCGCCGAGTGCATCTGCGAGGTCAGCGATTCGATGAGCTCGGTGAGATCGGCTGCCGGCGGCCGCAGCGATCCCGACTTGTTCGCGGCTTCTCGCTGTTCGTCGCTCAGCGTCGAATTGTAGCCGCGCTTGCCCTTTCCGTAGTCGAACTCGGTGAGCAGCTCGCGGGTGTCCTCGTCCTCGCGCTGCAGCCGTTCGGTGATGTCGGCGATCCGTTTGACCAGCGGCGTCGGATCGATGCCGTGTTCCTCGTTGTAGGCGATCTGGATCGCGCGCCTGCGATCGGTCTCGTCGATAGCCGTGCGCATCGAGTCGGTGATCGTATCGGCGTACATGTGCACCTGTCCGTGCAGGTTGCGGGCGGCACGCCCGATCGTCTGGATGAGCGAGGTCGAGGACCGGAGGAAGCCCTCCTTGTCGGCGTCGAGGATGGCCACGAGGGACACTTCGGGCAGGTCGAGGCCCTCGCGCAGCAGGTTGATCCCGACGAGGACGTCGAACTCGCCGGCGCGCAGTTCCGTGAGCAGTTCGACGCGACGGAGGGTGTCGACGTCCGAGTGGAGGTACTGGACGCGGATCTCGTGTTCGAGCAGATAGTCGGTGAGATCCTCGGCCATCTTCTTCGTCAGGGTGGTCACGAGCACACGTTCGTTCGCATCGACCCTGGTTCTGATCTCGTCGAGCAGGTCGTCGATCTGTCCCTTCGTCGGTTTGACCTTGATCTCCGGATCGACGAGTCCGGTGGGCCGAATGATCTGCTGGACGTAGCCGTTGGAGTTTCCGAGCTCGAAGTTGCCGGGCGTGGCCGACAGGTAGACGGTCTGGCCGACGCGTTCGCGGAACTCGTCGAACTTCAGGGGCCTGTTGTCCATGGCGCTGGGCAGACGGAATCCGTGTTCGACGAGTGTGCGTTTGCGAGACATGTCGCCCTCGTACATGCCGCCGATCTGCGGGACGGTGACATGGGACTCGTCGACGACGAGCAGGAAGTCTTCCGGGAAGTAGTCGAGCAGACAGTTCGGCGCCGATCCGGGGTCACGGCCGTCGATGTGACGTGAGTAATTCTCGATGCCGGAGGTGAAGCCCATCGACTCCATCATCTCGAGGTCGTAGCTCGTGCGCATCTTCAGCCGCTGGGCCTCGAGGAGCTTGTTCTGCGACTCGAATTCGCTCAGCCTGTGCTGGAGTTCCTCTTCGATGCCGCTGATGGCCGTGGCCATCCGGTTCTCACCGGCGACGTAGTGGCTGGCCGGGAACACATGGATGGTGTCCTCGTCGCGCACGATCTCACCGGTCAGCGGGTGCAGCGTCTGCAGACTTTCGATCTCGTCGCCGAAGAACTCGATCCGCAGGGCCAGCTCCTCGTACTGCGGGATGATCTCGACGGTATCTCCGCGGACGCGGAAGGTGCCGCGGGTGAAGGCCATGTCGTTGCGGGCGTACTGCATGGACACGAAGCGTTTGAGGAGCTCGTCGCGGTCGCACTCGTCGCCCTTGTGCAGGGTGACCATCCGGTCGACGTACTCCTCGGGGGTGCCGAGGCCGTAGATGCATGAGACCGTCGAGACGACGACGACATCGCGCCTCGTCAGCAGCGAGTTCGTCGCCGAGTGGCGGAGCCGCTCGACCTCGTCGTTGATCGAGGAGTCCTTCTCGATGAAGGTGTCCGTCTGCGGCACATACGCTTCGGGCTGGTAGTAGTCGTAGTAGGAGACGAAGTACTCGACCGCGTTGTGCGGCAGCAGCTGACGGAACTCATTGGCCAGCTGCGCGGCCAATGTCTTGTTCGGAGCCATGATGAGGGTGGGACGTTGGACCTGCTCGATCAGCCACGCGGTCGTCGCGGACTTGCCCGTGCCGGTGGCGCCGAGCAGCACGATGTCTCTCTCCCCCGCGTCGAGCCGTTCGGAGATCTCCTGGATCGCAGTCGGCTGGTCGCCGGAGGGCGAGTATTCGGAGACGACCTCGAAGGGCGCCACCTCTCGGGTGACGTCGGGACGGTGGCCGATCGCGGGCAGGGGGCGTGCTGAGCTCATATCCCCACACTAACCCTCGGCCCTGACATTGGGCAGTCGCGATCTCCGGACTCGGTCAGGCGAAGCTCTCCGGCACCAGCCGCTGACGCATCCGGAGGAAGTACGGCTCCTTCGCGTCGGCATAGGCATTCGTCGTCTCCGCCTCCGTGTCCGTCGCTTCGCCGATCCGTTCGATGAGCTCGCGTTTGAGCTCGAGGTAGCGCTCCCTCTCCCCTGCATCGGTGCGCAGCAGGCTCCGGAAGGCTCGGGCGAAGCGGGCACCGACGGAGCCCTCGGTGCGCACGTGGAGGTTGACTGCGCGGCCCGGGTCCGAATTCTTGTGGAACCATTTGCCCTCGGACCCGCCCTCGCCGAGGTGGTCGGCCAGTTCCCCACCCGGGTACCCGAGCTCTGCCAGGCGGGGCGCAAGCCGTTCTGCAGTCGCGAGATCAGGCACGAGGAGCTGGAGGTCCACGACGTCCTTGGCCGGAAGGCCCGGCACCGAGGTCGAGCCGATGTGCTCGACGGCGAACTCCGCGTCGGTTCCGTGCCTCAGCTTCGCCATCACCCGCTCGGCCTCACCAGCCCAGTCCTTGTCCGCGGGGTCAGTGAGCTCGAGCCGGCCGCGCGGAGCCGGACGCCGCTGGGACAGGTTCGCGGCGAAGGGCCCGATCCGGTCGTCGATGAGCTCGCGGACTCTGTCGCGGGTGGACTCGATCGGACCCGAATTGTCGATGATGACATCGCATGCCGCTCGTCGTTGCCAGTCTTCGGCTTGGCGGGTGATCCGCGCTTCCGCATCATCGCGATCCATGCCGCGGGAGTCCATCAGCCTGCGCAGCCGCACTTCGGCGGGCACGTCGACGAGGAGGTTGAGATGGTAGGCGGGCGTCATCGAGTTCTCGACGAGCAGCGGGACGTCGTGGACGACGATCGCAGCCTCGGCATGTCGGGCGAAGTGTGCGGCCGTGCGGTCCCTGATCGCCGGGTGCATGAGCCCGTTGAGCCTGGCCGTGCTCGCGGCGTCGGCGAAGGCCGCTGCTGCGAGTCGGACCCGATCGAGTCCTCCCTCGGCGTCGATGATCTCCGGGCCGAAGGCCTCGGCCAGTCGGGGCAGCAGCGGCTCGCCGGGAGCGACGACTTCGCGCGCGATCCTGTCGGCGTCGATGAGCACTGCCCCGTGTTCGACGAGCATCTCGGACACGGTTGACTTGCCGGCGCCGATTCCGCCGGTGAGACCGATTCTCAGCATGGGCTCATCCTACTGACCGAGCCGGTAGACCAGCACGCCCTCGTCGGCGAATTCCGGATCTCCGACTGCCTCATCGAGGAATTGCGCGTAGGCTCCCTCCCCGCCGGGCAGAAGCGGGGCCTCGGGCACCAGCACGATGAAGTCGACTCCCGCCGCGCGCAGGTCCGCGATCGCCGCGGCGGTCTCGGGGCTCTTCGGGTCGGGCAGATCCGCGCCGTCGAAGACGGACGCGTGGAGCAAAGCGTCGAGGCTGTCCTCGGGGGCGGAATAGATCACGGGGGCGTCCGCGCCGGAACCGATGAAGTAGCCGCCGGTCTCCCGGTAGCGGAAGCCGCTCACCGCCTGCCACACCATCGCCTCGTCGGCATGCGGTTCGGCCCAGGCCAGCGGACGGGGCAGGGTCTTGACGGTGGATCCGGGCGGGATCACCTCGGCGACGGATTCTGTGTAGAACTCGGGCACCGTCACCCCGCGCGCGGTCTGGGGACCGGGGACGACGCATACGGCGGCGAGCACGAGCAGCCCGATCAGCAGTCGGGCACGCAGCAGCCGACGGTGGGCCCACGCCCAGTCGAGCCCGATGCCGAGGACGGCGAAGAGGGCGATGGTCGAGTGGAGGACCAGTCTCATGGGCAGGATGTTGTTGAGCACGGGGACGGCTTCGATGAGGGCGAAGGGCCCGGTCCCGGCGATCACGCGCCCGCCGAGGAGGATCGGCGAGCCCAAGGCGAGGGAGAAGACGAGGAGGCCTGTCGCGGCCGCGATGCGCAGGGCCGAGCGGTGCCGGGAGCGGCGGCCGAGGCCGATGAGGATGACGACCGCGGCCAGCAGTGCGGGCACGCCGACGTATGCGCCGAGTTCGGCGGGGTCGATGTCCATCACGCGCGGCAGCGGGGAGACCCCTGCACTCAGCCAGGCGGGGGCCGCGGGCAGGACGGGGTCGAGCAGATCGGTGTTCCAGACGCCGTGGGGACGCAGCGTCCCCGCGGGCGCGTTCGCCCCGGTCATGGTCTTGAGCAGCGGCGCCGCGCAGAGCAGTGCCACCGCTCCGGCGATGAGCGAGCCCGATCCCAGCTTCATCCACGAGTGCATGGTCAGCGTTCGGCGGGCGAATGCTGCGAGGCAGAGGAGGAAGCAGAGAGCCGCGAGGAAGGTCCCGGCCAGCACCTCGGTGGAGACATAGAACTGGAAGCCGAGCAGCAGGCCGAAGCTGAGGCCGATCGACCACACACGGCGACTGCGCCAGAGCACGGACGATGCGAAGGAACGGGAGGTGCTCGCCGACTGCCCGGCCCCGCGGGCGGAATCGAACCGGGTGTCGGCCTGCCCGCGACCGGAGCCGCCGAGGCCGAGGAGGGCGAGGATCGCCGCGGCGGTCAGGGGCGGTGTGACGGCGAACGCGAGATTCGGGTGGCCGCCGAGCTGTGCGATGACGTAGCTCGAGAAGCCGACTCCGCCGGCGGCGATGAAGGCCGGAAGCCGGTGGAGGAAGCGGCGGAAGAGCACCGCGACGGCCAGGCTGTTCAGGACCGGGATCGTGAGGATGAGCAGGTTGTAGCTGACGATCGGACCCGCCAGCCAGGTGAGAGGGGCGAGGAGAAGGGCGATGCCGACCATCGAGGTGTTCCACGCGCCGTTGACTCCTCCGCCGAGCGCATTCATCGAGTCCGTGAATAGGAGACCGCCGGTTTCGCCGTGTCCGAAGCCGAGGCGGTCGGCAAGCACCTGAGCACCGTGTCCGAGCCACCACACGAAGAGGGAGGTGTCATCGTTGTCGGCGACGACCACCTCGCCGGGGCGTGCCGCGACGGAGCCGAACACGGTGAGGCTGACCAGGGACAGCAGCACCGTGAACCACAGCCAGGGGCGCAGCCTCTGCAGCGGCGTGCCGGACGTGGGGGCATACACAAAGGGCTCCCGGCCTTCCGACCGGGAGCCCCTGTGATGGCTGCTATCAGCTGCCTGCAAGCTTCTCACGCAGGGCTGCGAGAGCTTCGTCGCTGGCCAGCGTACCTTCGTCGCCCGCCTCTTCCGAGGAGTACGAACCGGTGGCCGGAGCGGCATCGGCAGAACCGACGGCATCGGCTGCGGAGGCCTCGGCGTCCGCTGCGATGGCCTTGGCGACCTGCTTCTTGTGCTCTTCCCAGCGTTCCTGAGCGGCGGCGTACTGCTGCTCCCAGGCCTCGCGCTGAGCCTCGTAGCCCTCGACCCATTCGTTGGTCTCGGGGTCGAAGCCCTCGGGGTACTTGTAGTTGCCGTCCTCGTCGTACTCCTGCGGCATGCCGTAGAGAGCGGGGTCGAGGAACTCCTCGGCCTCGGGATCGACGCCCTCGTTGGCCTGCTTCAGCGACAGCGAGATGCGGCGGCGTTCGAGGTCGATGTCAATGACCTTGACGTAGATGGTCTCGTCGACCGAGACGACCTGCTCGGGCAGATCCACGTGGCGCACAGCCAGCTCGGAGATGTGGACGAGGCCTTCGATGCCGTCCTCGACGCGCACGAATGCGCCGAAGGGAACGAGCTTGGTGACCTTGCCGGGCACGATCTGTCCGATGACGTGGGTGCGGGCGAAGTGCTGCCAGGGATCTTCCTGGGTGGCCTTGAGCGAGAGCGAGACGCGCTCGCGGTCCATGTCGACGTCGAGGACCTCGACGGTGACCTCGTCGCCCACGGTGACGACCTCACCCGGGTGATCGATGTGCTTCCACGACAGTTCGGAGACGTGGACGAGTCCGTCGACACCACCGAGGTCGACGAAGGCACCGAAGTTGACGATGGAGGACACGACACCGGGACGGACCTGGCCCTTCTGCAGGGTCTGCAGGAAGTCGTGGCGGACGGCCGACTGGGTCTGCTCGAGCCAGGCACGACGCGAGAGGACCACATTGTTGCGGTTCTTGTCGAGCTCGATGATCTTGGCCTCGACCTGCTGGCCGATGTAGGGAGCGAGGTCGCGGACGCGACGCATCTCGACCAGGGAAGCGGGCAGGAAGCCGCGCAGTCCGATGTCGACGATCAGGCCGCCCTTGACGACCTCGATGACGGTGCCGGTGACGACGCCGTCATCTTCCTTGATCTTCTCGATGTCGCCCCAGGCGCGCTCGTACTGAGCACGCTTCTTCGACAGCATGAGACGACCCTCTTTGTCCTCCTTCTGGAGCACGAGGGCTTCGATCTCGTCCCCGACCTCGACGACTTCGCCGGGATCGACATCGTGCTTGATGGAAAGCTCGCGTGCGAGGATGACGCCTTCCGTCTTGTATCCGATGTCAACGAGGACCTCGTCGCGGTCAACCTTGACGACGGTTCCTTCGACGATGTCACCATCGTTGAAGTACTTGATGGTCTCGTCGACGGCGGCGAGAAAATCCTCAGCGGTTCCGATGTCGTTGACAGCGACCTGCTTCGGTTGCACCGATTCCGGCGTGGTGGTGGTCATATAGGTAGGGACTCCGATGGAATATTGGTCCAGATCCGGTACTCTGTCGGCAGGTCAGTAAGTCTTGCCGCAGTTGACGGATCCGGTCTCGATTGCGAATTTGGACTTGCATGCACAGGCGCATACGGTTGTCAATGCTAGCACCAACACGGGCGTGAATGCACGCCGAGGATCCGATTTTTCAGCACCCGCGGCTACGGAGGAACGATGAGCGAGGGAACCGACGGAGCCGAGGTCATCAGCGGCGGGTATCTGCCGATCGACGAAGAGGCCTCTGTCCGGGCCAATCGCAGCTATTGGGACAATTCCGCAGAGGAGTACCTGGCCGAGCACGGCACGTTCCTCGGAGCCTCGGATTTCATCTGGTGTCCGGAGGGAATTCACGAGTCCGACGTCCGCCTCCTCGGCGATGTCGACCGCCGGCAGGTCCTGGAGGTCGGCTGCGGTGCCGGCCAGTGCTCCCGGTGGCTCGCCGAGCAGGGCGCCATCACCACCGGCGTCGATGTCTCGGCCGGCATGCTCGAACAGGCATCACGCCTGCAGCGGGAGCATCCCCTGAGCTCCGCGGCCACTCCCCCGACGTTCCTCCTCGCCGATGCCCGCCAGCTGCCGTTCGCGTCGAACAGCTTCGATGTCGCCTTCTCCTCCTACGGCGCGCTTCCCTTCGTCAAGGACGCCGAGGTGGTGTTCGCGGAGGTCGCCCGTGTCGTGCGTCCCGGCGGGCACTGGGTCTTCTCGACCACGCATCCGATGCGCTGGATGTTCCCGGATGTGC
Organism: Brevibacterium renqingii; assembly: GCF_017808095.1. Lineage (NCBI taxonomy): Bacteria > Bacillati > Actinomycetota > Actinomycetes > Micrococcales > Brevibacteriaceae > Brevibacterium > Brevibacterium renqingii. The sequence goes on along the minus strand of NZ_JADBHG010000003.1, from coordinate 286,755 downwards.
CCGGCGAGGCCGGCCTGACGGTGGAGTACTCGTACTTCGACCGCACCCCGTACGTCGAACTGTCATCGGCCGGTCAGCCCGTCTACGCCGAACACCATCGGACGATGAGCGACTGGGTCCGCCTGCTCGTGAGCGCCGGATTCACCATCGACTCGGTGACCGAACCCGAATGGCCCGAGGGCAACCACACCGCCTGGGGCGGGTGGTCGCCGCTGCGCGGAGCCCTCATGCCGGGCACTGTGATCTTCTCGACCACGCTGCACAAGGACTGAGGACTCGCCGGCGCTGGGCTCAGTGGGCGGCGGCGTGCCAGGAGATTCCGGTGCCGACGTTGACGTCGAGCGGCACGTCGAGTTCGAAGGCCGTCCCCATCTCCTCGGTGACGATCGCCGTCACCTCGTCGACTTCCTCCGGGTGGAGGTCGACGATGATCTCGTCATGGACCTGCAGGAGCATCGGGGAGCGCAGACTCTCGAGCCGGTCGGCGACCTTGAGCATGGCGATCTTCATGATGTCCGCGGCCGAACCCTGGATCGGAGCGTTGAGCGCCGCCCGCTCGGCCATGTCCCGCAGCTGTCGTCGATCGCTGTGCAGAGCCGGCAGGTAGCGCCGACGTCCCATGATGGTCTCCGTGTATCCGTTCGCCCGGGCCTGCTCGACGATCTCGTCGAGATAGTCCTTGACCGCACCGAAGCGTTCGAAGTACTGCTCCATGAGACCCTTGGCCTCGTCGACGCCGATCGCCAGCTGTCTGGAGAGCCCGTAGGCGGAGAGGCCGTAGACGAGGCCATACGACATCGCCTTGACCTTCGAACGCATCTCGGAGTCCACCTCGTCGATGCCGACGCCGAACACCTTCGACCCGACGTAGGAGTGCAGGTCCTCGCCGTCCTTGAATGCCTGGATGAGTGCGGCGTCGCCTGACAGATGCGCCATGATGCGCATCTCGATCTGCGAGTAGTCGGCTGTGAGCAGGCGACCTCCTGTGACGCCGGGATCGGCGATGAAGATCTCTCGGATGCGACGACCGGATTCGGTGCGGACGGGGATGTTCTGCAGGTTCGGGTCGAGCGAGGACAGCCGACCGGTGGCGGCGACCGTCTGCTGGTAGGTCGTGTGGATGCGGCCGTCGTCGGCGACGGTCTTGAGCAGTCCGACGACGGTCTGCTTGAGCTTCGTAGAGTCCCGGTACGCCAGGAGGTGCTGGAGGAAGGGGTGCTCGGTCTTGACGAAGAGTTCGGCCAGCGCATCGGCGTCGGTCGTGTAACCCGTCTTCGTGCGCTTCGTCTTGGGCATATCGAGTTCGTCGAAGAGCACGGCCTGCAGCTGTTTCGGCGATCCGAGGTTGACCTCATGGCCGATCGCCTCGTAAGCCTGCTGTGCGCTGGCCTCGGCCTGCCGGGTGAATTCCCCGATCAGGCCGGACAGGCCGTCCTCGTCGACGGCGATGCCTCTGAGCTCCATTCGAGCGAGCACCGGCACGAGCGGCAGTTCGATCTCGCGGTAGACCCGGGTCATGTTCGCATCCTCGACGGCCTTCGCCAGCACATCGTGGACTTCGAGCAGCGCTGCGGCGCGCTGCCCGTGCGTGCTCACAGCCGCATCGGAGTCGAGGTCGAGCGCGAGCTGCCCCGAATCGGCCGCGGGTTCGCTGAGGTCGATTCCGGCGCGCTCGGAGGCGATCTGTCCGAGTTCGTAGGAGCGGGCGTCGGGAACGAGGAGGTAGGCGGCGAGTGCTGTGTCCCCGCCGATGTCGGTCACTGAGAGGCCGATCGACTCCCAGGCCTTGATCTGCAGCTTCGCACTGTGGAGGATCAGCGAGCGTCGGGCCAGGGCGGCGCCGAGCTCGATGATCGATGCTTCGCTCGCCTCGGCGAGGTCGACGACCCAGGCCTGAGCGGGTTCGGCGGAGACCGCGAGGACACGCGCGTCGCCGTGGCCGAGCTCGAACCGCGCGTCGGAGTCGAGCGCCAGCACGTCGTGGTCGGCGATGTTCGCCAGCAATGTGTCGACGCTGACGGACTCGACAGCGGTTTCGCGGGCCGGCGTGTCTTCGGTCTCGGCGGCGTCCGGGAAGACGGCGGCCAGTCGCTTGCCCAGGGCTTGGAACTCGAGCTGGTCGAACAGGCTGGACAGTTCTGCGGGATCGCCCTCGCCCCAGCCGAGATCGTCGAAGCTCAGCCCGAGGTCGACGTCGTCGAGGAGACGGTTGAGACGGAAGTTCCGCTCCACCTCGGCGAGGTGGTCGCGCAGCTTCTGCCCGACCTTCCCGCCGATCGAATCGGCGTTGTCGAGGACCCCGCGCAGGTCCCCGTGAGCGGCGATCCACTTCGCCGCGGTCTTGTCCCCCACGCCGGGGACTCCGGGCAGGTTGTCGGCCTTCTCACCGACGAGCGCTGCCAGCCCCCGGTAGTTCGCGGGACTGACGCCGTACTTCTCCTCGATGGCCGCGGGCGTCATCCGGTTGAGGTCGCTGACTCCGCGCTTGGGATAGAGGATCGTCACCGTTTCGGATGCGAGTTGGAAGGAGTCCTTGTCCCCGCTCATCACTGCCACGGCTGCGCCGGCTTCGGTGCCGATGCGCGTCATGGTCGCCAATGCGTCATCGGCTTCGAACCCCTCCTTCGTCACGACCGTGATGCCCATGGCGAGCACGATGTCCTTGATGAGGTCGATCTGGGAGTGGAACTCCGGCGGCGTCTTGGCCCGACCGGCCTTGTATTCGGCATACTCCTCGAGGCGGAACGTCTGCCGTCCGAGGTCGAAGGCGACCGCGACATGGCTCGGTGCTTCGTCGCGGAGGACGTTGATGAGCATCGAGATGAAGCCGTAGATGGCATTCGTCGTCTGCCCCGTGCTGGTGGAGAAGTTCTCCACCGGGAGGGCGTGGAAGGCCCGGTAGGCAAGGGAGTGTCCGTCGATGAGCAGGAGGGATTCGTTTGAGTGACTCACATGGCATAGCCTAGCGTTCGAACCTGACTCGAAGGAGAACCGATGCTGCGTCCCGAAGTTTCCCTGACCTCGCACACACCCGCCGACCAGATCGAGCGGCTGCTCGAGCAGCTGCGCTCACCGGGAGCGGGTGGTGACCTGGCGGGGAAGATGGGCATCGAGTTCGTCGAGCTCGGTCACGGTCATCTCACCGCCACCGCTCCTGTGCAGGGCAATACTCAGCCGATGGGACTCTTCCACGGCGGGGCTCATGTCGTGCTCGCCGAGTCGTTGGCCTCGATGCACTCCTACCTGCTCTCGGGCGGGAAGGGCGTCGTCGGCGTCGACCTCAACGCCACGCATCTGCGTGCGACTCGTGAGGGCGTCGTCACCGGCCGCGCCGAGGTGCTCCACCAGGGACGCACGATCGTCTCGCACGAAGTGAGGATGACGGACGCGTCGGAGCGCCTGCTCTCGATCGTGCGGATCACGAATATGATCCTCAGGACCGAAGCGAAGTAGCCGGCGGCCGAGGCACCGGCGACGGCTGCGGCGGCCGAGGCACCGGCGACGGCTGCGGCGGCCGACCGACCACGATGGTGGACGCGCGGCGCCAGCCGATGAAGGAGGGCCCCGACTGCTGAGCAGTCAGGGCCCTCGACGGACGTAGGGCGGGCTACTTCTTCGAGCCGATCTGATTGAGAACGGTCTCCGCGACCTCGCGCATGGTCAGTCGCCGATCCATGGAGGTCTTCTGGATCCAGCGGAAGGCCTCGGGCTCGCTCAGACCCATAGAGGTCTGAAGCAGGCTCTTGGCCCGTTCGACGAGCTTGCGGGTCTCGAAGCGCTCGGTGAGATCGGAGATCTCGGATTCGAGGGAGCTGATCTCCGCATGGCGCGAGAGCGCGATCTCGAGCGCCGGAATGAGATCGGCCGAGGTGAACGGCTTGACCACATAGGCCATCGCGCCGGCGTCACGGGCGCGCTCGACGAGTTCCTTCTGCGAGAACGCGGTGAGCAGCACGACCGGGGCGATGCGGGCGCGGGCGATGCGCTCGGCCGCGGAGATGCCGTCGAGAATGGGCATCTTGATGTCCATGACGACGAGATCGGGACGGAGCTCCTCGGCCAGGCGGATGGCGGACTCGCCGTCGGCGGCCTCGCCGACGACGTCGTAGCCGACCTCGCGCAGCATTTCTACGATATCGAGACGAATCACTGCCTCGTCTTCGGCCACGACGACGCGGCGGACCGGCACGGACTCATCTGCAGTTGACTGTTCGCTGTTTGAAAGCACGGCACCAGTCTAGACCAGGCCCGGCTCCTCCTGACCAGCGGGCGGGAAAGTTTCTTCTGTGAGGGTGGCCACCACCGGTGACCACGGCCACCGGCGCACTGCTGCAGCCGGCCGGATTGTGCAATCCCAGGCGCCTGGCAGTAGAATCATCCTCGTCGCGTGGCGGCCTTCGAGCGGGCGCCGGTGCGAGCCGGATTGGCGGAATCGGTAGACGCGGTGCACTCAAAATGCATTGTCGAAAGACGTGCGGGTTCGAGTCCCGCATCCGGTACGGACCCCTGAGCCGCGGCCTCGACCAGGTCGCGGCTCAGTCGTCTTCGCGCGAGTTCTGCGCCGCTTTCCCGCAGCACTCAGCACTTCCCCCGTTTCTCGCGCCCGCAGCACTCAGCACTCCTCCGCCCCTCGCGCCCGCGGGGGTTCCTGCACGCTCCCTGCGCCGTCTGTGGTCACGGAACCGAGGAGAATCCGCCGAATCGCGGCCATTTCCTCGGTGCGCTGACCACAAACAGTGCTCGACTGGGCGGCGGCTCGCAGGAGCACAGGCGAGGGAGCCGCAGATCCCGACAGTCCGGTCGTCCTCACCGCGCAGACCGCGGGTGTCAGACACGCTGACCGGCATGAACGAGACGCTCATGCCGGCCCGGCTGTCACCGGGTCGCGTTCGACCCGGGCTCCGACTCAGTCGCGCATCCGGCCGACGGCGGCTTCGCCGACGGGTTCGCGTGCGGCGCCTTCTGCGGCGATCGCCTCCTCGGTCTCGGCCTCCTCCTCGACCGGAACGTAGCCGTTGATGCGCTGCGCATCAAAGCGTTCGACATCCAGGATCTCATGCCGCTTGGCCACGATGGCCGGGATGAGCGCCTGACCGGAGACGTTGAGCGCTGTCCGGCCCATGTCGACGATCGGCTCGATCGCCAGCAGCAGGCCGACGCCCTCGAGAGGCAGGCCCAGAGTCGACAGCGTGAGCGTGAGCATCACGGTGGCGCCGGTGGTGCCCGCCGTCGCCGCCGATCCGATGACCGCGACGAAGATGATGAGCAGGTACTGGATGAGTGAAAGGTCGACGCCGAAGAACTGCGCGACGAACACCGCGGCGATGGCCGGATAGATCGCGGCGCAGCCGTCCATCTTCGTCGTCGAGCCGAAGGGCACGGCGAAGGCCGCATAGCTCTGCGGCACACCGAAGTTGTCGGTCGCGACCTTCTGCGTCACGGGCATCGTCCCGATCGAGGACCGGGAGACGAATCCCATCTGAGTGGCGGGCCACACACCGGAGAAGTACTGCCGGACCGAGAGACCATTGGCCTTGGCCAGTGCCGGATAGACGCCGAAGAACACGATGGCCAGTCCCATGTAGACGGCCACGACGAACCACAGCAGCGAACCCATCGTCGACCAGCCGTAGGAGTTCACCGCATTGCCGATCAGGCCCAGGGTGCCGATCGGGGCGATGCGCACGATCCACCACACGACCTTCTGCACCACGGCCAGGGCCGCCTCGGTGAACTCGAGGAACGGTTCCGCGGCCTTGCCGACCTTGACGGCGGCGATGCCGATGGCACCCGAGACGATGATGAGCTGGAGGATGTTGAAGTCGACTTCGGAGCTCAGGCCTCCGGCTTCATCGGCCGAGGTGGCCACTTCGAGTCCGAGGAAGTTCACCGGCACCAGCCCGGTGAGGAAACCGATCCAGCTGCCCTGCGAATCCGGAGCGGATCCGCTCAGTGAGGTGGCATCGGCGTGCGCGCCCGGTTGGATGACGACGCCGAGGATGAGGCCGATGAGCACGGCAATGAGGGCGGTGAGCGCGAACCACAGCAGGGTCGACACGGCGAGTCGGGCGGCATTGGTGACCTTGCGCAGATTGCCGATGCTCGCGATGATCGCGGTGATGACCAGTGGGACCACAGCGGCCTTGAGGAGAGTCACATAGGACGATCCGATGGTGTCGAGCGTCTGCCCGAGCCAGTTGTCTTCGGTTCCGCTGACCGGACCCCATGACCGCGCGATGAGCCCGAGGATGACACCGGCGATGAGTGCGATGGTCACCTGCACTCCGAATGACTTGCTCCATGCGGGCAGTCTCATGTGATAACTCTCCTAGCTGTTCCTTCCCGCGTTCTGCTGCGGGGAGTGTTCGACAGGAACAACTGTTGAGCAATTCTGGAAATTCCGCAAATCCGTGTGAGCTGCGCCGCATGCGCAAACCGGCGGCGCCCGACCCTGATTCGGATCGGACGCCGCCGGCGTCGTCGACTCTCGCGGGCTCAGTGCCGGGGCGAGCCGCCCTCCCGGACGATCGGGACCTCACGGGTGATCGGGGATTCGGGAACGACCCCGTATCCGGCCAGCGGGTCCTCCTCGGAGTCCGAGGCGTCCTGGTAGGCGGCCGTGACGCCCTTGGCGGCATCGCCGATGGAATGGATGCGCAGGGCGTTCGTCGAGCCGGGGATCCCAGGAGGAGAACCGGCCACGAGGATGCTCTGGTCCCCTTCGCGAGCGGTGCCGTCGGCGAGCAGGACCGCGTCGACCTGCCTGGCCATCTGGTCGGTGTGCCGCACCGGCTTGACGAGATACGGCCGCACTCCCCAGGTCAGGGCCAGCTGATGGCGGACCTGCGCGTCGGGGGTGAAGCCGAGGATCGGCCAGGCCGGGCGCAGACGCGACATCCGGCGCACCGAATCACCGGTCTGTGAGAACGTGCACAGCAAGTCGATGTCGAGTTGCTGAGCAATCTGTACGGCCGCCGCGGTCACCGCTCCGCCCTTCGTATGCGGCACAGTGCCCAGCGGCGGAATCCGGTCGAGACCGTGCTCCTCGGTGGAGCCGATGATCCGACTCATCGTCCGGATCGCCTCGACCCAGTGGGCGCCGACCGACGTCTCCCCGGAGAGCATGAGCGCATCGGCGCCGTCGAGGACGGCGTTCGCGCAGTCACTGGCCTCGGCCCGGGTGGGGCGCGAGGCTTCGATCATGGTCTCGAGCATCTGCGTGGCCACGATGACCGGCTTCGCCTGCTGACGCGCGATCTCGACAGCGCGCTTCTGCACGATCGGGACCTGCTCGAGCGGCAGCTCGACTCCGAGGTCTCCCCGGGCGACCATGATGCCGTCGAATGCGTCGATGACCTCATCGAGCCGGTCGACGGCCTGAGGCTTCTCGAGCTTGGCGATGACGGGCGCGGTGATCCCGACCTCGTCCATGACGGCGCGCACATCGTCCATGTCCTCCGGGCTGCGGACGAAGGACAGCGCGACCCAGTCGAAGCCGAGCTGCAGCCCCCACTTGAGGTCGTCGATGTCCTTCTCCGACAGGGCCGGGACGGACACCGGCACGCCGGGCAGGTTGATGCCCTTGTGGTTGGAGATGGTTCCGCCGATCTCCACCTCGGTGACCACCTCGGTGTCGGTGACCTCGGTGGCGCGCAGGCGCAGGCGCCCGTCGTCGATGAGCAGCGGATCGCCGACGGAGACGTCCTCGGCCAGGGTCGGAAGCGTCGTGCTCACGATTTCGGCGGTGCCGGACACATCACGGCTGGTGATCGTGAAGGCGGATCCTTCGGTGAGCTCCTCCTTGCCGTTGGCGAAGGTGCCCACGCGGATCTTCGGCCCCTGCAGGTCGAGCAGCACGGCGACCGCCCGTCCGGTGTCGAGGGCCGCCTGTCGGACCCATGCGAACTTCTCCTCGTGTTCGTCTCGGGTTCCGTGGCTGAGGTTGAATCGCGCGACGTCGACTCCTTCATCGACGAGTGCGCGGATCTCTTCGTAGGAATTCTGGTTCGGACCTAAAGTTGCGACTATCTTTGCACGCCTCATGCACTCCACCCTACCTGCATCGCGACGACGGCTTCGACTCGTCCGCCGGGATGCGTTCTCGTTCGGCTGCCGGCACCTCAGTGTGCCAGCGTCTCAATGTTCGACATTTTTCATCTTACTTGAACCCGATGTCACGCGGGGTGACGGGGGCAGGCAGCCGCGTCGATCCGGTGAGGTACCGGTCGACCTCGGCGGCCGCGGCACGTCCCTCCGCGATCCCCCAGACGATGAGCGACTGGCCGCGGCCGGCGTCTCCGGCGACGAAGACACCGGCGGTCGCGGTCTGAAAGGAGTCGTCGCGGCAGAAGGCTCCTGACTCATCGAGGTCGAGGCCGAGCGCTTCGGATTCGGGGCCGGAGAAGCCGAGGGCCAGCAGGACGAGATCGGCTTTGAGCACGTGTTCTGTGCCCGGGGTCGGGATCCGGCGTCCGTCGAGGAACTGCGTCTCGGATACCTCGATGCCGCGGACCGCTGAGTTCCGGTCGCCGACGAAACCCGTGGTCGAGGCCAGGTAGCGCCGGACGCCTCCCTCCTCGTGCGAGGTCTGGACCTCGAAGATCCGCGGAACCGTCGGCCAGGGATCGCTCTCGCTGCGTTCGGTGGGAGGCTTGTCCCCGATCGCCAGGGTCGTCACCGAGGCGGCCTTCTGTCGCAGGGCCGTGCCGAGGCAGTCGGCGCCCGTGTCGCCGCCGCCGATGATGATGACATGTCTGCCCGCCGCGTCGATACCCGGAACGGAGTCCTCACCTGCCTGCGCCCTGTTCGAGGGCACGAGGTAGTCCATGGCGAATTCGACGCCTGCGAGTTCCCGTCCGGGCACGGGCATGTCCCGCGGCACCGTCGCACCGGTGCACACGACGACGGCGTCGAAGCGAGCTCGGACGTCCTCGAGCGTGAGTTCCGCGCCGATCTCGACCGCGGTCTCGAAGCGTGTGCCCTCGGCCCGCATCTGTTCGAGCCGGCGGTCGATGTGGTGCTTCTCGAGTTTGAAATCGGGGATCCCGTAGCGCAGGAGCCCGCCCAGGCGCTCGTCGCGTTCGTAGACGACGACCGTGTGTCCGGCCCGAGTCAGCTGCTGGGCGCAGGCGAGTCCCGCAGGTCCGGAGCCGATGACGGCCACGGTATGCCCGGAGATCCGGTCAGGGATCTCCGGGGCGATGAGGCCCGCGGCGAAACCCTGGTCGACGATGCTGACCTCGACCTGTTTGATCGTCACCGGCGGTTGGTTGATGCCGAGCACACAAGCGCTCTCACACGGGGCCGGACAGGCCCGGCCGGTGAATTCCGGGAAGTTGTTCGTCGCGTGCAGGAGTTCCACGGCGCGCGAGAGCTCGCCGCGGTGCATCGCGTCGTTGAATTCCGGGATGAGATTGCCCAGGGGGCACCCCTGATGGCAGAAGGGCACACCGCAGTCCATGCAGCGAGACGCCTGGCGGCGCAGCTGCTCGGGGTCGCCTTCTTCGTGGACCTCACGAAAGTCCATCAGCCGGATCGGAACGGGTCGCCGCTTCGGCAGCTCACGGTCGGTGACGGTGAGGAATCCGTGCGGATCAGCCATGGGTGACCTCCAGAATGGTGTTCCAGACGGCCTCGGAGTCGGGCTCGTGCCCGGCGGCGGCGAGATCGGCCTGGATGTCGCGGACGGCTTGGTAGGCGACGGGAATGATCTTCGTGAAGCGGGAGAGGACGTCCTCGCCGCGGCGGAGCCCCTCGAGGAGTTCGTCCGCCAGAGGCGAGCCCGTCCGGTCGAGGTGTTCGCCGAGGAGGCGCTCGAGGACCGTCATGTCGTCGACGCCGACTCCGGTGAACCGGAACACGCCTGCCGCGCGCTCGTCGGGATTGAGCCGGGCAGGATTGAAGTCGAGGACGTAGGCGGTTCCGCCGGACATGCCGGCTGCGAAGTTCCGTCCGGTTGCGCCGAGGATGACGGCCACGCCCCCGGTCATGTACTCCAGGCCGTGGTCGCCGATCCCTTCGACGACGGCCTCGGCACCCGAGTTGCGGACCAGGAACCGCTCCCCCACCTGGCCGCAGACGAAGAGCCTGCCCGAGGTGGCTCCGTAGCCGAGCACATTGCCGGCGATCACGTCGTGTTCGGGTCGGGTCCGGCTGAGCTCGCCGGGACGGACGCTGATGATGCCGCCGGACAGGCCCTTGCCGACGTAGTCATTGGCGTCTCCGGACAGGCAGATGCTCACACCCTTGGGCAGGTAGGCGCCGAGCGACTGGCCGGCCGTGCCGCCCAGTTCGAGGCGGATCGTGTCCTCGGACAGTCCGCGTGCGGCGTGCGACCGGGTGACGTGATGGCCGAGCAGCGTGCCGACCGATCGGTCGGTGTTCTCGATCCTCGAACTGATCGTCACCGGCCTGCCGGTGGCGATCGCCTCGGCGGCCTGTTCGAGCAGCCGGGGATCGAGCTCTCCGGCGAAGTCGCGGGTCACCGGACCGGAGCCTTTGCGCGCTCCGGTCGTCGACCCCGAGGGGTCGGCGGGGACGGTGAGGATCGACTGGAGATCGAGGTGGAGGCCGGTGGCGGCGGCCCGTTCCTCATCGATGCGCAGACGCTCCACGGCCCCGATCGCCTCGTCGAGGGTGCGGAAGCCCAGTTGTGCGAGGTGGCCGCGCACTTCCTCGGCGATGAAGGTGAAGAAGTTCACGACGTGATCGGCCTGGCCTCGGTAGCGCTCGCGCAGCACCGGGTTCTGGGTGGCGATCCCGACGGGACAGGTGTCCTTGTGGCAGACGCGCATCATGATGCAGCCGGAGACGACGAGCGCGGTGGTCGCGAACCCGAATTCCTCGGCGCCGAGCAGAGCGGCGATAATGACGTCGCGACCGGTCTTGAGCTGACCGTCGACCTGGACGCTCACTCGATCGCGGAGACCGTTGAGCACGAGCGTCTGCTGCGCCTCGGCCAAGCCCAGCTCCCATGGGGTTCCGGCATGCTTGAGCGAGCCGAGCGGGCTCGCTCCCGTGCCGCCGTCATGACCGGAGATGAGGACGACGTCGGCTCCGGCCTTCGCCACCCCCGCCGCGACGGTGCCCACACCGATCGCGGAGACGAGTTTGACGTGGACCCGGGCTCGGGCGTTGGCCCGGCCGAGGTCGTGGATCAGCTGGGCGAGATCCTCGATCGAGTAGATGTCGTGGTGCGGCGGCGGAGAGATCAGGCCCACTCCGGGGGTCGCGTGACGGGTCTTCGCGATCCAGGGGTAGACCTTCTCCCCCGGAAGCTGTCCGCCTTCCCCGGGTTTTGCTCCCTGCGCCATCTTGATCTGCAGATCGTCGGCTTCGGTGAGGTAGTGGCTGGTCACCCCGAAGCGTCCGGAGGCGATCTGCTTGATCGCCGAACGCCGCTCGGGGTCGACCAGCCGGTCGGCGTCTTCCCCGCCCTCGCCGGTGTTCGACTTCCCGCCGATCCGATTCATCGCGATCGCCAGCGTCTCGTGAGCCTCGCGTGAGATCGAGCCGTAGCTCATCGCCCCGGTCGAGAAACGGCGCATGATCGCTTCGGCCGGTTCGACCTCGGAGATGTCGATCGGACCCGAGTCTCCGGGCACGAGTTCGAACAGACCGCGCAGGGTCATCAGCTCCCGCGACTGCTCGTCGATCGCCGCCGTGTACTCGGAGAAGATGTCGAAGCGCTTCGTCGCCGTCGCGTGCTGGAGCTTGAAGATCGTCTCCGGGCTGAACAGGTGGCCCGGGCCCTCCCGGCGCCACTGGTATTCCCCGCCGCCGCGCAGCGGCCGGTGGGCCGGCTTCGGATGGTCGTCGCGGTAGGCATCGGCGTGCCTGGCCGAGTTGTCCGCGGCGATGTCTGCGATGGTCTTGCCGCCGAGCTGATGCGGCGTCGAGGTGAAGTGGCGGTCGACGAGTTCGGCGGCCAGTCCGACCGCCTCGAAGGTCTGCGCTCCGTGGTAGGACCGCACTGTCGAGATGCCCATCTTCGACATGATCTTGAGCATGCCTTTGTTGAGCGCGGTGAGCACGTTCGCAACCGCCGCGGTCTCGGTGATCCCGCGGATCCGGTCGGCCCGCACGAGCTCTTCGGCGGACTCCATGAGCAGATAGGGGTTGACCGCGGAGGCGCCGAACGCCACGAGCGTGGCCGCATGGTGGACCTCGCGGACGTCTCCGGCCTCGACGACGATGCTCACCCGGGTCCGCGTGCGCTGACGCACGAGATGGTGGTGGAGGGCGGAGGTGAGCAGGAGGGAGGGGATCGGCGCGAGATCGGCTGTGGACTCACGGTCGCTGACCACGATGAACACGACGCCTGCGGCGACGGCGGCGCTCGCCTCGGCGCACAGCGCCTCGATCCGTTCCTCCATGGCATCGGCTCCGGCGTTGACGGAGTAGAGCCCGGACAGGGTCACCGTCGCTCGCGGGGCCGCCGTGCCGAGGTGGTCGCCGCGGATGTGGGCGATGGCGGCGAGTTCGTCGTTGTCGATGACCGGGCGGTCCAGAATGATGTGCGCGGAGTCGGTCCGGCCGTGTTCGAGGAGGTTGCCCTCCCGTCCGAGTCCGGCGGCCATACTGGTCACGATGTGTTCGCGGAGCGAGTCGAGCGGCGGATTCGTCACCTGCGCGAAATTCTGGTGGAAGTAGTCGAAGAGCAGACGGGGCCGTGCGGACAGGCCTGCGATCGCGGTGTCGGTGCCCATCGCCCCGAGGGGTTCGGCGCCTGTCTCGGCCATCGGGGCGATGAGGAGGCGCAGCTCCTCCTCGGTGTAGCCGAATGTCCGCTGCCGGCGGCGCACCGAGGCCTGCGGGTGGCTGACGTGCACGCGGGTGGGCAGCTCCTCGAGGCGCTTCGAGCTCTGCTTCACCCAGTCCGCGTAGGGGTGTTGAGCGGAGAGCCGATTCTTGATCTCGGTGTCGGAGATGATCCGCTCGGTCTCGGTGTCGACGAGGAACATCCGTCCCGGGGTCAGGCGTCCTCGGGCGACGATCTCGGCTTCGTCGACGTCGACCACGCCGACCTCGCTGGCGAGCACGACCGTGTCGTTCGTCATCACATAGCGGGCGGGGCGCAGACCGTTGCGGTCGAGCACGGCACCGGCCAGGCGCCCGTCGGTGAAGGCCACGCAGGCGGGTCCGTCCCAGGGCTCCATGAGCAGGGAGTGGTATTCGTAGAATGCTCTGCGGGATTCGCCCATGCCCGGATTGTTCTCCCAGGCTTCGGGGATCATCATGAGCATCGCCTGCGGCAGCGAGCGGCCGGCGGCGACTAAGAGTTCGAGTACGGCGTTGAAGGAGGCCGAGTCGGACGCACCCGGAGGCACGATAGGGCACACCCGCTCGAGGCTGTTCGAGGTCGTCGGCACCGGTGAGGAGAGCAGCTCGGAGTCGAGTTGGGACTCGCGGGCCTGCATCCAGTTCCGGTTGCCGCGCACGGTGTTGATCTCACCGTTGTGGGCGATCGTGCCGAAGGGCTGCGCGAGCTGCCAGGAGGGGAAGGTGTTCGTCGAGAACCGCGAGTGGACGAGCGCGATCCGCGAGGTCAGGCGTTCGTCGTTCAGTTCGGTGTAGAAGCCGGACAGCTGCCCGGTCGAGAGCATGCCTTTGTAGGTGATCGTCGCCGGTGACAGCGAGGGGAAGTAGGTGCCCTCGGCATCGAGCCGCTTCCGGATGATGTAGGCGCGGCGACGGAGGTCCTCGGCGTCTTCGGCCGGATAGTCGGCGTCGAGGACGAAGAAGACCTGGCGCATCCGGGGCTGCGTCGAGCGCGCGGTCTCGCCGAGCACGCTCTCGTCGTGCGGCACATCGCGCACGGCGAGCACGTTCAGCCCCTCTTCGGCGGCGATCCGGCGGACGGTGTCCTCTTCGGCGTTCCCATCGTCGGTGCCCGGTTCGGGCAGTCCGCAGGCGGCATCGGCGGTCACGGCCGCGGTTGTGCCGATGAGGTCACGACGATAGTCCTGGGAGAAGAAGCCGATCCCTGTCGCGTACTCGCCGACAGCCGGGAGTTCGACTCCCTGTTCGCTCAGCACTCGGCAGAAGTAGTCGTGGGGGATCTGGAGCGTGATGCCCGCTCCGTCGCCGGTGCCTTCGTCCGAGCCGATGCCGCCTCGGTGCTCGAGCCTGCGCAGAGCGGTCAGAGCCTGGTCGACGACCTCGTGGTCGGCCGGTCCGCGATAGCGGACGATGAGGGCGAGACCGCACGCATCGTGTTCGAGGGCCGGATCGTAGAGGCCTGCGCGGCCGGGCGGGGACGAGGACTTCGGAGTCGTGCGATTCTTCTGTGCCATCAGCTGCCTTCCCGGTGCGGTGCTTCCGAAAAGACGGCGCTGTCCTCTGCGGTTCGGACGTGTCATCGGAAGAGTTCCGAGGACCCACCTGTGAGACGTCCCTCACAGGCGGAATCTCAATCTACACGAACCGCTGCCTGCGCTGAACGATCGGAAAGGCTCGAACTGTGAACCTATTCGTCTCAGCGCTCGGGACTTGAGGGCTCCTGTCCCGAAGACGGCGCCTCCATCCGGGCTCCGGGCTGGACACCCGTCCGGCCGCGGACATCGGGCACGATGGAGATCGCGGAGGTCACCGCACCGAAGAATCCGAAGCTGTGCGCACCTCGGAGGGCGATCGCTTCCTCGTCGTCGGGAGCGGGCGGCTGCGCCGCCCCGGCCGCTCGTGCGGCTTCCTGACGCGCGATGGACGGATGGCCGGCACCGGCGTCCGCGGCCGGGTCCTGCGTGGACCGATCTGCCGGCCGCCGAACGTTCGTGCCGGTCCCCGTCTCGACGACATACGGTATGGATCCCGTCATCGGCGCGTTGACTTCGTATGTGTGCTTGCCGCGATCGCGACGTCGGATCAGGGTGCGGGCCTGATGGACGTAGACGCCGCGCTCCTGCGTCCGGTGACGCAGCCGCGAGACGATCAGCCAGACGAACCCGACGAACAGGGTCAGTGCAGCGGTCCACACATTGAGCGAGAGGCCCAGCACCTCACGAGCGTGTGCCGCCGCCGGGGTGCCGATGCGCAGCGCCTCCAGCATGACTCGGCCGAGCCCGAAGAGGCACAGGTAGAGGGCGAAGACCTGCCCGTAGCCCAGACGCAGCCGCTTCGAGATGATGATGAGGGCGATGCAGCCGAACAGGTTCCATGCCGATTCGACGATAATGGACGGCAGGTTGACCCTGCCGTCGAACCAGTCGCCCCAGGCTCCGGCCACCTGACCGAGGATGAGGCCGGGAGCGACCGCATCGAGGAAGGGCAGGATGCGGATTCCCTGATATCGCGTGAGCAGCACGGCGGTGACCAACCCGACGAGCAGCGCGCCCCAGAAGCTGAATCCGCCGTCCCAGACGGCCAGCGCCCGCAGCGGGCTGATGCCGGGTCCGAAATAGGTGTCCAGCGACAGCAGCACATGACCGAGACGACCCCCGACCACGGCTGCTGGGACTGTGACCACCGTGATCGCCCACAGGTCGCCCTTGTGACCACCGCGTGCTCGCCATTGGATCGCCGTCATCCACAGGGCTAGGCCGATGCCGAGGATGACGAACAGGGCCCATGCCGGGCTGAAGCTCATGCACATCCTTCTGCGAGTTCGGCAGCGAGTTCGCCGAGCCCGCGCACCCCATCGGTGTCGAGGGACTTGACCAGCGCGGATCCGACGATGACGCCGTCGGCGTAGTCGGCGACCTCTGCGGCCTGGGCGCGCGTGGAGACTCCGAGTCCGACACAGGCCCGCTGAGCGCCGGCCTCTCTGAGTCGGGAGACGAGGTCACGTGCGTGGTTGTCGACCTCGGCCCGGACTCCGGTCACGCCCATGGTGGACGCGGCATAGACGAATCCGCGCGTCTGGGCGACGATGCGTGCGATGCGCTCGGGTGTGGACGAGGGTGCGGCCAGGAAGATCCTGTCGAGGTCGTAGTCGTCCGAGGCGGCCAACCAGGGATCGGCTTCGTCCGGGATGAGGTCGGGGGTGATGATCCCGGCCCCGCCGGCGGAGTCGAGATCGCGGGCGAAGTCGGCGATGCCGTATTGGACGATGAGGTTCCAGTAGCTCATGACCACGGCCGTGCCGCCAGCCTCGGCGATGGCGGAGACGGCGGTGAGCACGTCCTTGGTCCGGACTCCGCCCACGAGCGCCCGTTCCGCGGCCCGCTGGATGACCGGGCCGTCCATGCCCGGGTCGGAATAGGGCATTCCGACCTCGACGATGTCGACGCCGGACTTCACGAGTTCGACCATGGCCTCGATCGATCCCTCGACCGAGGGGAAGCCGACGGGAAGGTAGCCGATGAGGGCGGCCTTGCGACCGGCCTCGGCGACGGCGGTGAGAGTCGTGCCCGTGCGGGGACCTGCTGCTGTCATACCTGCACAGCTCCTTCGTCGAGGTAGTCGAACCATTTGGCGGCGGTCGTCATGTCCTTGTCGCCGCGGCCGGAGAGATTGACGAGCAGAACTGCGTCGGGACCGAGTTCGCGGCCGACGCGCATGGCACCGGCCAGAGCATGTGCCGATTCGATCGCGGGAATGATCCCTTCGGTGCGCGAGAGCAGGCGCATGGCCTCCATCGCGTCCTCGTCGACGACGGGTTCGTAGGTGACCCGTTCGATGTCGTGGAGGTGGGAGTGCTCGGGACCCACCGACGGGTAGTCGAGACCGGCCGAAACCGAGTGCGAGCCGCGAGTCTGGCCGTCCTCGTCCTGCAGGATGTACGTGGCGGACCCGTGGAGGACGCCGGGCCGCCCGCCGGAGAAGCGGGCCGCGTGACGGCCGGAGTCGATTCCCTCTCCCCCGGCCTCGAAGCCGAAGATCCTGACGTCGGCATCGGCGAGGAAAGCGGCGAAGATGCCCATCGCGTTCGATCCTCCTCCGACGCAGGCGCAGACGGCGTCGGGCAGACGCCCGGCCGCCTCGATGATCTGTTCGCGGGCCTCGATTCCGATGACGTTCTGGAAGGAGCGGACCATCGCCGGGAACGGGTGCGGTCCGGCGACGGTGCCGATGACGTAGTGGGTGGCGTCGACGTTGGCCACCCAATCCCGCATGGCTTCGTTCATCGCATCCTTGAGCGTGCGGGTGCCATTGGTCACCGCATTGACCGTGGCGCCGAGCAGACGCATGCGCGCGACGTTGAGAGCCTGACGCTGAGTGTCCTCCTCGCCCATGTAGACGACGCACTCCATGTCCAGCAGAGCCGCAGCCGTCGCGGTGGCGACCCCGTGCTGACCGGCGCCGGTCTCGGCGATCAGACGGGACTTGCCCATGCGCTTGGCCAGCAGTGCCTGGGCCACGGCGTTGTTGATCTTGTGGCTGCCCGTGTGGTTGAGGTCCTCGCGCTTGAGGAACACACGAGCGCCGCCGCAGTGCTCGGCGAAGCGAGTGGCCTCGGTGAGCAGCGAGGGCCTGCCGATGTAGCTGCGCTGCAGCTCGAGGAGTTCGTCGGTGAAGGCGGGATCGACCTGGGATTTGCGCCAGGTCTCCTCGATCTCGTCGAGCGCCGGGATCAGCGCTTCGGGGATGAATCTGCCTCCGAACTCGCCGAAGTACGGCCCGGTCTCCTGGCTCACATCGTTCATTGCGGTCCTTCTCGATCTCATCGTCGTCGGGTGAGGTGCGACCTCGCTCCCGTCAGACGGCCGGATGGGTGCACTCCTCGCCCATGGTCGGTCACCTCGGGCGAGGGGCGGGGTCAGGGTTCAGGATGCGGACAGCCGGCGGCGCTCCCGGCCGATGGCCGTGTATTCCTCGACCGCGGCCCGCGGTCGGCCCCCGGTGACGAGGGCCTCGCCGACCAGCACGAGGTCGGCTCCGGCATCCGCGTACTTCGCGACCTCCGCCGCACCGGCGACGCCCGATTCGGCGACGAGGGTGCATCCCTGCGGGGCCAGATCGGCCAGCGGCGCGAATCGGTCGGTGTCGACGCTGAGGTCCTTGAGATTGCGCGTGTTGACTCCGATGAGTTCGGCGCCGAGGTCGGCGGCGATCTCCAGCTCTTCACGGCTGTGGGTCTCGACGAGCGCGGTCATGCCCAGTTCCTTCGCCAGAGCGTGGAACTCACCCAGCTGCACGGGATCGAGGGCGGCCACGATGAGCAGGACGATGTCGGCGCCGTGGGCACGAGCCTCATGGAACTGGTATTCGTCGACCATGAAGTCCTTGCGCAGGACCGGGACGTCGACGGCGGCCCGGACCGCATCGAAGTCGTCGAGGCTGCCGGAGAAGCGGCGGGACTCGGTGAGGACGCTGATGGCGTGAGCACCGCCGGCGGCGTAGAGGCCGGCCAGTGTGCCCGGATCGGGGATGTGGGCAAGGTCGCCGCGAGACGGCGACTTCCGTTTGACCTCGGCGATGACTCCGAAGTCGGCGTGGAGAGCGAAGGGGCGGACGGGTTCGGCCGCCTCGGCTCGGGCGATGATCTCCGGGAGCGGAAGGTCCCTCCGGCGTGCCTGCAGATCCTCACGCACGCCGGAGATGATCTCGGCCAGTACCGTCATTTGGTCTTCGGCTTGTTGCCCAGTCCGACTGCGCGCAGGATGAGGCCGACGACGACGCCGAGAGCGACGATGCCGATGGAGATGTAGGTGATCATCGCATTGTGGATCGTGAAGCCGACACAGCCGACGGAGACGCCGATGAGCATGATGATGACACCGGTCCACCCCGCCACCGAGTTGCCGTGGCCGGGATCGGCGATCGCTGCGTAGTCGATCGTGGATTTGTCGAGATCTGTGGCCCCGTTGCGGGCGAGGGACTGCGACATGGCGCTCCTTAGAGTGACAGGCGTGGCACGCGTGTGGAAACTTTCCTCCATTGTGTCACGCTTCGTGGGCTGACCGGACACCGACCCGGTCACAAGGTCATTTCGAATCCGGGTCGTCCGCATCGATGCCGGTCTCGGCGTCGTCCGCGTCGACGTGCGACTGTCCGCCGGACCCCGTCACATGGCCGGTCTCCGTCTCAGAGCCGGGACCGTCGGCGATCTCCTCGCCGCGGGAGAGCGCGTCCCAGGTCGCAGCCGAATCGAACTCTCCTTCGGCGGCTTCGGCGCTGCGAGCGTACCGGTTCGAGTTCGTCCACCCCGCCGAGGCGGTCGCGACCCAGACGATTCCGATGGTTCCGATGCCTGCGGCGACGGCCGCGATGATCGGCCAGGCGGTCGCTCCGGGGGCCGAGGCGGCGAAGAGCGCGGTGATGCCGTAGCCGACGGCTGCGATCCCCGCGAGTCCGAGCACGACGAAGCGTCCGGCCCGGCCGAGCATTGCGGCCAGCAGGCCGGTCACCGCGATGATGGCCACGCAGGCGGTGGCGACGGGAGAGGCCTGCGAGCTCGGGTCCTCGGCGACGGTGGCCACACCGCTGGGCCCGAGGGTGTCTCCCACGGCACCGGCCTGCCAGGACGAGATCGTCAGCGCCCACAGGCCGGCGGCGATGACGAGGACGATGAGGACTCCGCGTGACTTCGACATCTCAGATCACTCCTGACTTCCGTCCGTCGTGTGCCGGCCCTGCGCCGATGACTCCGCAGACAGGGTGTTCGCTGCGGCAGCGGCGCGCAGCACGGCGGCGGCCTTGTTCTCGGATTCCTGGTACTCGGTCTCCGGGACCGAATCGGCCACGATGCCTCCGCCGGCATACACGCTCATGGTGCCCCGGCGCAGCACGCCGGTGCGTATGGCGATGGCCAGGTCGAGGTCACCGGTGAAGGACATATAGCCGACGACTCCCCCGTAGATGCCCCGACCGATCGGTTCGAGTTCGTCGATGATCTGCAGGGCGCGTGGTTTGGGCGCACCGGACAGCGTTCCGGCGGGGAACGTCGCGCGCAGGACGTCGATGGCGGTGGTTCCCGGTTCGAGTTCGCCGCGGACGGTCGAGGTGATGTGCATGATGTGGCTGTAGCGGACGATGTCCATGAATTCGCTGACGTCGATGGTTCCGGCAGAGCACACCTTCGCGAGATCGTTGCGGGCCAGGTCGACGAGCATGAGGTGTTCGGCCCGCTCCTTCTCATCGGCCAGCAGCTCCCTGGCCAGGGTGTCATCGGCCTCCGGGGTCGCCCCGCGGGGACGAGAACCGGCGATCGGATGGGTCACGACGTCGCCGGAGCGGACGGTGACGAGGGCCTCGGGCGAGGAGCCGATGATGCTTGCCGGCTCTCCTGCGTCGTCATGGAGGTTGAGCAGATACATGAAAGGGCTCGGGTTCGAGTGCCGCAGCATCCGATAGACGCTCAGCGCGTCCGCCGCGCACGGGGTGTCGAAGCGCTGTCCGAGGACGACCTGGAAGATCTCCCCGTCGATGATCTCCTGCTTCGCCTGCCGGACGCCGTCGAGGTAGATCTGCGAGGGGGTCCGGGTGGCCACCTCGGGGTCGGTCCTCTGCACGCGCAGGATGTCGGACGGACTGGGCCGCCGGAGGCGTTCGAGCATGGCGGTGATGCGCTCGACTCCCGCGGCGTGGGCTTCGTCGATCCCGGTGTCGGCCCCGTTGACGTTGAATACGTTGGCCACGAGGGTGACCGTGCCCGAATAGTGGTCGTAGACGGCGATGTCGCCGGGGATCATCAGCTGCACGGTGGGCAGGTGGTGTTCATCGGGCAGGGGTGGGCCGAGGCGCTCGAAGCGGCGGATGATGTCCCAGCCGAAGTAGCCGACGAGGCTCGAGACCATCGGCGGCAGAACCGACTCGCCTGCGTCCACGGCGAGCAGGTCGAGTGCGGCGGTGATCGCGTCGAGGACGTCCCCGTCGGTGGGGATGCCCACGGGCGGGGTCCCCGACCACCGGAAGCCGTCCGCCGTCGAGACGAGGGTGGCCACGGGCGCCGAGCCGATGAAGGAGTACCGGGCCCAGGAGCCGGCGACGGCGGACTCGAAGAGGAAGCTGCCCGGACCGCCGTCGGTGAGTTTGCGGTAGAGGCTCAACGGGGTCTCGGAGTCGGCGAGGACCTGAGTGTGGACGGGCACGAGCCTGTGCTCGGCCCCGAGCGAGCGGAACTCCTCGAGGCTGGGACGGATCGGCAGGTCGCTCGGGTTCGCCGCTGAGTCAGTCGGCACTGATGGTCCTTCCGGTGAAGCAGGTCGGTGTGTTCGTGTGGCAGGCGGGACCGGTCTGGTCGACGAGGAGGAGCAGAGCATCAGCGTCGCAGTCGAGGCTGAGAGAGCGCACGTGCTGGACATGCCCCGAGGTCTCGCCCTTCACCCAGTATTCCCGTCGTGAGCGCGACCAATAGGTGGCGCGGCGGGTGTCCAGAGTGCGCTCCACGGCTTCGATGTCCATCCAGGCGAGCATCAGGACCTCGCGGCTCGTCGTCTCCTGGACGATGACCGGGACGAGCCCGTCGGAGTTCGGCCGGATGAGTTCGCGCCAGTTCTCCGGCGTCGCGTCGAGCGCGGTGTCCCCGCTCATCGGACCCCGACCCCCTCGGCTCGCAGCGCGGATTTGACCTCGGCGATGCTCAGCGTGCCGAAGTGGAAGACGCTGGCGGCCAGCAGAGCGTCGGCTCCGGCGGCCACGGCCGGTGCGAAGTGCTCGACTTTCCCGGCCCCACCCGAGGCGATGAGCGGCACGTCGACGGCCGCGCGGGCGGCGGAGATGAGTTCGAGGTCGAATCCCTCCCGGGTGCCGTCGGCGTCGATGGAGTTGAGCAGGATCTCTCCGACTCCCCGCTCGGCCGCCTCCCGGATCCACTCGATCGCGCAGCGGCCCGTGCCCTCGCGACCGCCGCGGGTGGTGACTTCGAAGCCGGAGGGCGTCGCCGTCGACTGCACCCGGCGGGCGTCGAGGGAGAGGACGAGGACCTGATTGCCGAAGTGCCGGGAGATCTCACTGATCAGCCCCGGATCGGCCACCGCCGAGGTGTTCACAGAGACCTTGTCGGCCCCGTCGCGCAGCAGCCGGTCGACATCGGCGAGGCTGCGCACGCCGCCGCCGACCGTCAGCGGAATGAAGACCTGTTCGGCGCAGGAGCGGACGACATCGTGGACGGTCTCGCGGTCCCCGCTGCTGGCGGTGACGTCGAGGAAGGTGAGTTCGTCGGCGCCGGACTCTCCGTACCGCTTCGCGAGTTCGACGGGGTCGCCGGCGTCCTTGAGGTCGGCGAACTTCACTCCCTTGACGACGCGTCCGCCGTCGACGTCGAGACAGGGGATGATTCTCACAGCTACCATGCAGTTCTCCTAGATGCCCAGGCCCCGGTAGCGATCCATTCGGCGGGCCAGTCGTCTGGCCGATGGTTCGCGCATGAGCGAGATGAGTTCGAATTCGAGTGTCGCTCCCACGCGGGCGACGAAGTCGAGAGGTTCGTCGCTGGCGTCGGGGTGTTCGGCGATGATCCGGTCGACGACTCCCGTGGCTTGGAGCATCGGGGCGTGCACCCCCTGGCTCTGGGCCATCTCCGGGGCCCTAGCGGTGGTGCGGTGGACGATCGCCGAGGCGCCCTCGGGCGGCAGCGGTGAGAGCCAGCCGTGTTCGGCGCTGAGCACGCGGTCGGTCGGGATGAGCGCCAGAGCCCCTCCGCCGGAGCCTTCGCCGAGGATGAGCGAGACGGACGGCGCGTCGAGGTTGGCCAGCTCGGCGAGGCTGCGGGCGATCTCTCCGGCGATCCCGCCCTCCTCCGCGGACTGAGACAGGGCCGCTCCGGGCGTGTCGATGACGGTGACGAGAGGCAGGTGCAGTTCGGCCGCCAGGCGCATGCCCCGGCGGGCCTCGCGCAGGGCCGCCGGGCCCAGTGGGGCACGGGAGTCCTGGCGGAACCGGTCCTGTCCGAGGACGATGCAGGGGGCGGAGCCGAATTTCGCCAGTGCCAGGAGCAGACCGGGGTCTTTCTCACCTTCGCCGGTGCCGTTGAGCGGCAGCACGGTGTTGGCCGCGGTGCGCAGCAGATCTCTGACCCCTGGACGTTCGGGGCGGCGCGAGCTCGTGATCGCCGCCCAGGCGTCGGAGGCCGGGTCGGTCTCGGCGGGAGCCGTGTCCGGGTCGGGAACGCGGCCGGGCACCTCTTTGGCTCCCATGAGCACGTCGAGGACGCGGGAGACGGTGGCCGTGATCCGTTCGGGGCCGATGACGGCGTCGATGATGCCGTTCTTGTGCAGGTTCTCCCCGGTCTGGACGTTGTCCGGGAACTTCTCCCCGTAGATGGCCTCGAAGACCCGGGGGCCGAGGAAGCCGATGAGTGAGCCGGGTTCGGCCACGGTCACGTGTCCCAGGGATCCCCAGGAGGCGAACACTCCCCCGGTGGTGGGATGCCGCAGGTAGACGAGGTAGGGCAGGCCGGCCCGGCGGTGGGCGACGACGGCATTCGTGATCTTCACCATCGACAGGAAGGCGATCGTGCCCTCCTGCATCCGCGTTCCCCCCGAGGCGGGCCCGGCCAGCAGCGGCAGCCCCTCGAGCGTCGCCCTTTCGATGGCGTCGACGAGGCGTTCGGCTGCGGCGACGCCGATCGAGCCGGCGAGGAACCGGAACTCGCCGACGACCACGGCTACGCGACGTCCGGAGATGGTTCCCTCACCGGTGATGATGGCCTCGTCGACCCCGGATTTCTCGGCTGCGGCGGCGAGCTCGGCTGCGTAGTCCTCGGAGACCCCGCCGGCCGGCTGGATGGGCGCGGTGTCCCAGGACCGGAAGGAGCCCTCGTCGAGGACGATGTCGACGAGTTCGTGTGCGTTCAGACGCGGCATGACGGCGCTCAGTTCCCGTCGGCCAGCCAGGCCACGATCGATTCGGCGTCCTCGTCGAGCAGCGGCGGGGCGTCATGGGCGGTGCGGGTGGTCTCGACCTCGCCGTCTCCGGAGGCGTCGAAGAAGCGCAGCGGCGGTCCGGGCAGGTCGATGTCGCCGAGCACCGGGTGGTCGACGGAGACCTTGAGTCCCTGGCTGAGCGCCTGCTCCCACTGGTAGACCTCGGGCAGGGTGCGCACCGTGCCCGACGGGATGCCCGCCTCGGTGAGTTTGGTCAGCAGCTCGGCGGAGTCGTAGGCCGAGAACCGGTCCTCGATGAGTTCGATGAGCGCCGGCCGGTTCGCCACGCGGGAGGCGTTGTCGGCCAGTCCCGCGGCGGCGGGATCGATATCGAAGGCGGCGCAGAACTTCTGCCACAGGTTCTCATTGCCCACGGAGATCTGCACGGCACCGTCGCGGCAGGCGAAGAGTCCGTAGGGCGACAGGGAGGGGTGGTGGTTGCCGCCGGGCTGCGGTTCCTGTCCGGCCACGGTCGCCCGTGTCCCCTGGAAGGCGTGCACACCGACCATTCCGGCGATGAGAGAGGTGCGCACGACCTTTCCCCTGCCGGTGCGTTCGCGTTCGAGCAGGGCGGCGAGCACGCCGTACGAGCCGTAGATGCCGGCCAGGAGATCGGCGATCGGCACACCCACGCGCTGCATGTCATCGGGTCCCGAACCGGTCAGGGACATCAGCCCGGCCTCGCCCTGGGCGATCTGGTCGTAGCCGGCGCGAGAGGCCTCAGGGCCGTCGTGACCGAACCCGGTGATCGAGAGGATGACCAGACGAGGGTTGATCTCCATGCACCTGGCGGTGGAGAAGCCGAGCCGGTCGAGGACCCCGGAGCGGAAGTTCTCGACGAGCACATCGGCCCGTGCGATGAGCCCTGTCAGCGTGTCCTTGCCCGTCTCCGACTTGAGATCGAGGGCGATGGATTCCTTGTTGCGGTTGCAGGAGAAGAAGTACGTGGCCTGCGGGTCGTCCTCGGGTCCGACGAACGGAGGCCCCCAGGAACGCGAGTCATCGCCCCTGCCGGGGTTCTCGACCTTGATCACACGGGCACCGAGGTCGCCGAGCATCATCCCCGCGTGGGGACCGGCGAGTGCGCGGGAGAGATCGACGACGGTGTAGCCGGTCAGCGGTCCCGTGCCCGCCTCGTGAGTCTCGTTCGCCATTCCTAATCCTCCTTGAAGTGGGTGCGTCTGCTGATGAGCATACGCAATCGTGCGACGTCCGCATGGGCGCGGGGACCGTCGGCATGCTGGATGGCCATCACAGCACATGTGGTGCCGTCAGTGAGGTCGAGCAGCGGCCAGGGGTCGTCGCCCTCGGGTGAGAACGACACTCCGAGGATCTGCCCCCATTCGAAGCGCCGGGTGCGCACCATGTTCTTGACCACCAGGCCCGTCTCGGTCGGTCGGGCCTGGATGTCGGCGATGCGCAGCAGGGCGGCTCCGAAGAGGATGCCCAGCAGGTTCATCCATACCATGTCCAGAACGGTCCATGGTTCCCAGTCCACGATGAGCAGAGCCACGGACAGGATCGCGAAGCCCAGGGTCACGGCGATGGCGCCGACGATGCCGATGATTCGCACCTGTCGGGGCCGGAAGATGCGCAGATCAGATTCGGCAGGCGCCAATGTTCGTCACCAGGATCGCTCGGGCACCGGCGCCGTAGAGCCGGTCCATCACGTTGTTGACCTCTTTCGCCTCGACCATCACGCGCACGGCGACCCATCCGGTCTCCTGCAGGGGCGAGACGGTCGGGGATTCCAGACCCGGGGTGAGCGCGATCGCCTCCGGCACGAGTCGCTGTTCGATGTTGTAGTCGACGAGCACGTACTGGCGGGCGACCATGACGGATTCGAGGCGGCGTTTGAGCACGCCGATGCGCTCTTCGGCTCCGGCGCGCTGGATCAGCACGCCCTCGGATTCGAGCAGCGGCTCGCCGAAGGTCTCCAGCCCCGCGGCTCGCAGGGTCGACCCGGTCTCGACGACGTCGGCGATGGCCTCGGCGACGCCGAGCTGGATCGAGACCTCGATGGCGCCGTCGAGCTGCACGGTGGTCGCGTCGATGCCGCGGGCGTCGAGGTCGGCGGCGACGAGGTTCGGGAAGCTCGTCGCGATGCGGGCTCCGGCGAGCTCCTCCGGCGAGGTGAAGGATCCGGCGGTGCCGGCGTAGAAGAAGCGGGAGGCGCCGAATCCGAGTCCGAGCACCTCCTGCGCTTCGGCCTGCGACTCGAGCAGCAGGTCACGCCCGGTGATCCCGGCATCGAGGATGCCCGAACCGACGTAGATGGCGATGTCGCGGGGGCGCAGGTAGAAGAACTCGACCCCGTTCACCTCGTCCTGATGGACGAGCGTCTTGGCTCCGCGTCGAGTGGAGTATCCGGCTTCGCCGAGCATCTCGGAGGCGGCTTCGGACAGTGCGCCCTTGTTGGGCACGGCTACACGCAGCATGAGGTCCCTTATGAGTTCGATGGCATCGGGTCGGTGGGATTCGTGAGGGTCTCAGAGGTGGGTGTTGACCTCGTCGAGGGTCACTCCCTTGGCGATCATCATCACCTGCACGTGGTAGAGCAGCTGCGAGATCTCCTCGGCGAGCTCCTCCTTGGTTTCGTATTCGGCGGCCATCCACACCTCGGCGGCCTCTTCGACGACCTTCTTGCCGATCGCATGGACTCCGGCGTCGAGTTCGGCCACGGTCTTCGAACCGTCCGGCCGATCGTGGGATTTCTGCAGGAGTTCGGCGTAGAGAGAGTCAAAGGTCTTCACCCGACCAGCCTAATGCATCGTCTCCGGACGAAGCACCACGGGTCTCATGTTCCGAGCGGGTCCGGCCCGTGGGGCTCAGTCATCCGGGTCGCGGCCGACATCGGTGGCCGAGCGGTGCGGTGCCGAGATCGTCTGCTTCGAGCGCTTCGACCAGTCGATGAGCCCGAGGACGACCATGACGAGGAAGATGAGGTAGACGGCTCCGGAGAATACCAGCCCGCCGGCCACGGCCAGCGGGATGCCGACGAGGTCGACGGCCAGCCAGACGAACCAGAATTCGACGATGGCACGCCCCTGGGCGTACATGGCCACGACCGATCCGATGAAGATATAGGCGTCCGGGTACGGGTTCCACGACCAGCCGCCGAAGGCGAGGACCCAGCCGAAGGCCGCGGTCCCGATGAGCAGGGCCGCCAGCAGCAGACCGCGTTCCTTCCAGCTCGCCCACCGGACGATGACCTCGCCGGAGACCTCCTTCGACTTCTTCCACTGGGACCAGCCCCAGACGGCGGCGACGATGATGACGACCTGCCGCGAGGCGTTGCCGCCGAGGCCGGCTGAGACGCTCGCGGAGAACAGGAGGATCGAGCCGAGGATCTGCACCGGCCAGGACAGGATGCTGCGTCGCAGAGCGAGGACGACCGTGGCCAGGGCGCAGATATTGCCGAACAGGTCGGAATAGGGCACAGGTCGACCCAGCAGCTCGAATGCCGGGGTGTTCAACCAGTCGAACAGTTCCATCGGTGGCTCTCTTCGGACGGTGGGTCGGTCGTGCCGGCCCGGATCGGTCAGTGGGTGTGGGCAGCGGCCAGGGAACGCAGCTCGCTGATCGCCGCAGCGGCGTCAGCGGCGCCGTAGACGGCGGAGCCGGCGACGAGCACGTCGGCACCGGCGTCGACGACGCGGTCGATCGTCGCCGCCGAGACTCCCCCGTCGACCTGCAGGCGGATCTCGAGACCGGTCGCGGAGATCGCTTCGCGGGTGCGGCGGATCTTCGGCAGACACACGTCGAGGAACTTCTGTCCGCCGAATCCGGGTTCGACGGTCATGATGAGGATCTGGTCGAACTCGCCGAGGAGGTCGACGAAGGGCTCGATGGGGGTGGCGGGTTTGAGCGCGAGACTGGCCTTCGCGCCGAGTCGGCGGAGTTCGCGGGCCAAGCGCACCGGTGCTGCTGCCGCTTCGGCGTGGAAGGTCACCGAGGCGCAGCCGATCTCCGCATACACCGGGGCGTGGCGGTCGGCGTCCGCGATCATCAGGTGCGCGTCGAGCGGGATCGGCGAGATCGCTTGGATCCTCTCGACCACGGGCGGGCCGAAGGTGAGGTTGGGGACGAAGTGATTGTCCATCACGTCGATATGCGCCATATCGGCGGTGTCGATCTTCGCGAGTTCGCCCCGCAGATCGGAGAAGTCCGAGGACAGGATGCTCGGGTTGATGTCGATGGCCATGTCTCATTCCGCCTTTCGCAGGAGTGTCAGGAACATTCCGTCACTGTTGTGCAGGTGGGGCCACAGCTGAGCGCAGCGTCCTTCGCCTCGTGAGACCGAGGCGAAGTCGTCGGCGGCCGCACCGGTGATCGCCGCGAGTACGGACGGAGCGTCGAGGACCTCGACGTCCTCGTGCCCGTTCTGTGCGCGGGTCCGCAGCACTTCGTCGACGATGAGCACGGTTTCGGCGTAGTGCGGCGAGCAGGTCGAATAGGCGACCACTCCCCCGGGGGCGCAGGCGTCGAGGGCGGCGCCGAGGAGTTCGCGCTGCAGTCCGGTCAGTGCGGTGATGTCTTCCGGCTGTCTGCGGTAGCGGGCTTCGGGACGCCGACGCAGGGCTCCGAGCCCGGAGCAGGGCACGTCGACGAGGACCCTGACGTAGGGCCCGCTCGCTTCGCGTCCGTCCCGGACCTCTGCGGTGACATTGTGCAGAGCCTGGGTCGAGTCGCGGACGAGCTCTACCCGGTGCTCGCTCGAGTCGAAGGCGGCCAGGGCCTCTCCCCGCTGGGCGGCTGCGGCGCCGAGCACAGCGGCCTTGCCGCCGGGCCCGGCACACAGATCGGCCCACGTGCCGGCGGGGGCGTCGACCTCGGCCAGGGCGAGTGCGACGAGCGCCGATCCCTCATCCTGGACGCGGGCGCGACCGTCGGCGACGGCTCGGACCTCGCGCGGCACCGCCGTGTCCAGGGTCGCTCCGATCGGCGACAGCGGGGTCGCCTCTCCGGGCAGTTCGGAACGGTCGAGCAGGCCGGGCAGGGCGCTGACGCCGACCTTCGCGGGCGCGTTGTCGGCCGCCAGCAGCGCCTCGAGCTCCCCGGCATCGCGTTCGTGGCCCTTGAGCGCTTGGGTCAGGGCCCGCACGATCCATTCCGGATGGGAGTGTTCGATGGCCAAGCGCGTCGTCTCCGAGGTCCCCGCGGTGACTCGCTCGAGCCATTCCCGGCTGTCGGCCTCGGAGATGCGGCGGAGCACCGCATTGACGAAGCCGGCGGTCTTCGCAGCATTCCGTTTGACCACGGCGACGGTTTCGGACAGGGCGGCGTGGTCGGGCACGCGCATGGCCAGCAGCTGGTGGGCGCCGAGGCGCATCGCCGCCAGGGGCTCTGCGTCGATCGCGTCGATCCGGCGGCGAGCTGCTGATTCGATGACGGCGTCGTAGAACTTCTGTCGGCGCAGGGCCCCGTAGGTCAATTCGGTGGCGAATGCGGCGTCCTGAGCGTTCATGCGGGTGCGGGTGAGCTTCGCCGGCAGCAGCAGGTTCGCATAGGAGTCCTTCGTCGCCACATCGAGGAGGACCTCCCAGGCGATGCGCCGGGGCAGGTTCACACCCGCACCTGGGCGAGGAGACGCGCCGCCTCCGCTGCGTCGCGGTCCCGCCGCGCCCCGACGGCGCTGCCCGCGACGTCGCTCTGATTCGGCCATTGCTCTCATGCTCCCTGGTCGGTGTGGTGGTCGAAGCGGATGTCGCCGTGACCGTGGAGGAAGTCAGCGGCCGCCATCCGCGGTTTGCCGAAGGGCTGGATCTCGGCGATATGGACCCAGCCGTCTCCGCAGCGCAGTACGGGAGCACCGTTCCAGCTCGTCAGCGTTCCGGCTTCGGCGCTCGCAGTCACCTCCGGTGCCCGGCTGAGGCCGAAGAGCTTCGTCCGCTTCCCGTCGAGTTCGACCCAGGGGCCGGGACTGGGGCTGGTGCCGCGGACCCGGTCGATGACGCGACCGACAGGGGCTGTGAGATCGAGCCGGGCGTCGGCGGCGGTGATCTTCTCCGCATGGGAGGACGATCCGGTCTGCGGGGTCTCGTGGGCGGTGCCCGCGGCGAGGTCGTCGAAGGCGGCCACGAGTTCGTGAGCTCCGCGTCGTGCGTAGTCCTCCAAGGCGGAGCTGACGTCGGGGTGGCCGAGGTCGAGTTCGCGCCGACGCAGCACGGGGCCGGTGTCCATGCCCGTATCGATTCTGAAGACACTCACTCCGCTGCGGTCGAGGCCGTCGATGAGGGCCCGCTGCACGGGTGCCGCGCCTCTGTAGGCGGGAAGAAGGGAGAAGTGGAGGTTGAACCAGCCGAGCCGGGCGGTGGCCAGTGCGGCGGGCCCGGCGATGGCGCCGTATGCGACGACGGCGACGGCGTCGACCTGCAGCTCCCGCAGCCTGGCGATGACCTCTCCGCGCAGCCGATCGGCCTCGATCACGTCGAGGCCGAGTTCGAGGGCGCGGGTCTTGACCGGCGAGGGGGTGAGGACGCGCCTGCGCCCGACGGGGGCGTCGGGGCGGGTGAGGACCGCACGGATGCGGTGCTCGGATTCGGCGAGGGCCTCGAGGGCGGGCACTGCGACATCCGGAGTTCCGGCGAAGACGATATCCACGTCATGGATTCTACTGGTTCTCCGGCCGGTCACAGCGACCGGGGATCGTCGATGCGCACCCGGACCTGCGGCTGCTTCTTCGCCGAGCGGGAGGCGGTCAACTCCGCCACTCGGGTCCCGACCCGGTCTCCGGCGGAGATCGGGTAGGCCAAGACACTCCGCTGACCGTCCTCGGCCTCGTCACGCAGCAGCTCGTCGACCTCCCCGAGCTCGCTGAGCACGGCGTCGATGTCGGAGCCGGCGCCGGTGAGCTCGAGGATCCGCCGGTAGGGAGGAAACCCGAGCGCCTTCCGGTCGGCCAGCTGCCGGGACATGAACGTGATGGGGTCGAACCCGGTCAGCGTCTTCCTGATCAGTTCGTCCTCGTCGCCGAGGTAGACGACTCCGCCCTGGTCGCGTGAGCGCACGAGCGCGGCCGCGCGGAGGCGGCGGGACACGGCCTCGTCGATCGAACGCATCCACGGCCCCGGCCAGAGGGAGTCGAGCAGGATCGCCGCGGAGTAGCCGCCGAGCACATAGGGTTCGGCTCCGGTGGTGGCCACGATCAGCCGCGGCGCTTCGTCGAGGACGGTCACGATGTGCTCGCCGCCGGATTCGATGATCTCGACGTCCGGCATCGCCCGGCGCAGCTCCTCGACTGTCCGCGCTCGCCCCCGCACGACGGCGCGCACCTGATGTGAGCGGCAGCGGGAACAGGTGAATTCCTCGGAGTGATACCCGCAGGCGCGGCAGGCGAAGGGGCCCACCTCGGACTGAGTGGTCAGCGTGGCTTCGCAGCGGGGACAGCGAGCGACCTCCTGGCACCGGGCGCAGGCGAAGACTGGATAGTACCCGGAGCGGGGCACCTGGACGAGGACGGGACCGGGGACGCCTCCGTCACGGGGCCGCGGCCGCAGAGCGGTGCGCATGATCTGCCAGGCGCGACTGGGGATCCGCTGCCAGGCGAAGGGGTCCCGGTCTTCGTCGGGGACGTGGACGACGGGCGCCGCGTTCCGGCGTGCGGGCCCCGTGGGAGTGATGTCGGCGAGCCAGCCGATCTCGGCGAGCCGCTGCACCTCGGCGCTGCGTTCGGTGGAGACGAAGAGGAGCTCGGTGTCCTCGATCGTCGATCGCAGGAGGCTGACCTCCCGGGCATGGGGATAGGGAGCGTGCTGGTCGAGGTAGTTGCGGTTCGCGTCATCGGTGCAGATGATGAGGCCGAGTTCGGTCATCGGAGCGAAGGCCGCGGCCCGAGTGCCGATCGTCACCCGCGTGTGTCCGAGCAGTCCGCGCAGCCATGACTGCCAGCGCTGTTCGGGCGGCTGGTCGGCGCTGAGCACGGAGACGTCCTCGATGCCTGCGGCGACGAGGCTGGTATGCAGGACTGTGAGCTCACGATGGTCGGGGACGAGCCACAGCACTGATCGGCCGGCCGCCAGTGTCCGCCGTGCCGCGGCGAGTCCGGCTCGGATCCAGCTCAGTCCGGGCGTGGGACCTGGGGTGCAGGCCAGCGTCCGTCGCCGAGGCACGGGACCGTCGTCAGGGGCCGTCGTCTCGGGCACCGCCTCGAGGAGCCATCCGGCGAGGCGACGAAGCAGCTGTGCTTCGGGCTCCCCGATCCCCGCGGCCGCCAGCGCCGCTTGCGTCCCGGTGTCGTCGGTCGCCGCTCCCTGCTGGGCAGGGGTGCCGCGGTCGGCGTCTTCGGTGCGCGCCTTCTCGGCTCTGAGCACGGCCTTCTCGCCGCGGGCATGGCGGGGTGGGATGGCCAGTCGGAGCACATCGGCGAGAGTGCCGCCGTACCGTCTCGCGGTGGCCTCACACAGAGCCAGGAGCTCCGGGCCGAGCACCTGCACGGGCCCGCTCAGGCGCTGGAGCGTCGCCAGCGGGCCGAGGTGCTCCGAGGAGCTCACGCGCTCCAGCAGATATCCGTCACGGAGCTTCCCGGCGAACTTCACGCGCACCCGCACCCCGGGCAGGGCCGCCTCGGCGAGCTTGGCGGGCACGGCGTAGTCGAAGACTCGCGCGAGATGGGGTACCGGGTGGTCGATGAGCACTCTGGCGACCGGATCGTCGGAGGCCAACGGCACCTGGCCTTCGGCCGAGGTGCCGGTGTCGATCGGGAGGGGTTCGTCCACGCCGCGAAGCAGGCTCAGTGGGTGGACACGGCGCGCAGCAGGTCCTCGGCGCGGTCCGTGACCTCCCAGGTGAAATCGGGCAGCTCACGACCGAAGTGACCGTAGGTCGAGGTCTGTGAGTAGATGGGGCGCAGCAGGTCGAGTTCGGCGATGATCATCGCCGGGCGGAGATCGAAGACCTCCCGGATGGCTGCCGAGATCGCGTTCGGGTCGACCTTCTCGGTGCCGAACGTCTCGACGTAGAGGCCCATCGGATCCACGCGCCCGATCGCGTAGGACACCTGGACCTCGGCGCGATCGGCCAGCCCGGCGGCGACGACGTTCTTCGCCACCCAGCGCATGGCGTAGGCCGCGGAGCGATCGACCTTCGAGGGATCCTTGCCGGAGAACGCCCCGCCGCCGTGGCGGGAGAAGCCGCCGTAGGTGTCGACGATGATCTTGCGTCCGGTCAGTCCGGCGTCTCCCATGGGACCGCCGGTGACGAACGGCCCGGCGGGGTTGATGTGGATGTTCGCTCCGGAGGTGTCGAGACCGGAGTCGGCGATCACCGGTTCGATGACCTCTTCCTGGATCTCCGCGTGCAGCTGGTACTGGCTGACATCGGCGGAGTGCTGGGTGGAGACGACGATGTTCTCGATGGACACGGCTTCGTCGCCGTCGTAGCCGAGCGTCAGCTGGGTCTTCCCATCAGGGCGCAGATAGTCGAGCCGACCGGTCTTGCGGACTTCGGACAGCCTCTCGGCCATCCGGGAGGCCAGATGGATCGGCAGCGGCATGAGCACATCGGTCGAATTGTCGGCATAGCCGAACATCAGTCCCTGGTCACCGGCACCGAGGCTGGTGCCGTGGTCGTCGGAGGCGACGGCCTCACGGAAGTCCAGGGGATTCGTCACTCCGGAGTGGATGTTCGTGGACTGGCTGCCGATCGAGACGGAGACTCCGCAGGAATGCCCGTCGAATCCGGTGTCCGAGGAGTCGTAGCCGATGCCGGTGATGAGGCTGCGGACGATGCCGGCGACATCGGCATAGGCCGCGGTATTGACCTCACCGGCCACGTGCACGAGCCCGGTGGTGACCATGGTCTCGACAGCGACCTTCGCGTTGGGGTCCTGTCGCAGCAGATCGTCGAGCACGGCATCACTGATCTGGTCGCAGATCTTGTCGGGGTGTCCCTCGGTGACGGACTCGGATGAGAAGAAACGGAGATTTGAATGAGTCACGTTGTCGATTCTACGTGGGTGAGCTGGTCGATCACTGCCTCGATGACCTTTTGCGAAACATCGTCCTTGGTGCCGTGGAATTCCTCACCGACGAAGGTCTCTCCGGCTCTGGAGCCGATGATCTGCACTGCCGTGTGATCGTGACCGAATGCGCGGTCGGAGGAGACGTCGTTGAACACGAGCAGATCCACGCCCTTGCGCAGGAACTTCGCCCGCGCGTAGTCGACGGCGGCAGTGTCCGGGTCACCGGTCTCGGCGGCGAAGCCGACGATGATCTGTCCCTCGGGCCGATCGTCGACGAGCCCGCGCAGGATGTCCGGGTTCTGCACCAGACGCAGCGTCAGCCCGTCGTCGCCGGATTTCTTCATCTTCGACTCGGCGGTCGCGGCGGGTCGGTAGTCGGCGACGGCGGCCGCCATGATGAGGGCATCGGCGTCCGACTGGGCCGCGCGCATCGCCGCCTGCAGCTCGAGGGTGGATTCGACGTGCTGCACGTCGATGTCGGCAGGCAGGGTCCTGAGCAGGCCCGAATCGATATTGGCTGCGACGAGTTCGACCTGCGAGCCGGCGGCCCGGGCGGCTCTGGCCAGGGCGATGCCCTGTTTGCCCGAGGACCGGTTGCCGAGGAAGCGCACCGGGTCCAGTGCCTCCCGGGTCCCACCGGCGCTGATGACGATGCGCCGGCCGGCCAGTCCCCCGGCTGTCGGCGGCGGTTCCTCGCCTCCGGCGGCAACGGCTCCGCGTGCGCCTTCCTTCGCGGACAGGGCGAAGGCGACGATGTCCTCGGGTTCGGGCAGTCTGCCCGGTCCCGAATCAGGTCCGGTGAGTCGTCCGACGGCCGGTTCGAGCACGTGGACGCCGCGGGAGCGCAGGGTCGCGATATTGGCCACGGTCGCCGGGTTGTGCCACATCTCCGTGTGCATAGCCGGCGCCACGACCACCTCTGCCGTGGTGGTCAGCACGGTGGCTGTGAGCAGGTCGTCGGCGATTCCGGCGGCGATCTTCGCGATGAGGTTCGCCGTCGCCGGGGCGATGATGACGAGTTCGGCTTCCTGTCCGATGCGGACATGGTTGACGTCTTCGACCTCGGCGAAGACGTCGGTCGTCACGGACTGTCCGGAGAGTGCCTCGAACGTGGGGGCACCGATGAAATTCAGCGCATTGGCCGTCGGGACGACCTTGACGCTGTGCTCGAGTTCCCGGAGTCGCCGGACGATGTGCGCGGCCTTGTAGGCGGCGATCCCACCGGCGACGCCGAGTACGGTCCTCACTGGTCGCTGAAGTCGATCGCGCCGTCGTTGCTCACGGGAGCGGGCTGCTGCGGCTCGGCAGCGGTCTGGAGGAAGTCGGCCTCGGAGACCTCACGGGCGACGATCTTCGACTCGTTGACTTCGCGCAGAGCGATCGACAGCGGCTTCTCGTTCGTGCCGGGGGTGACGAGCGGACCGACGTTCTCGAGGAGTCCCTCCTGCAGCTGGGCGTAGTAGGAGTTGATCTGACGGGCGCGCTTGGCCGCGATGGAGACCAGTTCGTACTTCGAACCGGTGACGCTCAGCAGATCGTCGATCGGAGGATTGGTGATGCCTTCGGGCTGTGCGGGCAAGGGGGTTCCCATCTAATCGGAGGTGGATATACCCATCAATGATAGGAGTTCTTCGGCCGCAGTGCGAACGTGGTCGTTGACGATGGTCACGTCGAACTCGGCTTCGGCGGCCATTTCGCGCTTCGCAGTGGCCAGACGCCGCTGCTGCTCCTCGGCCGATTCGGTTCCCCGGCCGGTCAGCCGGGAGACGAGCTCGTCCCAGCTGGGCGGGGCGAGGAAGACGAATCGGGCGTCGGGCATCTTCTCCTTGACCTGGCGGGCGCCCTGCAGATCGATCTCGAGCAGGGCCGGGACGCCCTGCTCGAGTCTCTCGCGCACCGGCGCCGCCGGAGTGCCGTAGCGGTGACGTCCATGGACCACGGCGTATTCGAGCAGCTGTCCGTCGGCGATGAGCGCGTCGAAGTCGTCATCGGACAGGAAGTGATAATGGACACCATCGACCTCGCCCGGTCGCCTCGGCCGCGTGGTGGCGGAAACGGAGAACCAGACCTCGGGATGATTCTGCCGGATGTAGGTGCTGACGGTGCCTTTTCCGACGGCAGTCGGACCCGCGAGGACGGTGAGTCGAGTGTTCACAGATCCGAGGTTGTCACACTCAGGAGTATTTCTCCAACAGGGCGGACTTCTGGTGCACGCCCAGTCCCTTGATCCGGCGGGAGGTCGCGATGCCGACCTCTTCCATGGCTGCCTCTGCCCGGCGGTCTCCGACACCGGGCAGTGCCCGCAGCAGATCGAGCACGCGCATCTTCGCGAGTGCCTCGTCGTCTGCGGCCTTCTTGAGCACGGCGGCGAGATCGGTTTCACCGTTCTTCAGCGCCGACTTGACTTCGGCCCGCGCCTGACGCGCCTTGAACGCCTTGTCCAGAGCAGCGGAACGCTGTTGCGGGGTCAACGGTTCGAGTGCCACATTATCTCCTCTGTCACCATGAACGGGCAGGTAGGGAAGTTGTCTCAGTCTAAGACACATTCCCTGCGCAGAGGCGCAATGAGCCGAAGAAAAGTCCTCACGAGTCCGATTTCGCCCCTTTCCGATCGCTCCTGGCATCGGGCAGAGCCCCCTGACCGAAGTCCGATGCTCGGACCGGGACTCCCCGGCTCAGCGGCGACCGATGGTCAGCGGAGCTCGGTCAGCGCTGCGTTGAGGCGGCGAGCGGCATCGGCCAGACCCTGCGGACCTGCTCCCAGCACCGCTCGCGAGGCGGTGGCCAGGACCTGTCCGGAGGTCAGTGCCCGATCGCCGAAGACCGTGCGCAGTTCGGCGATGCCGGCGCCCTGCGCGCCGACCCCGGGTGCCAGGATCGGGCCTCCGCAGCCGCTGGGGTCGACACCGAGGTCGTGGGCGGCGGTGCCGATGGTGGCGCCGACGACGAGACCGAAGGGTCCGAGCCCTTCCCGTTCCCCAGCCTCGGCGAGGGCGAGGCTGTTGCGTTCGGCGACTCGGGCGACGATGGAGCCGGCCACCGAGCCCTCTGTGCCCTGCGCGTGCTGGACCTGCGCGCCTTCGGGATTCGAGGTCAGGGCGAGCACGAACACGCCCTTGCCGTGGGCGGCGGCCAGTTCGAACGCCGGCTCCAGCGCCTCGAATCCGAGGTAGGGCGACACCGTGATCGAATCGGCGGCCAACGCCGAGGCGGGGTCGAGATAGGCTCTCGCGTACGCAGCCATGGTCGAGCCGATGTCGCCGCGCTTGACGTCCAGGACGCTGAGGATGCCGGCCTCGCCGGCCGCGGCCAGCGTCTCTTCGAGGGCGGCGACACCGGCCGAACCGTACTGCTCGAAGAACGCCGACTGGGGTTTCACCGCAGCCACCGTGCCCTTGAGCTCGGCGACCGTGCGCAGGGCGAACTCGCGCACGCCCTCGGCGCTGAGCGGCAGACCCCAGGACTGCAGCAGATGCTCGTGCGGGTCGATGCCCACGCACAGCGGACCGTGCTCGGCCGTCGCGGCGGCCAGCCGGGTGCCGAACATCATGCGCTCCAGTCCTGCAGGCTGCGCACCTGGAAAGTCGAGTCGCGGACGACTTCGAGGGAGGTCACGGCCGCTGCGAATTCCGCCAGCGTGGTGATCAGAGGCACGGAGTTCGCGGTCGCTGCGGCGCGGATCTCGTAGCCGTCGGCGCGCTCCTGCCTGCCGGAGGGTACATTGATGACCATGTCGATGGTGCCCGCGGCGAGGTAGTCGAGCACCGTGCGGTCCTCGGCATCGGCCTCGAAGTGCTTGTGCACCTGCGTGGTCCGGATTCCGTAGCGCGAGAGGACGGCGGCTGTGCCGGTGGTGGCGACGACGTCGAATCCCATGTCGACGAGCTCCTTGACCGGCAGCACCATGGCCCGCTTGTCCCGATCGGCCACGGACACGAACACGGTGCCCGAGGTCGGCAGCTTCACCGACGCTCCGAGCAGGCCTTTGGCGAAGGCGGTCGGGAAGTCGTGGTCGATGCCCATGACCTCACCCGTCGAACGCATCTCGGGCCCGAGGATCGAATCGACGACCTTGCCCTCGACCGTGCGGAACCGACGGAAGGGCAGAACCGCTTCCTTCACCGCGATCGGGTGATCCAACGGCAGGCTCGAACCGTCGCCGGTCGACGGCAGCAGCCCTCCGCGCATATCGTCGATGGTTCGGCCCACCGCGATGAGCGCTGCGGCCTTGGCCAGCTGGGTCGACGTCGCCTTCGAGACGAAGGGCACCGTGCGGGAGGCGCGCGGATTGGCCTCGATGACGTGGAGGACGTCGGCGGCGATGGCGAACTGGATGTTGAGCAGTCCGCGCACGCTGACTCCCTCGGCGATCGCCTTCGTCCCCTGACGGACGCGCTCGAGCACATCATCGCCCAGGGTCAGCGAGGGCAGGACGCAGGCCGAGTCCCCCGAGTGGATCCCGGCTTCCTCGATGTGCTCCATGATGCCGCCGATGAAGACCTCCTCACCGTCGTAGAGTGCATCGACGTCGATCTCGATGGCGTCTTCGAGGAAGCGGTCGACGAGCACCGGTCGGTCGACGGAGATCTCCGTTGCCGTGGCCATGTAGTCGAGCAGCTGGGTGCGATCGTAGACGATCTGCATGCCGCGGCCGCCGAGGACGTAGGAGGGGCGCACGAGCACCGGGTAGCCGATCTCCTCGGCGATGTCGGCGGCTTCCTTGTACGTCACGGCCGTACCGTGCTTCGGCGCGGTCAGCCCCGCCCGGTCGAGGACGGCACCGAATTCGCCGCGGTCCTCGGCCAGGTCGATCGCCTCGGGCTGGGTGCCGAGCACGGGCACGCCTGCGGCTTTGAGCTGATCGGCCAGACCCAGCGGCGTCTGTCCGCCGAGGGTGCACACGACGCCGAGGACTGGCCCGGCGGCGAGTTCTGCGTGGTAGACCTCCATGACGTCTTCGAAGGTCAGGGGTTCGAAGTAGAGGCGATCGGCAGTGTCGTAGTCGGTCGACACGGTCTCCGGATTGCAGTTGACCATGATCGTCTCGTAGCCGGCCGAGGCGATCGCCATGGTCGCGTGCACGCACGAGTAGTCGAATTCGATGCCCTGCCCGATCCGGTTCGGTCCCGAGCCGAGGATGATCACGGCGGAGCGCTCACGGGGTGCGACCTCGGTCTCGGCATCGTAGCTCGAGTAGTGGTACGGAGTGTGCGCTTCGAACTCGCCGGCACAGGTGTCGACGGTCTTGAACACCGGACGCACGCGCAGAGCGTGGCGGATCCCGGTCACCACATCGGTCTGCAGGCTCCGCAGACTGGCGATCTGCTCATCGGAGAACCCGTGGTTCTTCGCAATCCGCAGCACCGCCTCATCGAGTTCTTCGGCATCGCGGATATGCGCGGCGACTTCATTGATGAGCTGGATCTGGTCGAGGTACCAGGGGTCGATCTCACAGGCGTCGAAGACCTCGGCGGCACTCAGCCCGGCGGCGAGCCCCCGCTGGACGGAGTGGATGCGGTCGGCGGTGGCGTGCGAGATCGCCTCAAGGACCGATTCGCGGACCTCGTCGTCGGAGACATCGGGCAGCTCGTCCCAGCCGAAGGAGGCGTCCTTCTGCTCGAGTGAGCGCATAGCCTTCTGCAGGGCGGTGGTGAAGTTGCGTCCCAGGGCCATGACCTCGCCGACGGACTTCATGGTCGTCGTCAGGGTCGGGTCGGCGGCCGGGAACTTCTCGAACGTGAAGCGCGGGATCTTGACGACCACGTAGTCCAGGGTCGGTTCGAAGCTGGCCGGGGTGACCTTCGTGATGTCGTTGGGGATCTCGTCGAGCGAATAGCCGACGGCGAGTTTGGCGGCCATCTTCGCGATCGGGAAGCCCGTCGCCTTCGACGCCAGCGCCGAGGACCGGGAGACGCGCGGGTTCATCTCGATGGTGACGATGCGACCGGTCTTGGGGTCGACGGCGAACTGGATATTGCATCCGCCGGTGTCCACGCCCACGGCACGGATGATGGCGATGCCGATATCGCGCATCTCCTGGTATTCCCGGTCGGTCAGCGTCAGGGCCGGCGCGACCGTGATCGAATCACCGGTGTGCACGCCCACGGGGTCGACGTTCTCGATCGAGCACACCACGACGACGTTGTCCTTGTTGTCGCGCATGAGCTCGAGCTCATACTCCTTCCACCCGAGGATGGACTCCTCGAGCAGCACCTCATGGGTGATGGAGTCGGCGAGTCCGGCTCCGGCGATCCGGCGCAGATCCGATTCGTCGTAGGCCATGCCCGAGCCGAGACCGCCCATGGTGAAGGAGGGGCGGACGACGACGGGGTAGTTGAGTTCCTCGGCCGCGGCGATGGCCTCGTCGAGACTGTGGCAGATGGCCGAACGAGCCACTTCGGCGCCGCATTCGACGGCGATGTCCTTGAACTTCTGCCGGTCCTCGCCGCGCTGGATGGCATCGACATCCGCGCCGATGAGTTCGACGCCGTACTTCTCGAGCACACCCGACTCGTAGAGGGCGATCGCGGCGTTGAGGGCGGTCTGCCCTCCGAGCGTGGGCAGGAGCGCATCAGGGCGCTCCTTCTCGATGATCGTCTCGATCACCTGCGCGTCGATCGGTTCGACATAGGTGGCATCGGCGATGTCGGGATCGGTCATGATCGTCGCCGGGTTCGAGTTGATGAGGATGACGCGCAGGCCCTCGGACCGCAGGACACGGCAGGCCTGGGTGCCCGAGTAGTCGAATTCGCAGGCCTGGCCGATGACGATCGGCCCGGAACCGATGACGAGGACGGAGTTGAGGTCTTGTCTCAGTGGCATGGGTGGTCTCCTTAGGCCTGGGCAGCCGTATCGGCCTGGGAAGCGGACATGAGGTCGATGAAGCGATCGAACAGATAGCTCGAATCGTGCGGTCCGGCCGCGGCCTCGGGGTGGAACTGGACGGAGAAGGCAGGGATGTCGAGGCAGGCCAAGCCCTCGACGACATCGTCGTTGAGGCACACGTGCGAGACGATGACGCGCCCGTAGTCGGCCTTGTGCGGGGCGGTCGTCTCACCCTCGAGCGGGGCGTCGACGGCGAAGCCGTGATTCTGCGAAGTGATCTCGACTCTGCTCGTCGTCCGATCCATCACGGGCACGTTGATGCCGCGGTGGCCGAAGGGCAGCTTATAGGTGCCGAAGCCCAGCGCCCGGCCGAGCAGCTGATTGCCGAAGCAGATGCCGAAGAAGGGGATCCCGGCGTCGAGGACGGACCGGAGCAGTTCGACTTGGTCATCGGCAGTGGCGGGGTCGCCGGGGCCGTTGGAGAAGAACACTCCGTCGACGTTCAGCGCTCGAATCTGGTCGAAGGTGGCCGACGACGGCACGAGGTGGACGTCGATGCCGCGTTCGGTCAGGCGTTCGGGGGTCATCGACTTGATGCCGAGGTCGACGGCGGCGACGCTGAACCTCTTCTCGCCGCGGGCCGGGATGAGCTTCGGTTCGGTGATCGAGACCTCGTCGACGAGGTTGGCCCCGGCCATCTGCGGGGAGGCCTGCACTCGGGCCAAGAGCTCTGCCTCGGCGATCTCGGCGGACGGTCCGGAGAAGATGCCCACGCGCATGGCGCCCTTGTCGCGCAGATGCCGGGTCAGCGCGCGGGTGTCGACGTCGCTGATGCCGACGATGCCGGAGTCTGCGAGCCAATCGGCGAGGTCGCCCTCGGAGCGCCAGCTCGACGAGATCCGGGAGGCGTCGCGGACGACGTACCCTGCGGCCCAGATACGGGCCGATTCGTCATCGGTGCGGTTGATCCCGGTGTTGCCGATGTGCGGCGCGGCCTGGATGACGATCTGGCGATGGTAGGACGGGTCGGTCAGCGTCTCCTGGTAACCGGACATCGCGGTGACGAAGACGGCTTCGCCCGTGGTCTCGCCGATCGCTCCGTAGGCGGAGCCGTGGAAGGTGCGGCCGTCTTCGAGGACGAGGACGGCGGGGGTGGTGGAAAAACTCATTGTGCCTCTTCGATCATTGCGCGGATGCGGTCGACGGTGGGAGCGGTGGACGCTGCGTAGCGGGCGCGGAAGCCGGTGTCGACGAGGGTGTCTCCCAGGCGCCAGGTGATGCGAACGATGCCGCCGCGTTCGACGAATTTGCCGATCATCCCGGACGTGGTGTCCACGGACACGATGTCCCGGCGCGGGATGAGGAAGTCCTCGCGTCCGGCCAGGTCCATGATCACTCCGCCGTCGGTGATGACGAGTTCGGCGGTGGTGCGGATGCCCAGGCCGTGCACGGCCACGCGTTCGAGCGGATGTCCGGCCTTCGTCGTCGACACGTACGAGCCTTCGACGGGATCGGCCACGGGGGTGATCCCGAGATGCGGCTTCGGAGGGACGACGACTTGCGCTTGGTCTCGTTTGCGTCGGCTCCATCCCCAGGCGATCGCCAGAATCACGAGGATGATGACGACTGCGACGATGAGTGTGCCTAGTGATCTGTCCATGTTGCTCCTGCCGGGTGGGGTGTTGTCAGTGCCCCTGCGGCCAATACCCGGTGGCCGTAGAAGAAGGTGTCGGTGACCTGGGCGGTCACCTCGACGCCGGCGAAGGGGTTGTTGCGTCCCTTCGTGGCGTGTGCGGCGGGATCGATGGTGTGCGCAGCCGAGGGATCGACGAGGACGATGTTCGCGCTCGCTCCGATCTCGAGGCTTCCGTGGCCTGAGGCACCGGTGATCCGAGCCGGAGCGGTCGACATCACCCGTGCCACGTCACCGAAGCCGAAGTCGTAGTCGGCCATCGCTGCGACGACGATGGACAGCGCCGATTCCATGCCGACCATGCCCATGGCCGCCGCGGTCCACTCGCTGCACTTGTGTTCGGCGGTGTGGGGGGCGTGGTCGGTGCCGACGACGTCGATCGTGCCGTCGGCCAGTGCCTCGCGCAGGGCGGTGACATCGGCATCGGTGCGCAGGGGCGGGTTGACCTTGTACACGGGGTCGAAGGTGCGCACGAGTTCGTCGGTGAGCATGAGGTGGTGGGGGGTCACCTCGGCGGTCACGGCCACTCCCCTGGCCTTCGCCCAGCGGATGAGGTCGACGCTGCCGGCCGTGGACACATGGCAGATGTGCAGCCGGGAGCCGACGTGTTCGGCCAGCAGCACGTCGCGGGCGATGATCGACTCCTCGGCCACCGCCGGCCAACCGGGCAGTCCGAGTTCGGCCGAGACCGCGCTCTCGTTCATCTGCGCGCCTTCGGTCAGACGCGGTTCCTGTGCGTGCTGGGCGATGATGCCGTCGAAGGTCTTGACGTATTCGAGCGCTCGGCGCATGAGCAGGGGATCCGAGACGCAGATGCCGTCGTCGGAGAACATCCGCACCCGTGCCGCCGACCGGGCCATCGCCCCGAGCTCGGCCAGCTGCCTGCCTTCGAGGCCGATGGTGACCGCACCGACGGGCACGACCTCGGTGAAGCCGGCTGAGCGGCCCAGCCGGTGAACCTGTTCGACGACTCCGGCGGTGTCGGCCACGGGAGCGGTGTTCGCCATGGCGTGCACGCAGGTGAAGCCCCCGGCCGCGGCCGAGCGGGAACCGGTGAGGACCGTCTCTGCATCTTCCTTGCCCGGTTCGCGCAGATGGGTGTGCATGTCGACGAGTCCCGGGAGAGCCACGAGCCCTGCGGCGTCGACGATCTCGGTCGCATCGGGGTCGAGGAGCTCGGGTTCGACGATGCGCCCGTCGCGGACGGCGATGTCGGCGGCACCGCGTCCGAGCACATCGGCTCCGCGGATGAGGTAATCAGTCATTGGTCTCCTCCTGACCTGTCAGCAGACGGTAGAGGACCGCCATGCGCACGCTCACACCGTTCTCGACCTGGTCGAGGACGAGGGCGCGGGGTGAGTCCGCCGCGGCGGCGGAGATCTCGAATCCGCGATTCATGGGTCCCGGGTGCATGATGAACGTCTCGGCCGGCAGCTTCTCCAGCCGTGCGGCGCTCAGTCCCCACAGGCGGGCGTATTCGCGGGCGTTGGGGAAGAACGATTCGTGCATGCGCTCGTGCTGGACGCGCAGCATCATCACGGCTGCGAAGTCCTCGGCGCTCAGTGCGGCGTCGAAGTCGTAATGGACGGTGACCGGCCAATCCTCCACTCCCCAGGGCAGCAGGGTGGCCGGTGCGATGAGGTGGACGTCCGCGCCGAGGCCGGAGAGCAGGTGCACATTCGAGCGAGCCACTCTGGAGTGCAGGACGTCTCCGACGATGGCGACCTTCGCCTTGTCCAGTCCCTGCCCGCGCGGGCCGCCGGCCACCGGCCCCGAGGCGGGCACCCCGGCGAGTGCCCGGCGCAGAGTGAAAGCGTCGAGAAGCGCCTGGGTGGGATGTTCGTGGGTGCCGTCGCCGGCATTGACGACGGGGACGTCGATCCAGCCGGTGTGGGCGAGCCGGTGCGCGGTGCCGGCGCCGGAATGACGGACGACGATCGCATCGGCGCCCATCGCGGAGATCGTCTGAATGGTGTCCTGCAGGCTCTCGCCCTTCGACACCGAGGATCCCTTCGCAGAGAAGTTGAGCACATCGGCCGAGAGCCGTTTGGCGGCGGCTTCGAACGACAGGCGTGTGCGTGTGGAGTCCTCGAAGAACAGATTGACCACGGTGCGGCCGCGCAGCACCGGGAGCTTCTTGACCTCGCGTTCGGACACGAGGGCCATCTCCTCGGCGATGTCGAGGATGGCGATGGCGTCGTTCCGGCTCAGGGATGCGGTGTCGAGCAGGTGCTTCATTCGCGGCCTCCCGAGATGGTGACCGCATCGCTGCCGTCGATCTCGGCCAGGGAGACGTTGACGCGTTCGCTGCTCGAGGTCGGAAGGTTCTTGCCCACATGATCGGCGCGGATCGGCAGATCGCGGTGGCCGCGGTCGACGAGGACGGCCAGCCGCACCCTCGCCGGACGGCCGAAATCTGCCAGGGCGTCGAGCCCGGCGCGGATGGTGCGGCCGGAGAAGAGCACATCGTCGACGAGGACGACGGTCTTCGCATCGATGCCCGAGG
Source organism: Brevibacterium renqingii (assembly GCF_017808095.1). Classification (NCBI taxonomy): domain Bacteria; kingdom Bacillati; phylum Actinomycetota; class Actinomycetes; order Micrococcales; family Brevibacteriaceae; genus Brevibacterium; species Brevibacterium renqingii. The sequence goes on along the minus strand of NZ_JADBHG010000003.1, from coordinate 242,026 downwards.
ACGGGATGCTCGTCGGTTCGGGTGCCCGATAGGAGCCGCCGCGCAGGTCATCGCGGTACATGGTGATGTCGAGGCTGCCGGCGAGTTCGCTCGCTGCCTCGGGTCGGCCTTCGATCGCGGCGATCGCCTCGGCGAGTCGGTGGGCCAGCGGGACCCCGCGGCGCGGGATGCCGAGCAGAACGAGATCCTCGCTGCCCTTGTTGGATTCGATGATCTCGTGCGCGATGCGGGTGATCGCCCTCGAGATATCGGGGGCGTCCAGCACTGTTCGCTGTGTCATGTTTCCCCTTCTCCGCCTCTCCGGACGGTGGTTAAAGGAGTGGTTCGATTCGATTGTAGACCCGGCGTCGACGGCGCCGGTCGACGGGTCCGAACTGCGGACCCGTCGATTCAGATGAGCGTCGGCTTGACGTCGAGGATGCGGGAGAGCAGACCCGAGACGAAACCGGGTGAGTCGTCGGTGGAGAACTTGCGGGCCAGGGAGACGGCCTCGTCGATGGCGACCTTGTCGGGGACGTCCTCGTTGAACAGGATCTCCCAGGTGCCGATCTCGAGCAGCGACCGGTCGACCGCCGGCATCCGATCGAGAGTCCAGCCCTGCGCATAGGTGGAGATGATCTCGTCGATCTCCGCCTGCCTCGGAGTGATGCCTTCGACGATCTCGACCGCGTATTCCTTCATCGGATAGTCGGGATCGTTCGATCGCATGGTGACGAGTTCGTCCATCGCGAGTCGGCGCTGCCCGGCTTCGAAGAGCAGCTCGAGAGCCCTGCGGCGGGCTCGGGTGCGTGCGGATGCCACTTACTTGACGCGGCCGAGGTAGTCGCCGCTGCGAGTGTCGACCTTGACCTTGGTGCCCTCTTCGAGGAACAGGGGAACCTGGATCTCATAGCCGGTCTCGAGCGTCGCCGGCTTCGAGCCGCCGGTCGAACGATCGCCTTGGAGGCCGGGATCGGTCTGGGCGATGGTCAGCTCGACCGAGGGCGGCAGCTCCACGGACAGCGGAGTGCCCTCATGGAAGGAGACCTGCAGCTGCTGGTTCTCGAGCATGTAGTTCGCGGCATCGCCGACGAGCGCTGCGGAGATGTTGACCTGGTCGTAGTCCTCGGAGTCCATGAAGACGTAGTCGGTGCCGTCATGGTAGAGGTACTGCATATCGCGACGATCGACGTTGGCGGTCTCGACCTTGGTTCCGGCGTTGAAGGTCTTGTCGATGATCTTGCCGGAGGTCACGCTCTTGAGCTTGGTGCGGACGAACGCCGGACCCTTGCCGGGCTTGACGTGCTGGAACTCCAGCACCTGCCACAGCTGGTTGTCGAGGTTGAGCACGAGGCCGTTCTTCAGGTCGTTGGTTGTCGCCACTAATTCGTCCTTCTTCGCTTCAGTCCTGAGCACCGACCGGTGATCGCAGTCGGCAGGCGCGATCCGGGCACCCATGCTGATGGGTCGACGAATGCGCCACTGAGCAATTCTAGCAAGCCCGGACCTCCGCTTCCATCCGAGGTCACGCGCAGGCGGGCGCAGCCGAGGTCGAAGCGCGGCGGCGAGGACTCAGCCGAGGCCGGACCTCGCCGATGGGCTCTCAGCCGAGGTCGGTGCGCAGCGCGACCGTCGGCGAGGTCTCACCGATCTCCTGATAAGCGGTGTGCAGGATCGAGGCATCGGGGATCTCGACGGTGGACGGTTCGCCGATATCGGACAGCAGCACCATCCGCAGCATCGACCCGCGGGCCTTCTTGTCCCGCTTCATCGTCTCCAGCAGCTGCGGCCACACGTCCGAACGGTATCCGGTGGGCAGACCGAGCTTGCTCAGCAGCTCCCGATGCAGGTCGACGGTCTCGAACGGCAGGTTCTTGATCATGGAGGCCACCTCTGCCGCGAAGACCATGCCCACGGAGACCGCGGCTCCATGCCGCCACTGGTAGCGCTCCTTGTGTTCGATCGCATGGGCCAGCGTGTGCCCGTAGTTGAGGATCTCGCGCCGCCCGGACTCCTCGAAGTCCTCGGAAACGACTTCGGCCTTGACCCGGATGGAGCGCTCGATCAGCTCCCGGAGCACGGGCCCCTGGACGTCTCCGATCTCGTCCTTGGTATGGGCGGCCACGAGGTCGAGGATGCCGCGATCGGCGATGAAACCGGTCTTGACCACCTCGGCGAGGCCGGTGAAGAGTTCGTTCTGCGGCAGGGTGGCGAGAGTGTCGAGATCGACGAGCACTCCTGCGGGGGCGTGGAAGGAGCCGACGAGGTTCTTGCCTTCGGCGGTGTTGATGCCGGTCTTGCCGCCGACGGCCGCGTCGACCATGCCGAGGACGGTGGTGGGGATGTGGATGACCCGGATGCCGCGCAGCCAGGTGGCGGCGACGAATCCGCCGAGGTCGCTCACGGCGCCTCCGCCCACAGTCACGATGGCATCGGTGCGGGTGAAATCGGACTGGCCGAGGACCTGCCAGCAGAAGGCGGCCACCTGGACGTGCTTGGCCTCTTCGGCGTCGGGGATCTCGGCGGCAACAGCCTCGAGCCCCGCCGCCGAGAGGTCGTCGCGGACCGTTTCGCCGGTGGTCCGCAGGGCACGCGGGTGGATCACGAGCACCTTCTCGACGCGGTTTCCGAGGAGCTCGGGCAGTTCGCCCATCAGCCCCTGGCCGACGAGGACCGGGTAGGTCCCGCCGGCGTCGACATTGATGCGTGTGAAGCTCATTCGTCCGTCTTCCTGATCGTCCATCGTCCTATCGGCACGGTGCAAGCCTCCTCGGCGCTGCACCGTCCGGGCGCGGGTGCCGAGGCGGCACCGGCCCCGACCCAGCCTAGCCCTCAGTGGTCCGCGGCGGCCACACGGCTGCTGCTGTGGGCAGGAGCGTCTCACCGTCCGCCATCGGTGCCGTCCTCGTCGAGATGGGCGTACTTCGCATACTCCTCGGCCCGCTGCAGGCCGGTGAGGACGTCGACGACCCGGTTGACCACCGTCGACGGCGGCGAATTCGAGGCCTGCACGCGGAAGGTCGCGACCTGCTGGTAGAGCGGTTCGCGTTCGCGGACCAGAGCCTGCCAGTTCTCCACCGCGGTGCCGGCGCCGCGCAGGAGCGGACGGTGCGGGGCATTGAGCCGCTGGGCGACGGTGTCGACGTCGATGTCGATGTGCACGACCTTGATCGCCGGGTGTCGCAGCTGAGCTCGGGTGCCGGGGTTGAGGATCGCTCCCCCGCCCAGGGACACGATGCCCGGGCGGTCGAGGAGGCGCCGCAGCGCCTTGCGCACGACTTCGCGTTCGAGGCGTCGGAAGTGGTCCTCACCGCGTTCGACGAAGATCTCGGCGATGACTCCGTACTGGTCCACGATATTGGCATCGGTGTCGATCAGCGGCAGCCCGAGGCGGTCGGCCAGCAGCCGCCCGATCGTCGACTTCCCGGCCGCAGGCGGGCCGGACAGCACGATGCGCGAGAGCGCGGCGGGGACCGGTTCCAGTGGCGGAACCGGTTTCGGGATCGGGGGCTGGTTCATCGTCCGATGCGGAGATTCTCCGGAATGGCCGCGACATAGGCGTCCAGGTTCCGTTTCGTCTCGGCGACCGAGTCACCGCCGAACTTCTCGACCACGGCCTCGGCGAGGACGAGTCCGACCATCGCCTCGGCGACGACACCGGCGGCCGGGACCGCGCAGACGTCGGAGCGCTGGTGGTTCGCCTTCGCGGACTCCCCGGTGCTCACATCGACGGTCGACAGAGCGCGCGGGACCGTGGCGATCGGCTTCATGCCGGCCCGCACACGCAGCGGTCCCCCGGTGCTCATGCCGCCCTCGGTGCCGCCGGCGCGATTGCTCGTGCGCCGGAACCCGTCGGGCCCGACTTCGAGTTCGTCATGGGCTCTGGATCCCGGTCGCTTCGTGGTGAGGAAGCCGTCGCCGACCTCGACGCCCTTGATCGCCTGGATGCCCATGAGGGCTCCGGCGAGGCGGGAGTCTAGGCGACGGTCCCAGTGCACATGCGAGCCGAGTCCGGGCGGAAGGCCGTAGGCGAGGACTTCGACGACGCCGCCGAGGGTGTCGCCCGCCTTCTTCGCGGTGTCGATCTCGGCGACCATGGCCGCCGACAGCTCCGTGTCGAAGCAGCGGACGGGGTCGGCGTCGAGTGCCGCCACGTCGGCGGCAGTGGGCAGTTCGGGCTCGGCCTCGCTGCCGTGCTCGGCCGTGCCGATCGCGACGGTGTGAGAGACGAGCGAAATGCCGAGTTCACCGAGGAACTTCGCCGCCACGGTGCCCAGAGCCACGCGCATCGCGGTCTCGCGCGCCGAGGCGCGTTCGAGCACGGGCCGGGCCTCGTCGAAGCCGTACTTCTGCATGCCGACGATGTCCGCATGTCCCGGGCGGGGCCGGGTCAGCGGGGCGTTGCGCGCCAGGCCCTCGAGTTCGCCTTCGTCGACGGGGTCCGCGCTCATCACGGATTCCCATTTCGGCCATTCGGTGTTGCCGACCTCGATGGCCACGGGTGAGCCCAGGGTCTCGCCGTGGCGGACTCCGCCGAGGAGCCTCACCTCGTCGGCTTCGAACTTCATCCGCGACCCACGCCCGTAGCCGAGTCGGCGGCGAGCCAGGCTCGCTCGAATGTCGTCCCTGGTGATCGGTACATGGGCGGGAAGCCCCTCAATGATCCCGGTCAGCGCCTCGCCGTGGGATTCGCCTGCAGTCAGCCATCTCAACATTCCACCGATTCTACAAAACGAATGGGGCGAGCACGGACCCGAGCCACATTCCGGATAGCATCGCCGGTCCGAAGGCGATCGTCACCCCGCGCAGGCGACGGGCCCGGATCGCTTCGATGAGCGCCCATACGCAGGAGACGAGCATCATCGCCACGAGGACCGGCGCTGCGGCCCAGGGGTGGAAGAGCGCAGCCGTGGAGAAGACGACGAAGGCGAGTTTGACGTCGCCGAGGCCCATCGTCCGGGCTCCCAGCACGCGACCGAGCAGATGCAGCCCGGCGAAAGCGAGGGCAGCGATCGTACCGGCGATGAGCGCAAGGGACCAGCCGGGCCAGCGGCCGAGGACGGAGGCGAGAGCTGCGACGCCGAAGCAGACTCCGATGAGCGGCCAGACGATCCGATCGGGCAGCCGGCGCAGAAGCACATCGGCCCGGATGAGGAACGGCGTCGCTCCGGCGACCGTTCCGAGGACGAGCGCGAGGCCGATGTGGTCGACCGGGCCGCTCGAGCCGGAGACGATGCCGACCGCGGCCGGAGACGCCGTCGGCGCCGGGCCGGTCGGACCGACGGTGCCGACCGGGAAGAGCAGTCCCGCCGCCGCGGCGATGACGATGCCGGTGACCACGGGCCGGACTGTGCCGGCTGCGTATGCGCGAGCGAATGCGGCGGCCTGCCCGTCGTCGGCGATCCAGGTCCGGGACGTGCGGGAGAGGACGAGTCCCGTGGCCAGGGCGATGAGCACCGTCAGGACGATGACCATCCCGTGCAGCATCCCCGTCACCACCGCGTCCTGCGATCAGTCGCCGGACTCGGAGCCGGGGTGGTCGAGGGCGGCGTACATGGCCGTGCTGATCCGCTCGCGCAGCTCATCGCCGCTCATCGTCTCAGGCGGCATCTCCGAGTTCGGGGAACCCGTCGCTGCCCGCGCGGCGGTCAGGAACATCTCGAATTGGGCGACGGCCTGCTCGACGAGCATCGCCGTGCCCTCGACCGGACGCAGACCGTGCGCGGCGGCTGCGGCGAGGAACGCCGAGTCCTGCGCATAGGCGACGTCGAGGGCGACCCGGACGGGGGCGTCGCCCGCGGTGGAGGAATCGTCCCAGCGCAGCTCGGGAGCCGCTCCGGCGGGCAGGGTGGAGATGACGAGTGCCGACTCAGGGATCCTCTCCAGCGGTGCCGTCGATGCAGTGATGCCGAGCCGGTCGGCGAGTTCGAGGACCCGACGGGCACGGTCGGGGCTGCGGACGAGGAAGTCGACGTGGCCGATGCCGAGTTCGCGGCAGGCCACGAGCGCCGAGGCGGCAGTGGCTCCGGCGCCGAGGATCGTCGCCCGTGAGGCCTGCAGACTCGCCGGCTCTCCGGGAGCGCGGGCCGCCAGGTGCGGGGCGATCGCGCGCACGATCCCGCGCACGTCCGTGTTCGCGACCTGCACCTGCTCCCCCGTGCGCACGAGCGTGTTGCCGGCGCCGGTGAGCTCCGCCGTGTCCTCGATCGTCCAGCCGCGTGCGTCGGCGAGGTCGACCAACCGTTCCTTCAGTGGCATGGTCAGCGAGAAACCGGTGTGTGCGGGGTGGTCGTCGAGGAAGGTCTCGAGCTCATCGGCCCCGAGGTCGACGCGGGAGTATTCGCTCGTGTCCAGGCCGAGGGCCGCGAACGCGCAGCGGTGCAGGAGCGGTGACTTCGAATGGGCGATCGGCCGCCCGAGCACTGCGGCGAGGATCCTCATCCCTCACCACTGTCCTCGCTGTGCTCCTTGAGCCATCTGCGGTAGATCTCGACGTTCTTCTTGTGCTCGGCGTACGTGTCCGCGAACTTCGTCTCACCCGTGTCGGGGTTCGTGGCCACGAAGAACTGCCAGTCGCCCTTCGTCGGGTCGAGCGCGGCGTCCACGGCACCGGAGCTCGGGGCGTTGATCGGGCCGGGAGGCAGTCCCTTCTTCTTGTACGTGTTGTACGGAGAATCCGACTGACGTTCTTTCTTCGTCGTCGTCAGATCCGAACGGGCTCCGTGGATATAGGCCACGGTGGCATCGGACTGCAGCAGTCCGCCGGTCTTCGAATGGTCGGAGATCCGGTTGAGGAAGACCCGGGCGACCTTCTTGCGCACCTCTTCGTCCCCTGGGGACTCTTTCTCCACGAGGCTGGCCAGGGTGAGAACACGATTGGCGTCCTTGTCCTCGATGCCCTTCTCGTCGAGTTCGCTCGCGGTCTTGTCGACCATCTCCTGGACGACTTGCTCGGCGGTCTTCGTCTTGTCGAGGTCGTAGGTCGCCGGGTAGAGATAGCCCTCGAGGCTCGGTGCCTCGATCTCGAGTCCGTAGTCCTTCGGCGTCTTGTCGTCGATGGCCTTGTCGACCTCGTCGGCGTTCATTCCCGATTCGATCATGATCGATTTGATCTCTTCGACCTGTTTGCCCTCGGCGATGGTGATCTTCGGCGGCGCGATCGGGTTGATGAGCGCTTCGACCGCGGCCTCCGAGCTCATCTTCTCCCGCATCGTCCAGGTTCCCGCTTGGATGGTCGCGTCACGGCGTTCGACTTCGTCGAGGAAGGGTTCGGAGTTCATGATCACGCCCTCTTCGACCAGCTGGTTGGCCACGGTGCGTGCGGAGGACCCGGGGGCGATCTCGATCGACACCTCATCGGTGCCCTTCCCCTCGTAGTCGCCTTTCGGGCCGAAGAGGTCGTCGAACACGCCGCCGGCGGCCCTGACACCGAAGAATCCCCCGATGCCGAAGACGAGGACGCAGATGACCACGATCGTCGTGGTGCGTCGCCTGCGCATCATCCGACGCCGCTTCTTCTCTCGGATCTCCGACCGGGTCAGGCCCTCGTCTGCCGAGAACTCACCTGGGAACGGGCTCATTGCTCACTCTCCTCGTCGGGCATCTCGCGTCCGGCGGGGGCACCGGTGTTGTGTTCGAACTCGAGGGCGTTCTGCAGGATGATCACGGCCGCCTGGGCGTCGACGATCTCTCGGCGCTGGCGCGACGTTTTCCCGGCCGCGGCCAGGGCGTGGTGGGCTTCGACGGTCGTGAAGCGTTCGTCGATCAGTCGGATGGGGGCGCCGGTCGCCTCGGCGATCGCGCGCGCGAAACTCAGCGCCGAGGCGGCCGCGGCCCGGGCGGCCCCGTCGAGGGACTTCGGGTCCCCCACGAGGATCTCGATGGGTTCGTACTCCGCGACGATCTCGCGCAGCTGCTTCAGTGCCGTCGGTTCGTCTTTGCGCCGCACCACGGTCAGCGGGGTCGCGAGGATGCCGTCGGGGTCGCTGGCTGCGACCCCGATCCGCACCGCACCGATGTCGAGGCCCAGACGGCGACCTCGGCGGAAACTCACTGGATGGCCGCCTTGACGGCCGCGATGGCGGCCGGGATCGCTGCCGGGTCGCTGCCGCCGCCCTGGGCGAGGTCGGGTTTGCCGCCGCCTCCGCCGCCGAGCTCGCCGCAGGCCTGGGACACGAGCCGACCGGCCTGCAGTCCGACTGTGCGGGCCGCCTCGGTGGTCGCGATGACCACGACGGGTTTGCCGCTGCTCACACCGAGTCCCAGCACCACGGCCTGACGGTCGCTCACCCGTGCGCGGAGATCGGTGACGACGGTGCGGACGTCTCCGCCGCTTGCGACCTCACCGAGATCGGCGACGACGAAGAGCGTCGCGCCCACGGTCTGGGCGTCGTCGAGGAACTTCCCGGCCGAGGCCAGCAGCTGCTGGGAGTTCAGGCGCGAGATCTCCTTCTCCGCGTCCTTGAGGCGGCTCATCAGATCGGAGACGCGGCCGGGCACGTCGGTGCCGGGGACCTTGAGCATCTCCGAGAGCGAGGACACGATGGTCCGCTCCGCGGCCAGGGACCGGAAGGCGTCCATGCCCACGGCTGCTTCGATGCGCCGCACGCCGGAGCCGACGGAGGCTTCGGAGAGCACGGAGATCGGCCCGACCTGGGCAGACGCGCCGACGTGGGTGCCGCCGCACAGTTCGCGGGAGAAGGGACCGCCGATGTCGACGACGCGCACGATGTTCGGGTACTTCTCGCCGAACAGTGCCATGGCTCCGGACTTCCGGGCCTCGTCGAAGGGCATGTACTCGGTGCCGACCTCGTAGTTCGAGCGCACCGCGAGGTTGGCGACCTCTTCGATCTCGGCGCGCATCTGGGTGCTCGGGGCTTCGGGGAACGAGTAGTCGAAGCGCATATAGCCGGGCTGGTTGAGCGAGCCCGCCTGCACGGCGTGGTTGCCGAGGATTTCACGCAGCGCCGCGTGGACGAGGTGGGTCGCGGTGTGCGCCTGGGCGCCCTGGAAACGGTGGTCGTGGTCGACGGCGGCAAGCACCTCGTCGCCGGTGTGCAGCTCTCCGTCGATGATCTCCACGCGGTGGGCGGGCAGGCCCTTGACCGGGTTCTGCACGTCGGTGACGCGGGCGGTGAACCCATGGCCGGAGATCAGGCCGATATCGGCCCGCTGGCCGCCGGACTCCGCGTAGAAGGGGGTGAGATCGAGGACGACATCGCCGCTCTGCCCGGTCGTGAGCACCTCGGCGGCCGCGCCGTCGACGACGATTCCGCGGACGCGTGTGTCGGTTTCGAGCCGGTCGTAGCCGACGAACTCGCTCGTTCCTTCGTCGAGGAGGGCCGAATAGGCCGACAGGTCGGTGTGCCCGCCGCCCTTCTTGGCCTTCGCGTCGGCCTTGGCGCGAGTGCGCTGCTGGCTCATGAGCTCTCGGAAACCGGCCTCGTCGACGCTCAGTCCGGCCTCGGCGGCCATCTCGAGGGTCAGATCGATGGGGAATCCGTGCGTGTCATGGAGGGCGAAGGCGATGTCGCCGCTGATGGTCTTCTCGGATCCGGCGAGGGACTCCGCCGCGTTCGCGAACAGCTGGGTGCCGGATTCGAGGGTGCGCAGGAACGCCTTCTCCTCGGCATAGGCCACGCGTGAGATCCGGTCGAACTCCGTTTCGAGTTCCGGGTACGACAGCTTCATCGCCTGCATCGACACGGGCAGCAGTTCGGGCAGGACTTCGTCCTTGACTCCGAGCAGGCGCATTGCGCGCACAGCACGGCGGAGCAGTCGGCGGAGGATGTAGCCGCGTCCTTCATTGCCCGGGCGGACTCCGTCGCCGATGATGATCAGCGCCGAGCGGACGTGGTCGGCGACGACGCGCATCTGCACGTCCGCTTGCTCATCGGTGCCGTAGGCTCGGCCGGACAGACGGCTGGCGGCTTCGATGACGGGGAACACCTCGTCGATCTCGTACATGTTCTCCACACCCTGCAGCAGGAAGGCCACGCGCTCGAGACCCATGCCGGTGTCGATGTTCTTCGCCGGCAGCTCGCCTGCGATGTCGAAGTCGACCTTCGAGCGGACCTCGCTGAGCTCGAACTCCATGAACACGAGGTTCCAGATCTCGATGTAGCGGTCTTCGTCGGCCACGGGGCCGCCTTCGACTCCGTAGTCGGGTCCGCGGTCGAAGTAGATCTCCGAGCAGTACCCGCCGGGGCCGGGCTGGCCGGTGTGCCAGAAGTTGTCCTCGCTGTCGCGCAGCTGGATCCGATGGCGTGGGATCGAGGTCTCCTCGAGCCACAAGTCGATCGTCTCCGAATCGTCCTCGTGCACGGTCGCCCACAGGAGCTCAGGGTCGAACCCGAGTCCGCCCTCGGCGATGGGGTTCGTCAGCAGTCCCCAGGCGAACCGGATGGCCTCGCGTTTGAAGTAGTCGCCGAAGGAGAAGTTGCCGTTCATCTGGAAGAAGGTGCCGTGGCGCGTCGTCTTTCCGACCTCTTCGATATCGGCGGTGCGCACGCACTTCTGCACGCTCGTGGCACGGTTGAACGGAGCGGGTTCACGGCCGGTGAGGTAGGGGATGAACTGAACCATTCCTGCGATGTTGAACAGGATGGACGGATCGGAGCTGATCACCGACGCTGAGGGGACCACGGTGTGCCCGTTCGCTTCGAAGTAGTCCAACCAGCGTTGTTTGATCTCTGCCGTCTTCAATCCAAGACCTTTCACGAATTGCCCGTGCGTACCGGCACTCACTCATGCGTACCCGCACTTACCAGGGACTAGTTTAATGGCTCAACCACAATATGCGAGGCCGCGCGGCGTGCCGACGCCGACCCGCCGTGCCCGGCCCGTCGTGAACCGTGCTCCGGCCCAGCGGCCGCTCTTGCGGTGAATGCACGACTGCCCGGAACCAGCGGTCCCGGGCAGTCGTGGTGACGCTCTGCGTTTCGCTCAGCCGATCAGCGCGAGTAGAACTCGACGACGAGCTGCACGTCGCAGGTGACCGGCACCTCTTCGCGCTTCGGGGTGCGCAGCAGGGTGGCCTGCAGGCCCTCGAGGTTGACGTTGAGGTAGCCCGGGACTGCGGGCAGGACGTCCTTGTGGCCGCCGGCGGCAGCGACCTGGAACGGATCCATCGATGCCGAACGCTCGTGCACCTGGATGGTCTGGCCTTCCTTCACGCGGAAGGAGGGACGGTCCACGCGCTGTCCGTCGACCGTGATGTGACGGTGCACGACGAACTGGCGGGCCTGGGCCATGGTGCGGGCGAAGCCGGCGCGCAGGACGAGGGCGTCGAGACGCGATTCGAGGAGCTCGACCATGGTCTCACCGGTCAGACCGGGGAGGCGGCTGGCTTCTTTGTAGGTCTTGAGCATCTGAGCCTCACGGACGCCGTACTGCGCGCGCAGACGCTGCTTCTCCTTGAGGCGGACCGAGTAGTCGCTGTCATTGCGACGACGGGCGCGGCCGTGCTCGCCCGGAGGGTAAGGACGACGCTCGAAGTACTTCTCGGCCTTGGGTGTCAGAGCAATGCCGAGGGCGCGCGAGAGGCGCGTCATGCGGCGGTTGCGTGCTGGTGCTGGCACTGTATTACCTTTCATCAATATGGTTCGTCACGACCGGCCTGAGGTTCTCGCCCTGATCGCAACCGTTGTTTCCCCGGATGGGAAAGAGGGATTGAGCGTCGAGATCCGCTCGCACCGACCGCCTTTAGGGTGCAGGCACAACAGCTGTCAATCCTAGCGGGTGCGCGCGGTCCGCCGCAAAGCCGATCGGCGCGTCCGCGACTGTGATCTTCCCGACTCCCCGCCCACTCGAAGCGGTCGGCCTGTCACCCATCGTGGCTTTCGACGGCGGCGTCTTCGAAGGTCAGGGTCGCAGGAGGCGGTTGAGGTTCTCCAGCCGTTCGGCCATCGACCGTTCCATGCCGTTCGTGCTCGGCGTGTAGTAGCGCCTGCCCCGCAGCGTCTCGGGCAGATACTCCTGATCGGCCACCCCGTGCGGGTAGTCGTGTGAGTACTTGTATCCGTGACCGTGGCCGAGTTCCTTGGCACCCGGATAATGGGCGTCGCGCAGGTGGGTCGGCACCTGCCCTGCCAGGCCGTTCTTCACGTCGGCGATGGCGGCGTCGAGTGCGCGGTAGCTGGCGTTCGACTTCGGTGCCAGAGCCAGGTAGGTGACGGCCTCGGCGAGCGGGATCCGACCTTCGGGCATGCCGATGTTCTGTACGGCGGTGGATGCCGCGACGGCGATGGGCAGCGCCTGCGGGTCGGCCATGCCGATGTCCTCAGCGGCGGAGATGACGACCCGGCGGGCGATGAAGCGCGGATCCTCACCCGCGACGATCATCCGCGCCAGATAGTGCAGCGCCGCGTCGACGTCGGAGCCGCGGATGGATTTGATGAACGCGGAGACGACGTCGTAGTGCTGATCGCCGTTGCGGTCGTAGCGCAGCACGGTCTCGCTGCTCGCCTCGGCGCAGGCCTGTTCGGTGATGCGGATCGGCGTCTCGGCCTCTTCGCCGTCCTCGGCCTCGTTGACCTCATCGTCCTCGCCGGCCCGACCGGCCGCGGCCTGGGCCGCGGCGATCCCTGCGGCCGCCTCGAGCACTGTCAGGGAACGCCGAGCATCGGCTCCAGCGATGCGGACGATGAAGTCGCGGGCCTCGGCGGCGAGCTCGAACTGCCCGGCCAGGCCCCGTTCGCTCTCGATCGCACGGTCCAGCAGGTTGCCCACCGCGGCATCGTCGAGGGGACGGAGGGTGAGCATGAGTGAGCGTGAGAGCAGCGGCGAGATGACGGAGAACGAGGGATTCTCCGTGGTGGCTGCGACGAGGACGACCAGACGGTTCTCCACCGCCGGCAGCAGGGCGTCCTGCTGGGCCTTGGAGAAGCGGTGGATCTCGTCGAGGAAGAGCACCGTCGTGCGACCGTACATCTCCCTTTCGCGACGGGCGTTCTCGATCACCTGCCGCACGTCCTTGACCCCGGCGGTGATCGCGGAGAGTTCGACGAAGGTGCGTCCCGGAGCATGGGAGATCACATGCGCCAGAGTCGTCTTCCCGACGCCCGGCGGGCCCCACAGGATCACCGAGGAGGCCCCCGCCCGGTCTCCCCCGCTGGCCTCGACGAGCTGGTTGAGCGGGGAGCCGGGGAAGGTCAGATGCTCCTGCCCGACGACCTCGCTCAGCGTGCGCGGACGCATCCGCACGGCCAGGGGGTCCAGCGCCCGGCCGGAAGAGCTGTTCGCAGAACCGGTGAAGCCCGGACCAGGCGGTTCCTGGTCCGGGCCGTCGGAGAACAGATTCGGTTCCTGGCTCATCAGGCCTCGGCGTCGACGTCTTCCGGCTCGAAGTCCACACCCGCCTCGGCACGCTGGGCATCGGTGATCGGTGCCGGTGCCTGGGTCAGCGGGTCGAAGCCGCCGCCGGACTTCGGGAAGGCGATGACCTCGCGGATCGAGTCGACACCGGCCAGCAGGGAGACGATGCGGTCCCAGCCGAATGCGATGCCACCGTGCGGGGGCGCGCCGAATTTGAAGGCTTCGAGGAGGAAGCCGAACTTCTCGGCCGCTTCCTCTTCGGAGATGCCCATGATCTTGAACACGCGTTCCTGGACCTCGGGTCGGTGGATGCGGATGGACCCGCCGCCGATCTCGTTGCCGTTGCACACGATGTCATAGGCGTAGGCCAGAGCACTGCCCGGATCGGATTCGAGACTGTCGAGGAATTCCGGCTTCGGCGCGGTGAAGGCGTGGTGAACGGCGGTCCATGCGCCCTCGCCCACGGCGACGTCACCGGCGGCCTGAGCATCAGCGGCCGATTCGAACAGCGGCGCGTCGACGACCCAGACGAATGCCCAGTCGCCGTCCTCGATCAGACCGGTCCGCTCGGCGATCTCGTTGCGGGCGGCACCGAGCAGCGCGCGGGAGGAGTTCGCGTCCCCGGCGGCGAAGAAGATCGCATCGCCCGGACTCGCTCCGGCGGCGGCGACGAGGCCGGCCTTCTCCGTCTCGGAGATGTTCTTGGCCACGGGTCCGGACAGGGTCCCGTCCTCGCCGACGAGCACATAGGCCAGTCCCTTGGCGCCGCGCTGCTTGGCCCAGTCCTGCCAGCCGTCGAGCTGACGGCGCGGCAGAGATCCGCCGCCGGGATAGACGACGGAGCCGACATAGGGCGATTGGAAGACCCGGAACGGGGTGTCGGCGAAGAATTCGGTGAGGTTGTGCAGCTCGAGCCCGAAGCGCAGGTCCGGTTTGTCCGTACCGTACTTCTCCAGCGCCTCGTGGTAGGTGATGTGCGGGATCGGGGTGGTGATCTCGTGTCCGATGAGCTTCCACAGCGCGGTGAGGATCTCCTCGGCCAGGGCGATGACGTCCTCCTGCTCGACGAAGGAGGCTTCGATGTCGAGCTGGGTGAACTCGGGCTGGCGATCGGCGCGGAAGTCCTCATCACGGTAGCAGCGCGCGATCTGGTAGTACCTCTCCATGCCTGCGACCTGGAGCAGCTGCTTGAACAGCTGTGGAGACTGCGGCAGGGCGTACCAGGAGCCGGGCCTGAGCCGGGCGGGCACGAGGAAGTCGCGGGCGCCCTCGGGAGTCGATCGGGTCAGAGTCGGAGTCTCGATCTCGACGAAGCTGTGCGCATCGAGCACCGAGCGGGCCGCCTTGTTGACGTCCGAACGCAGACGGATCGCCGCCGCCGGACCCGAGCGGCGCAGGTCCAGGTAGCGGTAGCGCAGACGGTTCTCCTCCCCCACGGTGCCGGAGTCCTCGGCGTGGTCGGAGACCTGGAACGGCAGAGCCGAAGCCTCGGAGAGCACCGTGACGGCGGTGTCAACGACCTCGATCTCGCCCGTAGGCAGGTTCGGGTTCGTGTTCCCTTCGGGGCGGACCGAGACGGTGCCTGTGGCCTTGACCACGGTTTCGTTGCGCAGCTGGTGAGCATCGTCTTCCCGGACGACGACCTGCACGATTCCCGAAGCGTCACGCAGATCGATGAAGGCCACACCTCCGTGATCGCGACGACGATCGACCCACCCGGTGAGGGTGACGGTTTGTCCTGCGTTCTCGGCTCGCAGGCTTCCGGCTTCGTGGCTTCGCAGCACCTAGGACTCCTTAGTGATATTGATGTGTCAGCGCCTGAACAATGATAGTCGCTTATGAATCAGGCCCTGTACACGCGCGGCCAGAGGTCGTCTGCGCTCGGCGCCCATGTGGCCGGATCGGCCGGCGTCTGCTCTCCGCTGCGGATGTCCTTGACCTCGTGGCCGGAATCACCGTCGGTGAACCACACGAAGGGTATGTCGCGTCGTTCGGCGTAGCGGATCTGCTTGCCGAACTTCGCGGCGCTCGGCGAGACCTCGCACGGGATGTCACGGGCCCGCAGCGCTGTGGCCACGGCATCGGCCGCGCCGCGACCGTCCTCGTCGGTCACCGCCACGACCACCGCAGAGGGAGTTCCCCGAGTGGCGCGGACACCGGAGTCCTCGCCGAGGACGAAGGCCATGAGGCGGGAGACTCCGATGGACATCCCGACTCCGGGGTAGTTCTTCTTGCCCACGCTCACGAGCGAATCGTAGCGGCCGCCGGAGGACACGGAGCCGAGCTCTTCGTGTCCGATCAGCTGTGTCTCATAGACGGCGCCGGTGTAGTAGTCGAGCCCGCGAGCGATCTTGAGCTGCGCGACGACGACTCCGGGGGCCCGTTCGTGGGCGGCCCGAAGCAGGGTCGTCAGCGATTCGAGCCCATCGTCGAGCAGCGGGTGCTCCACTCCGAGAGCGCGCACTTCGTCGGCGAAGGCCGGGGAGGCTGATTCGATGGCAGCCAGCTGCAGGCACAGCCGCTGCTGGCTCTCGTCGGCACCGGCCTCGGCGGCGAGGAGCTTCCCGACCTCTTCGGGCCCGATCTTGTCGTACTTGTCCAGGCAGCGCAGCACCGCCTGGATGTCCGTCAGGCCGATGCCGCGGGCAAAGCCTTCGAGGAGCCGGCGATCGTTGACGACGATCTTGATGCCCGGCACCCCCAGGGGCGCGAGTCGGGAGAAGGCGTCGGCGACGGCCAGCGGGATCTCGACTTCGAAATGCCCGGGCAGCTCCGTGTCGGCGATGACGTCGATATCGGCCTGGATGAATTCGCGGTAGCGGCCGGCCTGCGGTCGCTCCCCTCGCCAGACAGGCTGCACGCGAGCCGTCTTGAACGGGAAGCTCAGCTCATTGGCGTTGTCGGCGACATACCGCGCCAGAGGCACGGTGAGGTCGAAGTGCAGACCCAGCGGGTTGCGGTCGGCACCGTCGGAGTGCAGGCGGGAGACGGCGAAGATCTCCTTGTCGATCTCCCCGTCCTTCGCCAGCTGACTGATCGGTTCGACGGCGCGGTGGTTGAGGGCGGAGAACCCGTGCAGGGCGAAGGTGTGCTCGAGGGTGTCGATGATGGCCTTCTCGATCACGCGTTCGGCCGGAAGTCGTTCCGGGAATCCGGACAGACGGGCTGACTTCGCCATGGTGCTCCTTGCTTTCGGTGCGGTTGCGGTGTGAGGTTCGGATGGTCCGCGGTCCGGCGCTGGCACCGGCGCGGTCGTGGGTCAGAAGAAGGGGTTCGTGGCCAGTTCTCGTCCGACCCGTGACGCTGGACCGTGTCCAGGATAGATGGGAACGTCCGGCAGGGCCGCGAAGGCCCGCAGCGAGTCCTGCATCGCCCGAGCGTCTCCCCCGGGCAGGTCGACGCGGCCGATGGCTCCGGCGAAGACGACGTCTCCGGTGAAGATGATCTCCTCGGCATCGGCGACGACGCGCAGCAGCATCGACCCTTCGGTGTGTCCGGGGGCGGAGACGGCCGTGACCGTCAGTCCCGCCACTTCGAAGTTCTCGCCGTCGGCGATGTCGGTCACCTCGGGCGCCGCCCACCCTTCGACCAGCGGGGCGAGCATCTGCGCGAACTGCGGGCTGAGCATCGTCGCCGGTCGATCCAGCCGATATCGATCGGCCCCGCCGAGGTGGACGGGCACATTCCAGCGGGCGAGCACGTTGTTCAGCCCCAGGATGTGGTCCGGGTGGCCATGGGTGAGGAAGATCGCCTGTGGGGCCAGGCTCTCTTCGGCAAGCAGACGCTCGAGAGCCGGAGCGCAGTCGTAGCCGGAGTCGATGAGTATGCAGTCGCTGCGCCCCTCGGCGCGCACGGCATAGCAGTTGACGTCGAGGAATTCAGCGTGGGTTGTCAACACATCCATGAGCAAAGTCTATCCACAGGCTCGCTGATGGTTATGCTGGGATAACGTCTATCCCACAATCGAGTGATCGGCGGGTGTGAAGACCTGCCGGTTCGACCGATGGAAACAAGGTGAGAACCATGTCGACCCCGACACCGAAGCCGACCCCCCGCCCGTCATCCCTGCCCCGCCCGCAGGCGGCGCAGGTGGTCAACGCCAGCCATGTCGACCACGATGCCGAGGTGGCCCGCGCGGTGGGGCATGGTCGTGCCGATGCCGACGGCAGTGTGTTCGTCACCACCCCGGACGGCGAACGTCCCGTCGGTCAGTATCCGGATGCCACCCCTGAAGAGGCTCTCGAATACTTCGCGAAGAAGTACGTCGAGCTCGTCGAGAGCGCGGTCCTGCTGCGCAATCGCCTCTCAGCCGGCGCCCCGGGCCGCGAGATCGCCTCGGCCGCCACCACCCTGCAGGAATCGCTGCCGGAGGCCAATGTCGTCGGTGATCTCAAGAACCTGAGTGCGACACTCGACACTCTCATCTCCGATGCCGAGGCCACGGAGTCCCGGCAGGCCGCCCGCGCTCAGGCCGCGAAGCTCGCCGCCGCCGAGGACCGAGAGGAGCTCGTCGCCGAGGCCGAAGCGCTGGCCAAGCAGGATCCTTCGAAGATCCAGTGGAAGCAGTCGGGTGCGCGGCTGCGCGAACTCTTCGCGCAGTGGAAGGAAATGCAGCGCAGCGGGCCTCGCCTGCCGCGTTCGGTCGACCAGGAGCTGTGGGGACGCTTCTCACAGGCGCGGAGCACTTTCGAGCACAAGCGCAAGGAGTTCTTCGCAGAACTCGACAAGCTCAACGCCGAGGGCAAGCGGATCAAGGAGAAGATCGTCGCCGAGGCTGAATCGCTGTCGGCATCGACCGATTTCCGCTCCGTGTCCCAGAAGTACAAAGAGCTCATGACCCAATGGAAGCGGGCCCCGCGTGCCTCCCGGAAGGACGACGACGCCCTGTGGGCACGCTTCCGCGCGGCGCAGGACGTGTTCTTCTCCGCCCGGGATGCCGAGAACGCCGCGCTCGATGAGGAGTACAGAGGCAATCTCGTCGTCAAGGAGCAGCTGCTGAAGAGGGCGCAGGCGCTGCTGCCGATCACGGACCCGGTCGCCGCGAAGAAGGAGCTGCGGGCCATTCAGGATGAGTGGGAAGAGGCCGGTAAGGTCCCCCGGGCTGACATCTCACGGATGGAGAACGGTCTGCGTGAGGTCGAGCGTGCCCTGTCCGAGGCCGAGGAGGCCGCGTGGCAGCGCAGCAATCCGGAGACGAAGGCCCGCACCTCCGGCGCACTGAGCCAGCTCGACGACTCGATTCTCGAGCTCGAGAAGAAGCTCGAAACCGCTCGTGCCGGCGGTGATGAGAAGACCGTCGCCGAGGCGCAGTCCGCTCTCGACGCTCGCCGGGCTTGGAGGGACCAGGTGGCCCAGACCGCGGCCGAACTCGACTGAGTGAGGCCCTGACGGCCTGTCCACAGGACCTGACGTTCGAGTCCGCACTCGTCCACAGCGTCTGCCACGGCTCTTGTCAACGCCTCCATGCTCGACGATAGTCGGCGTATGGAGGCGTTGTTTCATCTGCGTGACTACGGGTACGAACATCTCACCGAGCTCACCCTCGACGGTCTGCTCATCCGTCTCACCGAGTCGACCTGGGTGCGCAAGGGCGCGATCCTCTCGCCCGTGGACCGGATGGCGGCCCTGCAGTCTCTCGTCCCGCCCGGACTGGCCCTCTCCCATGACAGCGCCTGGTGGGTGCACCGTGGTCTGGGTCGGGCGCCGTCGCCGTTGAGCTTCATCACTCTGCCGCGGCGCCGCTGGGTCGCCGACGACGGTTTCGCAGTCCATGAGATCGCTCTGGCCGATGACGAGTGGCAGTTCATCGGCCGGCTGCCGATCACTGTGGAGGAGAGGACGCTCTATGACCTGCTCCTCCCCCATCTCCGGCAGCCGCGATCGCAGTCCGCGCAGATGCTGCGCGGAATCGTCAGGGAGATCCCCGAAGGTCTGGCCTACCGATTCAGGCTCTATCTCGACGCCGTCTCGCGCCGGCCGTTCGTGGCGCAGATGCGCTCACTCCTCGACGGGCACCGATCCTGACACAGCCGGAGATCGCCGGAGCACATCGGCGACCGCCTGACACTGCCGGGTGCCCTCGGAGACGAGCAGCTGCCGGATGCCCTCGGACCGATCAGCCGCCGGAGATGCGATAGACGTCGAAGACGCCTTCGACCTTGCGCACCGCCGAGAGCACGGTGTCGAGATGGCTGGCGTCGCTCATCTCGAACACGAACTTCGACTGCGCCACCCGTGCTCTCGAGGTGCCCACGGACGCAGAGAGGATGTTCACATGCGTGTCGGTGAGCACCTTGGTGATGTCGGAGAGCAGGCCCGACCGGTCGAGTGCTTCGACCTGGATCTGGACGAGATAGATGCCGCTGGTCTTCTCGCCCCATTCGACCTCGACCATCCGTTCGGGCTCGCGTTCGAGGGAGACGACGTTCGGACAGTCGACACGGTGCACGGACACCCCCGATCCGCGGGTGACGAAGCCGAGGATCTCGTCGCCGGGAACCGGAGTGCAGCAGCGGGCGAGTTTGACGAGCACATCGTCGACGCCCTTGACGGTGACGCCTTCGGACGAAGAATGGTGCCCCGATGACTGACCGGTGCGATTGCGCGGCTCCGGAGGCAGCACGACCTCTTCGTCGTCCTCACCGACCTCTTTGGCGAGCAGATCGACGACGTGCTGCGCCGAGGACACGCCGTTGCCGATCGCGGCGTAGAGTGCGCTGACATCGGGCAGACGCAGTTCCGTCGCGACTACCTGGAGAGCTTCCTGGCTCATCAGCGAGGCGGCGGAGATCGTGTGCCTGCGCATCGCCCGAGCCAGCTGTTCGCGACCGTTCTCGATCGCCTCTTCGCGGCGCTCCTTGGAGAACCACTGGCGGATCTTGCTGCGCGCACGGGGGCTCTTGACGAACCCGAGCCAGTCACGGCTGGGGCCCGCGTTCTCGTCCTTCGAGGTGAACACCTCGACCGAGTCGCCGTTCTTCAGCTCCGTGTCCAGAGCCACGAGACGGCCGTTGACGCGTGCACCCATCGTCTTGTGGCCCACCTCGGTGTGCACGGCGTAGGCGAAGTCGATGGGTGTGGCACCGGCCGGCAGACTCATCACATCGCCTTTGGGCGTGAAGACATAGACCTCTTTCGAGTTGACCTCGTAGCGGAGGCTGTCGAGGAACTCGTCGGGGTCGCTGACCTCGCGCTGCCAGTCCAGCAGCTGCCGCAGCCAGGCCGCATCGTCAACTTCGCCGGCGTCCGAGACCTTCACCGAGCGTGCGGTGTTCGACGTCACCGCCTTCGACGATTTGCCCAGGTCCTTGTACTTCCAGTGGGCGGCCACGCCGAACTCGGCACGTCGGTCCATCTCATGGGTGCGGATCTGGATCTCGACCGGTTTGCCGTTGGGTCCGATGACCGTCGTATGCAGGCTCTGGTACATGTTGTACTTCGGCATCGCGATGTAGTCCTTGAACCTGCCCGGCACCGGATTCCACCGGGAGTGGACGATGCCGAGGGTGGCATAGCATTCGCGCACCGACTCCACGAGCACGCGGACGCCGACGAGATCGTAGATGTCGGCGAACTCGTGTCCGCGCACGACCATCTTCTGGTAGATCGAGTAGTAGTGCTTCGGACGACCTGTGATCGCGGCTTCGATCCCCGATTCCCTGAGTTCGGACTGGAGTTCGCTCGACACGGTCGCCAGGTACTTCTCGCGCTCGGGGGCGCGATCGGCGACGAGTCGCACGACCTCGTCGTAGACCTTCGGGTGCAGCACCTGGAAGGACAGGTCCTCGAGTTCCCATTTGATCGTGTTCATGCCCAGACGGTGGGCCAGCGGGGCGTAGATGTCGAGGGTCTCGCGGGCCTTCTTCGTGCTCGACGAGGCCGGGACGAATCGCCACGTCCGAGCATTGTGCAGGCGATCGGCGAGTTTGATGACGAGCACCCGGATGTCCTTGGCCATGGCCACGATCATCTTGCGCACGGTCTCGGACTGGGCGGCCTGGCCGTAGGTGAGCTTGTCGAGCTTGGTCACCCCGTCGACCATGGCCGCGACCTCGGAGCCGAACTCCTCGGTCAGCTCGTCGAGCGAATAGGAGGTGTCCTCGACGGTGTCGTGGAGCAGAGCCGCGGCGAGGGTGACCGGGAGCATGCCGATCTCGGCGAGGATGGTCGCCACCGCGATCGGATGCGTGATGTAGGCGTCGCCGGACTTCCGGGTCTGCCCGCGGTGGGCCTCCTCGGCGACCTTGTAGGCTCGCACGACGAGGTCGATGTCCGCTTTCGGATGGTTCGACTGCAGGGCCCGGATCATCGGGCCGAGCACTCGTGGGTAGCCGGGGTTGTTCTGTGCCCTGGCCGCCCACCAGGCTAAGCGGGAGATGCCTCGCGGACGGCGCGATTCAGCGGACGAAGCCACAACATCTCCTCTCTCGGGGTCAGACTTCGGAGTGGATCACCGGTGGGACGTCTGCATCCCCGTTCTTCAAGCGTAGTTCACGCACGGCCTTCTCCTGCTCCTGCACCGCCGGTTCGTTGGCGCGAAGGAGCGCATAGAGCGGGCTGGCGACGAACAGCGTCGACGCGGCTGCCACTATCGTACCGATGAACAGCGACAGAGAGATATCGACGAGGGTGCCGGCGCCGAGCAGGAACACTCCGATGAACAGGATCGAGGCGATCGGCAGCACGGACACCACCGAGGTGTTGATCGAGCGCACCGTCGTCTGGTTCACGCCGAGGTTGACCAGTTCAGAGAACTTCAGCTTGCGCTTGTCCTGGAATCGGGCAGTGTTCTCGCGGATCTTGTCGAAGACCACGACCGTGTCGTAGAGCGAGAAGCTGAGCACGGTGAGGAAGCCGATGATGGCTTCGGGGGTGACTTCGAAGCCGGTGGCCGAGTAGATGCCCATGGTCACGATCATCACGGCGAAGAGCCCGACGATGGCGGCGATCGACATCTTCCACGTGCGGAAGTACAGGGCCATCACGACCAAGGCGATCCCCACGAAGATCACGAGTGCACGGATCATCTTCGAGGTCACGTCCTGGCCCCATTCGGGTCCGACGAAGGTCGAGGTGACCTCTTGGGGCTCGGCGTCGTAGCCGGCGACGAGCGCGTCGCGGACTTCCTGCATCTGAGCGTCTGTGAGCTGGTTCGTCTCGATCTGCACGGCCGTGTCGCTCGTCGGCGTCAGTCTGGGTTCGGAGGCGGGGACCACATCGGTGACGATCTTCTCGCCCTTCGCGGCGGAGGTGTCGGTGACGTGGTCGACCTGGAACTGCGAACCGCCCTTGAAGGCGATGCCGAAGTTGAATCCGGCGACGAGGGGGACGAGCAGGGAGAGGATCACGAGGACTCCGGCGATTCCCAACCACAGCTTCGCCTTGCCGACGAAGGGGATCGATGATTCGCCGCTGTGGAGGCGGTTGCCCCAGGCAAAGAACCGTTTCACTTGTCTGCCTCCTTGCCCTCGTCGGCAGCTGTGTCCTCGGCGGCGCGTCGCGCCGCCGCTTTGCGTTCGGCGATCGATCCGCCGTTCAGGCGGGACCGGGCTGCCGTGTCCTTCGCCGTGTTCGCGGCTGAAGCCCCATTCGCGGAGGCGTTCCCCGCCTCGGTGTCAGGAGCCTCGGTGTCAGGAGCCTCGGTGTCAGGAGCCTCGGTGTCAGGAGCCTCGGTGTCAGGCGTCTCGGATTCCGCCTCGGGCCCGCCTGCGGCCGACTCCGTCTCAGAGCCCTCGGTCTTCTTGCGCTTGCGTTCGGCGATCGAACCGCCGACGGCCGACTTCCGCTTCTTCTTGCCGGGCTCGGGCGCCGGCGACGATGCCGCCGGCTCGGTGGTCGCGGCCGAGGTGTCGGCAGCGGAGTCCTCTGCGTCGTCGAGTCCGGCCTTGCGCAGACGCGCCTTCTCCCGGCGCTTGGCTTCCGGGGTCTTGTCCTTATCGTCGATGGAGAGGTTGAGCGCACCGCGATAGCCGGCGGGTCTGACTCCGAGCAGACGCGGATCCATACCCGACATCGGGTGGCCTTCGCCGAAGAACTTCGTCCGGGCCAGCACCTGCAGCATCGGGTGGGTGAAGAGGAAGACGATGAGCACGTCGATGATCACGGTCAGCCCCAGGGTGAAGGCGAATCCGCGCACCGACCCGACCGCCAGGATGTAGAGGATGACCGCGGCGAGCATGTTCACGGCCTTCGAGGCGTAGATCGTGCGCTTGGCCCGATCCCATCCGACCTCCACGGCCGAGAGCAGATTTCTGCCGCTGCGCAGCTCGTCCCGGACGCGTTCGAAGTAGACGATGAACGAGTCCGCCGCCATACCGATTCCGATGATGATACCGGCCACGCCCGCCAGCGACAGGCGATAGCCGTATCTCCAGGACGCGAGAAGCAGAAGAAGATAGGTGAGCACACCGGCGACGACGAGGCTCGAGACCGTGACGAGGCCGAGCACCCGGTACTGCAGCAGCGAGTAGACGACGACGAGGAGGAGGCCCACGAGGCCCGTGAGCAGACCGATCTTGAGATAGTTCGAACCCAGCGTCGGTGAGATCTGATCCTCGCTCTGAACCTGGAAGCTCAGCGGCAGGGAGCCGTTCTTGAGCTGATCGGCCAGTGTCTGCGCCTCGTCGAGACTGAAGTCGCCGGTGATCTGTGCCTTGCCGTCGGAGATCACCGCGTTCGAGCTCGGCGCCGAGAGCACGAGGCCGTCGAGTTCGATGGCGAACTGGTTGTACGGCTGCTGCTTTCCGGTGATGTCCGAGGTGATCTGCTTGAAGATCTCCCGTCCGGTCGAGTCGAATTCGAGGTTGACGGCAGGCTGGTTGGTCTGCACGCCGTTCGCACCCGAGGCGTAGCCGGCGTTCGCATCGGCCAGGTGGTCGCCGGCGAGTTCGACCGGGCCGAGGATGTATTTGGCCTTGCCGTCGTGAGAACACGAGACGACGGGCTTGTCGGCGGGCTGCTGCTCACCGCCCGTGCGGTTCTTCGGATCCGTGCAGTCGAGCTCGGTGTATTCCTTGATGATGGAATCGGTCTGCCATTCGCTCGCATCCTTCTCGGGGTCGAACAGCGGCCGCGGCGTCGAGTCGGTGACCTTAGTGTCATCGCTCGAACCGCTGCCCTCTGCGCCCTCGGCCGCGGACTCTTTCCCGCCGCCGGCCGACTTCGAATCCTTCGAGCCCTTATCGGCTTTGTCCGCAGCCGTGCCTCCTGCTTTCGCGACTTCGCCGCCGCCGGAAGGAGCCTGGTCCTGGCCCTGCCCGTCACCGCCGCCGTCGGCGCCGGTGAGGTCCTCGAGTCGCTTGCGCTCTTCGTCGCTGAGTCCGTCATCGGAACCGGACTTGTCGCCGCTGTCGCCGCTCTTCTCCTGTTCCTTCTGGATCTGCTCCTGTGAGCGCGGATCGCCGACCAGCGCCACACGGCGGAACACGAGCTGGGCGGAGGAGCGGACGAGGTTGCGCGTCTCCTCATCGGGGTTGCCCGGAAGATTCACGACGATGTTGCGATCGCCCTGCGTCGTGATCTCCGCTTCGGACACACCCGTCGAGTCAACGCGCTGGCGGATGATGGCGACGGCTTGGTCGAGCTGCTCCTTGCTGATGTCCGTGCCCTTCGACACCTGCGGTTCCAGGATGATCGACGTTCCGCCCTCGAGATCAAGTGCGAGCTTGGGAGTCGTCGTGGCGTTCGACCAGATGACTCCGGCAGCGATGATGCCGGCGAGCACCAGGGTGACGATCGTCAGCCACAGGAAGCGCAGACCAGGACGTGGCTTTTCTTCGATATCGGACACGTTTCAGCTTTCGATCGGGAGCAGAGTGCGAGGACGGATCAGTTCTTCTTGTCGGTATCCGAATCGGAGGAGTCGGCGTCATCGACGTCCGAATCGATCTCGGCAGCGTCCTGTGCCTCGCCTTCCGTCGTCGCAGCATCGGCGTCGGTCGCCTCCGGCGCATCGTCGCTGACGGAATCGGCTTCATCGGCGGCGTCCGCAGTCTCGGACTCCGAATCCTGCTCAGCGCGCTTGCGCGCGTTCATGGCATCGAGTTCGGCATCGGTGATCGCCGGCTTCTCCGCCGGATCCGCAGGGGCCGCATCAGCGGCCGGAGTGTCGGCGACGGGAGCATCGACCGGAGCGGAGGCCTCGGGGTTCTCGATCTGGCCGATGGCCTGGCGGTGGACTCGCAGAACGGTCCCGGGACCGGATTCGATGGTCACCTGGTTGCTCTCCTCGTCGATCGACAGGACCGTGCCGAAGACACCGAAGGTGGTCATCACGGTTGCACCGGGGACGAGACCCGACTTAATCTGCTCCGCACGCGCTTTCTGCTTGCGCCGAGAATTGAAGAGGAAGAAGATGAGCAGCGCGGCAAGCGCAAGAGGGATCAACAAATCCACAGATATCAGCCTTTCATATGAATGAACCAGTGAACCAGCTTAGTTCGTCCTCACTGCCGATGGCGAACTCATATGCGGGGTTCAGTACTCATAATTTGCTGGGATCTGCATTTCCAGATGCTTCCAGGCCGCCGAGGTGGCCACGCGCCCTCGTGGTGTGCGGCTGATGAGGCCCTCCCGCACGAGATACGGTTCGGACACCGTCTCGACGGTGTCGGCCTCCTCGCCGACCGAGACGGCCAGAGTTCCCAGCCCCACCGGTCCCCCGCCGAAGCGCTTGCACAGCACGTGCAGCACGGAGCGGTCGAGGCGGTCGAGTCCGAGGGCGTCGACCTCGTACACGTGCAGGGCGTTGACGGCGGCCTCTTCGTCGATGACGCCGCTGCCTCTGACCTGGGCCCAGTCCCGGACCCGGCGGAGCAGGCGGTTCGCGATCCGCGGTGTGCCGCGGGACCGGGTGGAGATCTCCTCCAGCCCCGCCAGCTGCGCATCGATGCCGAGCATCCGGGCCGAGCGCTCGAGCACCGTGAGCAGATCCGTGCTCGAGTAGAAGTCGAGCAGGGCGGTGAAGCCGAAGCGGTCGCGCAGCGGTGCCGGCAGGAGGCCGGAACGGGTGGTGGCCCCGACGAGGGTGAATTGCGGGAGATCGAGCGGAATCGCGGTCGCGCCGGGGCCCTTTCCGACGATGACGTCGACGCGGAAATCCTCCATCGCCACATAGAGCATCTCCTCGGCGGCGCGGGCCATCCGATGGATCTCGTCGATGAAGAGCACTTCGCCCTCCTCGAGGGAGGACAGGATGGCGGCGAGATCACCGGCGTGCTGCACGGCAGGACCCGACGTCACACGCAGACTCGAACCCATCTCGTGCGCGATGATCATCGCCAGGGTCGTCTTGCCCAGTCCCGGCGGGCCGGACAGCAGAACATGGTCAGGAGCCTTCTGCCGGGCTTTCGCCGCATCGAGGACGAGCGAGAGCTGCTCACGCACCTGGGGTTGGCCGATGAAGTCGGCCAGGCCCTTGGGCCGCAGAGCCGCTTCCGCATCCCGTTCGGCCGTCTCCGCCTGCCCGGACACGAGCCGGTCGCGTTCGGCTCCGGTCAGTCCCTGATCGCCGAAGTCCATCTCGTAGGAGGCCTCCTGTCCCCCGCCCTCGGGTTCGGGCTCGAAGACGCCGGTCATTTCCGTGCACCCAGAACCTTGAGAGCGGCCTTGAGCAGAACGGAGGTTCCGGCGTCAGCGCCGGCCTCCTTGGCGACGTCGGCCACGACCTCTTCGGCCTGCGGCTCCTTCCAGCCGAGTCCCACGAGCGCATCGACGACCTGCTGGTTGCCGCCGCCGAAGGACAGGCTCGGCCCGGGCGTGGAGGCGGCGGGCTTCGGAAGCTTGTTCTCGAGTTCGAGGATGATCCGCGAGGCCCCTTTCTTCCCGATCCCCGGGACGCGGGTCAGTGCGTTGGCGTCCTGATTCGTGATCGCGGCGGCGAGCTCGTCAGGTCCCATCACTGACAGGATCGCCATGGCCAGCCTGGGGCCGATGCCGGAGATCGTCAGGAGCACTTCGAAGGTGTTGTTCTCGTCCTCGGTGCCGAATCCGTAGAGGGTCAGCGAGTCCTCGCGCACGACGAGGCTGGTGACCAGTTCGATCTCCGCTCCGTGACGGGCGCCCACGAGAGTATCTGGAGTGACATGGACCTTGCGGCCGATCCCGTAGGTGAGGACGACGAGGTGGTCAGCTGCGATCCGATGCACCGTGCCGCTGAGGAAACTGATCACGAACTGCCTTTCGAGTGGGAACACGTGTACGATTCCAGGCTAGCAGGAACCCGTCGCCAGCCGGCCCCGGCACGCCGGAGACTCTTCCCGCACCGTTCCCGAGGCGGTTCCACCAGGCTCGTCCCCCGCGCGCCGGAGGTCACTTCGTCCGGCGCATGGCCGCTGCCCACTGCTGCTGGGCCTTCGTCAGACCGGACCCCTGCCGGCCGCCCGCCTTGCGCTCGGTGAGGTCCTTGTTCTGTCCCGGCGTCGACTGGGCGCTCAGCGCCCCTCTCCACGAGTGGCAGATGGCGATCGCCAGGGCATCGGCGGCGTCGGCGGGCTTCGGAGGGGCCTCGAGTCCGAGGATCCTCGTCACCATCGTCGTGACCTGCTTCTTGTCGGCACGGCCCGAACCGGTGATCGCCGCTTTGACCTCCGAAGGCGTGTGCATGGCCACGGGCAGACCGCGGCGAGCGGCCAGACCCATCGTCAGCCCGGAGGCCTGGGCCGTGCCCATGATCGTCGAGACGTCATTGCGGGCGAAGACGCGTTCGATGGCGACCATGTCGGGCCGGTAGGTGTCCAGCCAGGTGTCGAAGGCCTCGGCGATGACTCCGAGACGGAGGTCCACGGAGTCCGCCGACGGCGTCCGGAGCACATCGACGGCGACCATTGCGACCTTCCGCGCCGGCAGGGTGTCGATGATGCCGAGCCCGCAGCGGGTCAGTCCGGGGTCAACGCCGAGGATTCGCATCAGGCATCGAGTTCGGCGAGGACCTCATCGCTGACGTCGGCGTTCGAGTACACGTTCTGGACGTCGTCGCAGTCCTCGAGCGCATCGATGAGGCTGAAGACCTTCTGCGCGGTCTCGGCGTCGAGGTCGACCTCGAGCTCGGGCACGAACGAGGCATCGGCCGAGTCGTAGTCGATTCCGGCGTCGACGAGAGCCGTGCGGACGTCCACGAGATCGGTCGCTTCGCAGATGATCTCGAATTTCTCGCCCGATTCCTTGACCTCCTCGGCTCCGGCGTCCATGGTCGCCAGCAGGATGGCCTCTTCGTCGGTCTCCTCAGCACTGACGATGATGACGCCCTTGCGATTGAAGTTGTAGGTCACCGAACCCGGATCGGCCATCGAACCGCCGTTGCGGGTGACGGCCACGCGCACCTCGGAGGCGGCACGGTTGCGGTTGTCGGTGAGGCATTCGATGAGCAGGGCCACACCGCCGGCGGCGTAGCCTTCGTACATGATCGTCTCGTAGTTGACGCCCGAGCCGTCGAGGCCTCCGCCGCGCTTGACCGCGCGGCTGATGTTGTCGGCCGGAACGGAGTTCTTCTTGGCCTTCTGGATCGCGTCGAAGAGCGTCGGGTTGCCGTCGGGGTCAGGTCCACCGTTGCGTGCGGCAACCTCGATGTTCTTGATCAGCTTGGCGAAGAGCTTGCCGCGCTTGGCATCGATTGCAGCTTTCTTGTGTTTAGTCGTTGCCCATTTGGAATGACCTGCCACTGGTGTTCCTTCCTGTAGTTACAGCCACTCAAGTCTATACGCTCGTCGCGGCTCTCCGCTCGGCCCGCCCGGGCTGAGCCGCCGAGGCGACCCGGCCGCGCCGGTTCAGTCGATGACCAGCGGCACTTCGGGCACGGACCCCGCCGTGGCCAGATCGATGAGGCTCAGCAGGTTCTTCGGGTAGATGGTCTCGGTCGTGGCCATCAGCTGCTCGCGCGTCCACCAGCGGAATTCCAGCAGGCTGCGCTTCTCGATGTCCGTCCAGACCGCGTCCTCGAGTTCGATGTCCTCGCTCGTGCGGAACGCGAAGTACGTCTCGAGCTGGCGCAGAGACTTCTCGGTGAATTCGAAGACTTCGTCCCGGGTCGCCAAGGGGCCGATGAGTTCGTGCGGTTCGCATTCGATTCCGGTCTCCTCGGCGAGCTCCCGAGCTGCGGTCTGCGCCGCCGATTCGCCGAGTTCGGAACCGCCGCCGCAGGTCATCCACCACTGGTGGCTCGGGGCCAGCAGGTCCTGGGCTCGAATCAGGAGAACCTCGTCGCGCTCATTGAGTAATACGACCCGTGAGGCTTTACGAGGTTTCATGGTTCTCCAGTGGTCGACGGCGAGGGGACGCAAGTGTTTGCAGAATAGTGACGCTGGGGGTTTTCGGCAAGAGCGCGACAGCGGTCCAGAGAACGATATCGGCTACTCGCTGCCCTGACCAAGTCGGCTCTCGGCCTGAGCATTCGGGAACAGTGGGATCGGCTGATCGCCGTGACGGCGAGGAAATCGTTCATCGGCTCAGTCGGACGCGGCCGAGCCGGTTTCTTCGCCACCGGTGAGATGACGGTCCCACCAGTCGAGGACGGCTTCGAATCGCTGCCGACGATGGCGCGGCTGCCCTGCCCGGGACAGCTCGTGGTTCTCGCCGGGGAAGATGAGCATCTCGGTATCGACACCGGCCCGCTGCAGGGCCGCGTAGTACTGCTGCGCCTGCTCCAGCGGGCAGCGGAGGTCGAGCTCCGAATGCATGACCAGCGTCGGTGTCCCCACTTGGTCGGCGCGGGCCAGCGCCGACTGGCGCAGGATCGACTGCGGATTGCGGCTCGTGTATTCCTCGGTGAAGAAGCGCCCGATGTCGGAGGTGCCCACGAAGCTGTCGGGGTCGAGGTAGCCGCGTTCGACGATGGCACCGCGGAATCGGCGATCGGCGGCGATGGTCATGGCCGTGAGGTAGCCGCCGTAGGACCCGCCCTGAACGCCGATTCGGTCGGCGTCGAGATCGGGATTGCTCTGCAGTGCGTGTTCGAGCACGGCCAGCACATCGGCCATGGCCGGATCCGCCATGTCGCCCTGCACTGCGGTCCCCCAGCTGCGAGTGCGTCCGCCGGAGCCGCGGGGGTTCGAGTACACGACGGCGAAGCCTGCCGAGGTGAGCACCTGGGTCTCGTCGAACCAGCCGTGGGTGTATTGGGCGAAGGGTCCGCCGTGGATGTTGAGGATGATGGGGAACGGCCCCTCTCCGCGCGGCTTCGCCAGCCACCCGGTGATGGTCCCGCCTTCTCCGGCGACCCGCAGCACCTCGGGCACCACGGAGTTCGCCGGCGCCGGATGCTGCTTGAGGATGGTCGGCGCCGCGGCGGCCGCGAGGTCGAGACGTGCGAGCACGGCCGGGGAGGTCGGCGTGGAGCCGGTGAAGACGAGGGTCGTGTCGTTGACGTCGAAGCCGCCCACGACGGTCCTGTCATCGCTGAGGAAGTCCAGCTCGTCGAGGCCGAGGCCCTCGGACTGCAGGTCGATGCGGACGAGCCGGGAGGCTCCGTCGGTGTCGACGACGGCGATGACCGCTCCGCCGACCAGCTGCGGGCGGATCGGTGCGAGGGCGACCGTCTCCGGGTCGGTCAGCCGCCGCGTCGATCCGGTGCGACGGTCGTGGACGAAGAGACCGGGCATCTGTCCTACGAAGTCGAGTTCGTCCCGAGTCAGCGCATTGCCGAGCAGCAGCACCGTGTCCTCGTCGATCCACAGGTGCAGGCTCACCGACATCGAGGGCAGCTCCAGAGGCTTCGGCTCCTCTTCTCCGAGCAGCCAGACGGTCGACCGCAGATCGGGGTGCCCCCGATCGGGGCGGAGTGCCGCGACGACCGAGATCCGGTCGCCGGCAGGAGAGAACTGCGGGTCGTGGACATCGGAGTCCGGGGTGCTCAGCAGGGTCGCCAGCGGCACCTCCGAGGCGCCCCGAAGCCCGACCTTGCCGAGCCCGGGTTCGGCGAGGTCGACGAGGAATGCCTTCGCCCGACGGTCCTCCGTGTAGCCGAGGCCGTTGCTGAGATAGGCCGACGAGGTGATCCGTCGTGGGGCCTCCTCGGCGGCGGGGACGTCCTCATCGAGTCCGTAGCGTCCGGATTCCGCCACACGGGCGACGTAGAGGGCGCGGGAGCCGAGGTCGTCGATGGCGTACTCGGACACACCGAGGTGATTGTCCGTGATCTGGTGCGCCGTCTCCAGGGTGGAGCCGACGAAGAGCTGCGCGGGGGTCGTCTTCTCGGCGCTGAGAAGACCCGACCAGTTCGCATGGACCTGTGGGTTCGAGTCGTGCCAGGCGTGGGTGAGACGACGCGGGCTGTCCCCTCCGAACGCGAACAGCTGGGACAGATAGCTGTTGGACTCGAGGTCGGGCCGCCGGATCGTGATGACGGCTTCGTCCCCGCGCAGCGTCGGAGAGGAGTACTCGGCGAGGGTGTCGAGGTCTTCGGGATTCATCGGTTCCATTCTTTCGACAGGCGTGCCTGCACGTCGGCGTGCACTTGCGGCAGGGCCTTGGTCTGGGCGATCACGGGCAGGAAGTTCGCGTCCCCGCCCCATCTGGGCACGATGTGCTGGTGCAGGTGGGCGGCGATGCCGGCCCCGGCGACCGGTCCCTGGTTCATCCCCAGGTTGAATCCGTGCGGGCCGGAGACTGCGCGGATCACCCGCATCGCCTTCTGGGAGAAGTGTGCGAGTTCGACGGTCTCCGCGTCGGTCAGTTCAGTGTAATCGGCGACATGACGGTAGGGGCAGATGAGCAGGTGCCCCGGGTTGTACGGATAGAGATTGAGCACCGCGTACACCGTCTCGCCGCGGGCGACGATGAGTCCGTCCTCGTCGGTCTTCGTCGGAGCTGCACAGAACGGGCATTCGGCGACACCAGCGTCCTTCGGCTTGTCCTGGCCGTCGATGTAGACCATCCGATGCGGCGTCCACAGACGTTGGAAGCCGTCGGGTTCGCCGGGGAAACCCGCGGCGGATTCGGGATAGGGGATCCCCTCGCCGAGGCTGCCGCCGCCCGGGTGGTCCTGTGCGGTCGTGTCCTCGCCGCCTGCGGTCATACTTGGGCCTTGGTCTCGATCGCGTCGAGGATCCGGCGGACCGCCTCGGCGACGGGCACTCCGTTGTCCTGTTCACCGCTGCGGAAGCGGAAGGACACGGCGCCGGCATCGCGGTCCTCTCCGCCGGCGATGAGGGTGAAGGGAACCTTCGACTTCGAGGCGTTGCGGATCTTCTTGCCGAATCGGTCGTCGCTGTCGTCGATCTCGACGCGGACACCGGCCGCACGCAGCTGGGCGGCCACCTCGGCGAGGTAGTCGTTGAACTCCTCGGCCACGGGGATGCAGGTGACCTGGACAGGGGCCAGCCAGGCAGGGAACGCCCCCGCGTAGTGCTCGGTGAGCACACCGAGGAACCGCTCGATGGAGCCGAACTTCGCGGAGTGGATCATCACCGGCTGCTGACGTGTTCCGTCGGCGGCGACGTATTCGAGGTCGAAGCGCTCGGGCTGGTTGAAGTCGAGTTGGACCGTCGACATCTGCCAGGTGCGGCCGATGGCGTCGCGGGCCTGGACGGAGATCTTCGGTCCGTAGAAGGCGGCGCCGCCGGGATCGGGGACGAGTTCGAGGCCGGTCTCCTCCGCGACCTCCTCGAGGACCTTCGTCGCCTCTTCCCACTGCTCGTCGGAGCCGATGAACTTGTCGGCCTTCTTCCCCTCCTCGTCGCGGGTGGACAGCTCCAGGTAGAAGTCGTCGAGACCGAAGTCACGCAGCAGGCTGAGCACGAAGTTCAGCAGGTGACGGATCTCCGCTCCGGCGTCCTCCTGGGCGACATAGGAGTGCGAGTCGTCTTGAGTCAGGGCTCGGACGCGGGTGAGCCCGTGGATGACGCCCGAGGCTTCGTCGCGGTAGACGGTGCCGAACTCGAACAGTCGCAGCGGCAGGTCGCGGTAGGACCGGCCGCGGGAGCGATAGATGAGGTTGTGCATCGGGCAGTTCATCGCCTTGAGGCGGTACGGGGTGCCCTCTTTGACGACGGCGCCGGTTTCGTCGCGGACCTCGTCGACGGACATCGCGGGGAACATGTTCTCCCCGTAGTACGGCAGATGGCCGGAGGTGAAGTAGAGGGTCTCCTTGGAGATGTGCGGGGTGCCGACGTACTCGAAGCCCTCTTCGATGTGACGGGCCCGGACGTAGTCCTCCATCTCGCGCTTGATCACACCGCCCTTGGGGTGGAAGACGGGCAATCCGGAGCCGAGCTCCTCGGGGAAGGAGAACAGGTCGAGCTCGGCGCCGAGCTTGCGGTGGTCGCGACGCTCGGCCTCGGCGATGCGGTCCTGATAGGCCTTGAGGTCCTCTTTCGTCGCCCAGGCGGTGCCGTAGACGCGCTGGAGGCTCGCATTGGCCTGATCGCCGCGCCAGTAGGCCGCCGAGGACCGGGTGATGGCGAAGCCGTTGCCGATGAGTTTGGTGTTCGGCAGGTGAGGCCCGCGGCAGAGGTCCTGCCACACGACCTCACCCTTGCGATCGACGTTCTCGTAGACGGTGAGCTCACCGGAACCGACCTCGACGGAGGCGGAGTCGTCGGAGCCCTGCCCCTTGTCGCCGATGAGTTCGAGCTTGTACGGCTCGTTCGCCATCCGCTCACGGGCCTCGGCCTCGGTGACGACGACGCGGTTGAAGGTCTGTCCGGACTTGACGATCTGGGCGGCTTTCTTCTGGATCGCCTTGAGGTCCTCGGGGGTGAAGGGCTCGGCGACGTCGAAGTCGAAGTAGTAGCCGTCGGTGATGTAGGGCCCGATGCCGAGTTTGGTGCCGGGGAAGAGCTCCTGGACGGCCTGTGCGGTCACGTGTCCGGTCGAGTGGCGGAGGATGTCGAGTCCGGCCTCGGAGTCGATGGTGATCGGTGCGATCACGTCCCCGGCCTGCAGTTCGCGGCTGAGGTCGGCGGGTTCGCCGCCCAGCCACATCGCAATGACCGTGCGGTCGGAGGAGAAGATCTCCGTTCCGGTCAGCCCCTCTTTCCAAGGAATGCTCTCACCCGCACAGTCAATGCTGTCTGCTGCCACTGATCTTCTCCGTTCGTCTGATGTGAGGACTTCTCGTCCTCAAGATTCTAGTACCAATCCGCTGGCACGAAATCAGTTGGGCGGCAGTCGTGAGACTGCCACCCATACTGAGCCTGTCGCTTCGCACCCAGGCGCGTCGAGGTCGCGGCGAAACACCTCGGCGAGCCGGTTCAGAGCATCACTGCTTATAGAACTCGAAGTCCTTGCCGGCTCCGAGGTCCTCGGGCAGCGACAGCTTGATGTGCATGGCATCGAGTTCGGCTGCGGGAACGCCGAATGCGAGTTCGTAAGTCGTCTCGCCACCGGCGGGCACCGGGTCGGTGAAGGCGAGCGAGCCCTTGAACTTCGAACCGTCGAAGACGTCGTCGTACTCCTTGCCGCTGCCGTCGGTGGCCTTCATGTTCGCCAGAGTCATCTCGATATCGGAACTCGAGCTGTTCTTGACGGTCATCGTGACGATGGCGATCTGACCATTGGACGCATCAGTGCCCGAGGCGTATTCGCTTGCGGTGCCGGAGCGGACCTGCACGGTCGCAGTGACGTCATCGCCGATCCGGGTCTCGCTGCCCTGTGCGGGTGCGGCCTGACCGCCGTCCGAGCCGCCGGCACCCTGGCTCGGATCCTGGCCCGCGCCCTGGCTGGCGTCGGGAGAAGCGGAAGAGCTGGCGGCCTCGTCGGCCGCCTTGAAGATGAACGCGCCGAACATCACAGTGGCGATGATCACGACGATCGAGATCAGGATCGACAGACCACCGAGGACGATGCCCCAGATGTTGAGGCCCTTGTTGTTCGCCAGTCCCTTCTTGACCGCTGAGAGTCCGACGAAGCCGAAGATGATCGCAGCGATGCCGAACAGAGCACCGCCACCGAACACAAACGCCCCGAGGACGCCGACGATGCCGCCGATGAGGGCGAGAATGCCCCAGATGTTCTTCGAGGTGCTGCCCCCCGTCCCCGAGGGGTACTGACCATAGGCGGCGTTGGGGTTGGCCGGGATGAACTGGTCGGAGGACCCGCCCTCTCCGGCATATGCCGGCTGCTGTCCGTACTGGTTCGCGTCATAGCCCTGCGCGTGGGCATCGTACGGGTTCTGCCCGTACTGATTCTGGCCGTATGAGTTCTGGGCGTACGGATCCTGACCGTACTGATCCTGGCCGTACGGGTTCTGAGCGTACGGGTCCTGCGCACGCCCGGGCTGCGAACCATAGGGCTGGCTCTGGTCGTTCGACGCTCCGTACTGCGGCTGCGAACCGTACTGCGGGGGCTGCTGTCCGTATCCCTGCGCACCCTCGTTTCCGTCCTGACCGTAGTTCGGCTGGGATGGCTGCGAACCGTACTGAGGAGGAGCCTGGCCCGAGTTCTGATCATTGCCATAGCCGGGGGCGTTCGGCGGCTGGCTGTTCGGGCTCTGGCTGTTGGGGCCCTGGCCGTCGGCATTCTGGCCGGGCGTACCGTCGCCCGATCCGTACGGGTTCTGGGGAGTAGACATAGGTGCTCCGAAGTCTTCGTCGTTGTGTACGACATCTAGCGTACTAGCAAACGGGCCTCTCGCCTCATGCCTCTCAGGTGTCAGACCTGCAACATGACGGCCACACATCGGCCTGTGGCCGCTTCGCGAATGCACGAAGCCCCGGGCTGTGTGCCCGGGGCTTCTTCTGTGCGCGATACTGGGATCGAACCAGTGACCTCTTCCGTGTCAGGGAAGCGCGCTACCGCTGCGCCAATCGCGCTCTATTCTGTTGTTGCACCGGAACCGCATGGTCCCTGTGCGCGATACTGGGATCGAACCAGTGACCTCTTCCGTGTGAAGGAAGCGCGCTACCGCTGCGCCAATCGCGCTGGTTGACCAGCATTCCTGCTGGCCATCCGAGGTGGCGACGGGATTCGAACCCGTGTATACGGCTTTGCAGGCCGCTGCCTCGCCTCTCGGCCACGCCACCGCCAAGGCAGTGCCATGACGCCTCCGAGCGGATGACGGGACTCGAACCCGCGACCCTCACCTTGGCAAGGTGATGCTCTACCAACTGAGCCACATCCGCATTTCGTCTGCTCGGTTTCCCTCGCAACGAGATATAACTCTATACGCAGGTGGCGGCATACGCAAAATCGGAATCGGGTGATCGTGCTCACACCCTTAGATCAAGCTTTCAGGGTCCGCATTCTATAGTGGTTGGGTGAATGCCGATCACCCGCGCGACCGGCCCAAGGGCTGGCTGCCACGCCATCATCGACAAGCTCCCAGACCGTGGCGCAAACTGCGACTGGGATTCCTCCGCTGGCGTCGGACGGTGCTGGCGAACGCTCATACCGCTCGCATCTATCGCAGCGTCGTCGGGGGTCTCGGCACGCTCATCGTGCTCATCGGACTCTCGCTGGTCCCCCTGCCCGGGCCGGGATGGCTCATCGTCATCATCGGCCTGTTCGTCATCTCCAGCGAGTTCCAGTGGGCGCAGCGGCTGCTGCACTTCGTGCGTGTGAATGTCGAGAGATGGACGCAGTGGGTCATGGCTCAGCGCCTGTGGGTGCGGTGGACGATCGCAGCTGTGACCGCGGCATTCGTGGCGCTCATCGTCTGGTGTGCGCTCAAACTCATCGGCCTGCCCGATTGGGTGCCGGATCTGGCCATATTCGAGCTGCTCACACTGCGGTGAGCGCTGCCGGCAGGAGGCCGGCCCTCAGGACGAGAGCGCCGTGAGCCGGGACAGGCAGCGCATGTACTTCTTCCGGTAGCCGCCGGACAGCGAGTCCTCGGTGAAGATCTTGTCCAGTGCGGCGCCGGAGTTGATGATGTGGACGTTGCGATCGTAGAGCCGGTCGACGAGCGCGACGAATCGCAGCGCCACACTCTCGTTCTCGATCGTCGTCACGTTCTCCCACACAGCTGCGTCGATGCCGTCGACCATCCGCCCGTAGCGGGAGGGGTGGACGGTGGACAGGTGGGAGAGCAGTGTGGCGAAGTCATCGCGGGCGACGACTCCGTCGAGTTCGTCCGCGGCCGCGTTCAGCTCAGCTTCGTCCAGCGGCTTGGCCGGGGAGCTCAGGGCCCGGTGACGATAGTCCTGCCCGTCG
Source organism: Brevibacterium renqingii (assembly GCF_017808095.1). Lineage (NCBI taxonomy): Bacteria > Bacillati > Actinomycetota > Actinomycetes > Micrococcales > Brevibacteriaceae > Brevibacterium > Brevibacterium renqingii. Next base: position 204,652 of record NZ_JADBHG010000003.1, on the reverse strand, counting down.
ATCCGGTAGACCTCGAACTGATCGGCCAGGGCCTGGATCTCCCGCAGGAAGTCCTGCGCGGCGAACCGCCCCTCCCCCAGCGAACCGGGAAGGGTGTTCGACGTGGCGATGATCTTCACCCCGGCGTCGGTGAGCTCCCGCATGAGGCGGGACATGAGCACCGTGTCGCCCGGGTCGTCGAGTTCGAACTCGTCGACGCAGACGAGCTTCATCTGCGACAGATCGTCTCTGGCCCGGGCGAAGCCGAGGGCTCCGACGAGATTCGTGTACTCGACGAAGGTGCCGAACGTGGCGGGTTTGGCATTGGCGTGCCAGGCGGAGGCGAGCAGATGGGTCTTGCCCACGCCGTATCCTCCGTCGAGGTAGACTCCCTTGGCACCGGAGCCGCGCTTCGAGAACAGACGACTCAGCAGCCCCGGCGAGTTCGACTGCTCGGTGAACTGGCGCAGCTTGGTGCGCGCCTCCTCCTGGGACGGCTCAGCCGGGTCGGTGCGATAGCTGTCGAAGGACACGTCCTGGAACTGCGGCGGGGGCACGAGTCCCGCGATGAGCTCTTCGGGGGCAACCTGTGGGGATCGGTCGCTCAGTGCGACCAGAGTCTGCTCGGCATTCACTCGGCCTAGTCTAAGGCAGGCCCGAGGACCCGGTTCAACCCGGGCAGTCGAGGGTGCCCACCGTCACAGCACTGCTTTTCCGCGGCAACCGGCTCGTCGGATTCCGGATCGGGTCGACCGAGCCTCCGGGGCGCAGAGGCGCCGTCAGCTGAAATCGAAGCCGAGGCGTCCGAGCGCCTTTGGATCCCTCTGCCAGTCCTTGGCGACCTTGACATGGAGGTCGAGGTAGACCTTGGTGCCGAGCAGATTCTCGATCCCGCGTCGGGACTCCGAGCCGATCGCCTTCAGTCGGCCGCCGCCTTTGCCGATGATGATGGCCTTCTGGCTGGGACGTTCGACGAAGAGGTTGACGTGGACGTTCCACAGCGGGTTGTCCTCGCTGCGCCCCTCCCGCGGATACATCTCCTCGACCTGCACAGCCAAGGAGTGCGGCAGCTCATCGCGCACCCCTTCGAGCGCGGCCTCGCGGACGAGCTCGGCGATCATCGTCTCCTCCGGCTCGTCGGTGAGGTCACCGTCGGGATAGAGCGGGGGCGAGACGGGCAGATGACCGGCCAGCACGGAGTCGACGGTGTCGACCTGGAATCCTTCGGCCGCGGAGACGGGGACCACGTCGGCGAAGTCCGCGAGCTCACCGACGGCCAGAAGCGCCTCGGCGACCTTGTCCTTGGGCACGAGGTCGACCTTCGTCACCAGCGCCACGATCGGGGTCCGACCGTCGAGGAGTGCGAGCTGTGAGGCGATGTACCGGTCGCCCGGACCGATGGGCTCATCGGCAGGCAGGCAGAAGCCGATCACGTCGACCTCGTTGAGCGTCGAGGCCACGAGGTCGTTGAGCCGCGATCCCAGCAGAGTCCGCGGCTTGTGCAGCCCCGGCGTATCGATGAGGATGAGCTGATGGTCCTCACGGTGGACGATGCCGCGGATCGTGTGGCGGGTCGTCTGCGGCTTCGCCGAGGTGATCGCGACCTTCTCCCCCACCAGCGCATTCGTCAGCGTCGACTTGCCGGTGTTCGGCCGTCCCACGAAGCAGGCGAATCCGGCTCGGTAGTCGTCGGGATAGTCCGTGCGAAATTCCATCTCAGTCCTCTTCCTTCGTCCCCGGACGGTCCTTGGTCCCCGTCCGTCCGGTTCCGGTCTGCGCCGCCTCGGCGGCGTCCTGTCCTGTGCGTGTGACCCTGACGTGGGTGATGCGGTGGCGTCGGCCCTGACCTTCCATCGCTTCGATGTGCAGCCCCTCGATGTTCGCATGCGAACCGTCGATGGGCACTCGGTCGATGAGCTTCGAGAGCAGGCCGCCGACGCTGTTGACGTCGTCCTCGTCGATCCTGACGTCGAAGTATTCGGCGAAGTCCGAGATCGACATGCGTGTGCTGATGATGAACGAGCCGTCCTCGGCGGCCACGAGCTCGTCCCCGCCGCTGTCGTATTCGTCTTCGATCTCGCCGACGATCTCCTCGACGATGTCCTCGATGGTCACGAGTCCGGCCGTGCCGCCGTATTCGTCGATGAGGATCGCCAGGTGCGTGGAGTCCAGCTGCATCTGCCGCAGCAGATCGTCGGCCGGCTTCGTCTCGGGCACGAACAGCACGCTGCGGGCCAGGGAGCCGATGGGCCGGTCGGCGTCCTCGGGGTGGAGATGGAGACGTCTGGCCACGTCCTTGAGGTAGGCGACTCCGCGCACGTCGTCGAGGTCCTCGCCGCAGACGGGGATGCGGGAGAAGCCGGAGCGGAAGAACAGGGTGATCGCCTTCTGCAGCGGCACCTCGGCGTCGACCGTGATGAGGTCGGTGCGCGGGACCATGACCTCGTTGGCAGCTGTGTCCGAGAGGTTGAAGACCGACTGGATCATCTCGCGTTCGCCGTCTTCGATGACGTCCGATTCGCTCGCTCTCTCCACGAGGTCGCGCAGCTGCTCGGAGGTCACGAAGGGGCCGTCCTTGTACACCTTGTCCGGGGTCAGCAGGTTGCCGAGCACGACGAGGATGCGGGTCAGCGGTTTGAGCACGACGAGGACGATGCGCACGATCCAGCTGAGGTTGAGGCACACGGCCAGTGAGCGGCGTTTGCCGATCGTGCGCGGTGAGACGCCGGCGATGATGAAGACCGCCACCGAGGCGGTCAGCACCGTGAGGAAGACCATGAGCGGTCCCACCGAATAGTACGAGTCATAGGCCAGGGCGATGAAGACCGTGGCCAGCGCCTCGAGGAAGTTGCGGACGAAGATGATGACGTTGATGTTCGTCGGCAGGTCCGCGAGGATCCTCTCCACTCGCACGGCCGCGCGGCTGCCTTCGTCCTTCGCTTCCTCGACCGCGTGATGGGACACGTTCATCAGCGCCGCGTCCACGGCAGAGAGGGTGGCGGCGACGACCAGGCAGAGGGCCGCGCCGAGGAAGAAGGCGAACACGCTCAGACCTCGGTGGGAGTGGGGATGTCGGTGCGGCCGTCGTAGCGAGCGGCGAAGAAGGTGAGCAGAAGATGCCGCTGGAGCGCGAACATCTCCTCCCTCTCAGCCGGCTCGCTGTGGTCGTATCCGAGCAGGTGGAGGAAGCCGTGCACCGTCAGCAGCAGGATCTCGTCCATCGTCGAATGTCCGGCTGCCTCGGCCTGGGCGGCGGCCACTTCGGGGCAGATGATGATGTCGCCCATCTGGCCTTCGGTCGGGCTGTCCGGCTCGCCGCGGTGGAGTTGGTCCATGGGGAAGGACATGACGTCGGTCGGGCCCTCGAGGTCCATCCATGTGACGTGGAGTTCGGACATGGCGGCGGAGTCGACCATGGTCACGGCCAGCTCAGCACCCGGATGCATGTGGAGCGCCTGGCCGAGGTATTCGGTCAGGGCGACGACCTCGTCGAGGTCCACCTCGGCGTCGGTCTCATTGAGGATCTCGGTGTTCATTCGGCGTTCCCCCACAGGTCGTAGGCGTCGACGATCTTCGTCACCAGCGAATGCCGGACGACGTCCTTGCTGCCGAGCTCGCAGAACTGCAGGTCGTCGATTCCGGCGAGGATGTCACGGACGACCTTGAGCCCGCTGCGGGTCTTGCCCGGCAGATCGATCTGGGAGACGTCGCCGGTCACGACCATGCGGGATCCGAAGCCGAGCCGGGTGAGGAACATCTTCATCTGCTCGGCCGTCGTGTTCTGCGCCTCGTCGAGGATGATGAAGGCGTCGTTGAGCGTGCGTCCGCGCATGTAGGCCAAGGGCGCGACCTCGATCGTGCCGGTCTCGATGAGCAGCGGGATCGATTCCGGGTCGACCATATCGTGCAGCGCATCGTAGAGGGGCCGCACATAGGGGTCGATCTTCTCGTTGAGGGTGCCCGGCAGGTAGCCCAGCGACTCACCGGCTTCGACCGCGGGACGGGTGAGGATGATCCGCGAGACCTCTTTGTGCTGGAGGGCGTTGATGGCCATCGCCATGGCCAGGTAGGTCTTGCCGGTTCCGGCGGGGCCGATGCCGAAGGTGATCGTGTGGTTGCGGATGGCCTTGACGTAGTCGTGCTGGCCCATCGTCTTCGGGCGGATCGACTTTCCCCGGGTGGACAGGATGTTCGTGCCCAGCACCGTCGAGGCCGCCGCCCCTTCGGAGGAGAACTTCGTGACCCGCTCGATCGTTTCCTCATTGATCCGGTGACCGGCGGCATGGAGCTTCTTGAGCTCGCCGATCACGCTGACGAACGCCTCGACACGTCGGGGCTCGCCCGCGGCCTGGACCTGGTTGGCCCGCACGTGGATGTCGAGGTCGTCGAAGGTCCGCTCCAGTGCGCGCAGGTTCGTCTCCCCGGGGCCGAAGAATTCGACGAGGTCGATGGAATCGGGCAGGACGAGGCGGACGGTGTCGGACTCGCCGGGGCTGCCGTCCGCATCGACCGCTTCCGGGTCGGTCGTGTTCACAGGGTTCTCGGGTGGGTGGGTGATGTCCAGAATGTTCCTTTGCGTGGGGGCTCACCGTCGCCGGCGGCGCCTGGTTGTGCTTCCATCCTAGTCCGATGTCTCACCAACGGCCCAATGAATTCTGCACCATGACGAGGCCCGCGGAGCCGGCGGACGAGGAGCGCAGGACGGTCGGGCCCAGCAGCACCGGGGCTGCGCCGATGCCGCTCAGCGCCTCGAGTTCGCCGTCGCTGATGCCGCCTTCGGGACCGACGACGATGACGATGCGTTCAGGCCGGACCGCAGCGCCGGAGTCGGACTCAGTCGATTCGGTCCCGGCAGCGGGCGAATGCTCGGTCTCGGCAGCGGCAGCGCCGCCGGAGCCCCCGAGGTCTCGCAGCGCCTGGGAGAGCCTGCGCTGCGCCGTCTCGTGGAGGACGAAGACCGCATCGGTCTCGCCCAGGCGCTGGATCAGGGAGGTGCCGCGGACCAGTTCGTGCAGTGCGGGGAACCGGGAGCGCCGGGCCTGCAGTGAGGCGGAGCGGAGCAGATGCTCCCATTTCGCGGCCATCTTCTCGCGCTTCTTCGCCGGCCAATCGGCGATTGAGCGTTCGGCGGCCCAGGGAATGACCTCGTCGACGCCGATCTCGGTGGCCGCCTCGATGGCCTGCAGATCACGGTCGCCCTTGGCCAGGGCCTGGACGAGGACGAGCCGGGGTCGGTTCGCCGCTTCCGTGATCACCTCGGCGACGTCGATCTCCATCCCCGTCGCCGAGGCGGCCGTGACGGTGCCGCGGGCGCGCGTGCCCGCTCCGTCGACGATCTCGATCTGCTCCCCGGGGCCGATCCGACGCACCCGCACCGCATGCCCGGCCACGTCCTCACCGACGGCGAGCACCTGACCGGCGACCGCCTCGGCGGCACGGGTGCAGCGGAAGACGGGAAGAGTCACCGACCGGCGAACCTCTCGCGCATGCGGGAGAACACGCCGCGGCTCTCGGTGGTGATCTGGGCTCGCGGGGCCTCTTCTCCGCGCAGCTGCGCGAGCTTCTCGATCAGTTCCCGCTGTTCGTCGTCGAGCTTGTCGGGTGTGAGCACGTCGACGGTGATGAGCAGGTCGCCGCGAGTCTCCGAACGCAGGCGGGTGGCGCCGAGCCCGGCGAGCTTGACGACCGTGCCCGACTGGGTGCCGGCGGCGATGCTGAGGTCCTGGGTGCCGTCGAAGGTGTCGAACGGGATGGTCGCGCCCAGGGTAGCGGCGGTCATCGGCACGGAGACCGAGGCGCGCAGATTGTCTCCGTCGCGCTGGAACACCTCGTGGCGGGTGACCATGACTTCGACGAAGAGGTCTCCGGCCGGTCCGCCGCCCGGTCCGACCTCGCCCTGACTGCTCAGCTGGATGCGGGTGCCGTCGGAGACGCCGGCGGGGATGCGGATCTTCATCGTCCGCTGCTTGCGCACGCGGCCGTCGCCCTGGCAGTTGAGGCACGGGTTGGGGATGACGGTTCCGAAGCCGTGGCAGGCATTGCAGGTCTGGTTCGTGACCATCTGTCCCAGCAGAGTGCGGGTCATGCGCTGGACGCTGCCGGCACCGTGGCACAGGCTGCAGGTCTCGACAGAGGTTCCCTCCTGCGTACCGGCTCCCGAGCAGGTGTCGCAGACGACCGCGGTGGTCACATCGAGATCGACGTTCCCGCCGAAGGCCGCGGTCTTGAGATCGATGCTGACGCCGACGAGGGCGTCCTTGCCGCGCTGGGTGCGTGGGATCGGGCCGCCGGCCTGACCGCCTCCGCCGCCGAAGAAGGTTTCGAAGATGTCTCCGAAACCGCCGAAGCCGCCTCCGGCCGGGAAGCCCTGTCCGTTCTCTCCCCCGCCCATGTCGTAGTTGCGGCGCTTCTCCGGGTCGGAGAGCACATCGTAGGCCAATGAGATGGCCTTGAACTCGTCTTCGTGGCCGGGGTTGACGTCCGGGTGGTACTTGCGTGCCAATTTCCGGTACGACGACTTGATCTCAGCCGCAGAAGCGTCCTTGGACACTCCGAGTGTTTCATAGTGATCGGCCACAGAAACTTCTCTCTCCCTGATGGTGTGTGTTCTTCATATTCGTGGTGGTCGGCCGCCGGCTGCCCTGACCGGTGCGGCGGCTCCTCATCCCCTGTCGAGCAGTGAGGACACGTACTTCGCGACGGCTCTGACGGCCGAGATCGTCGTCGGATAGTCCATTCTCGTCGGTCCCAGTACCGCCAGGCGGGCCGAGGAACCTGCGTCATGACCATATTCGGCGGCCACGACGGATGTCGAACTGAACGATTCGTGAGTATTCTCACGACCGATGCGCACGCTGATCTCCTCTTGGTCCTCAGCCATCGACGTCAGCAGCTTGAGCAGCACCACCTGCTCTTCGAAGGCTTCGAGGATCGGCGCCATCTGCTCGCCGAACTCATGCCCGGAGCGGGCGAGATTGGCGGTGCCGGCCATGATGATGCGCTCCTCGCGGGTCGCGGCGACGAGATCGATGACCGCGGCTCTGATCTTCTCCAGTCCGAGCTCGTCCCGATCTTCGGCCTCGGCGGAGACCGACTCGGCGGCGACCGGGGTGTGCCCGGCTCCGGCGGCCTTGCCCATGACATGGGAGAGCTTCTTCCCGGCGAACTCGGCATTGATCCGATCGCGGATGCCGCGCACTCCCTCGTCGTCGAGCAGCTGACCCAGTGTGACGGTCTTCTGTTCGACCTGCCCCGCATCGGTGATGAGGACCACGAGGACCCGGCTCGGTCCGAGGCCGACGATCTCGATGTGCTTGATCCGTGCCAATGACACCGTCGGATACTGGATCAGCGCCACTTGGTGCGTCAGTCCGGAGAGCACCCGCACCGTGCGGTCGAGCATCTCGTCGAGTTCGACGTCGCCGTCGATGAGCTGGAAGATCGCCCTGCGCTCGGCCTGGGTGAGCGGTTTGAACTCATCGATGCGATCGACGAACATCCGGTAGCCGAGATCAGTCGGAATCCGTCCGGCCGAGGTGTGCGGCTGGGCGATGTACCCCTCCTGTTCGAGGTGGGCCATATCGTTGCGGATCGTCGCGGGTGAGACCCCGAGCGTGTGTCGTTGGACGATGGCCTTCGAGCCGACGGGTTCGTTCGTCGCGACGAAGTCCTCGACGATGGCGCGCAGGACCTGCGCCCGTCTGCCGTCGTTCATCGCTGACCTCCCCACACGCTTGGCACTCATTAGCACTGAGTGCCAATTCTACGCCTCTTCGCAGGTGATTTCATTTCACGGGTGAGGTTGCGCGCTTTCTCATCCCCGCCGGAGGGTCACCGCACTTCCAACGTGGCGGGCCATTATGGTGGGTGCCTGTGAATGCTTTCGATCGCTATGGATCCGACGTCCTCTCCGGCAGCTCCCCGTCCTCACACCGTCCGAAGAAGTCACGCCCGGTCGAGCTCGGGCTCGGGATGGTGCTCGAAGACGCGATGAGCGGGTATGTCGGAGCCGTCATCGGGGCCAAGAAGACCACGGCCGGCATCATCGTCGAGCTCGAGGATCGGCAGGGCAAGGTCCGGGCATTCCCGCTGGGACCGGGGTTCCTGCTCGAGGGGCAGCCGGTCGATCTCCGCCTGCCGGCGAAGAAGAAGCCGACCGCCCCGAGTCGCACGGCCTCGGGTTCGCGAGTCGTCGAAGGAGCCCGAGCACGTGTGGCGCGCGGGTCTCGCATCTGGGTCGAGGGCAAGCACGACGCCGAGCTGGTCGAGAAGATCTGGGGCGACGATCTGCGCATCGAAGGAGTCGTCGTCGAACCCCTCGGCGGACTCGACGACGTCGCCGACAAGCTCGCAGCGTTCGGACCCGACAAGGACCATCGTGTGGGCGTGCTGGCCGATCATCTCGTGAAGGGGACGAAGGAGTCGAAGATCGCCGAGGCGGTCCGGGCCGATCCCCGCTATCGCGACGTCGTCCACATCATCGGACATCCCTATGTCGACATCTGGCAGGCGGTCAAACCGCACGTCGTCGGCATCGATCAGTGGCCGGTCGTTCCCCGCGGTGAGGATTGGAAGACCGGGATCCTGAGTCGGATCGGGTGGCCGCACGCCGATCACCGCGATGTCGCCCGCGGCTGGGCGCGCATCCTCGGGAAGGTGTCGACCATCGCCGATGTCGAACCGGCCCTGTCCGGTCGTGTCGAGGAGCTCATCGACTTCGTCACGGTCGGCTGACTCCGCTGTTCGCTCGGCGGCGGCGAAGCCTTCTCAGAAGCCGCATGTTGCAGAATCGGCACAGCATTCGCTCAGCTCGCCATGCCCCGCGACCGAGGGCTGGGCTAGGGTGAAACGACAGAGGCAGTGAAAGGATCATCATGTCGTTCGACCCCCAGCAGCCGAACAACGGCCGCCCCATGCCGCCGAACTACTCCCAGGCGTCGGGACCCCAGCAGCCGTACACTTCGCAGCCGGGCACCGGCCGGTCCGGGCCGCGCAGCTATGGCTCTGCGCAGCCCGGTTATGGGCGCCCGGGCCACGGGCACCCCCAGCCCGGTTACGGACAGCCCGGCTGCGTCGGTCCTCCGCCGGTCGGCAATCCCGCACTGTTCGATTCGCAGATGCTGCCCGAGGCCGCCTATGGACCGGGTTCCGACCGGTTCTGGAGGGTCGGCGAGCAGGAACGGTCAGCGGCGATGTGGGCTCACCTCGGCACTTTGATCTTCGGGTTCATGCCGCTCGTCATGTTCCTCGTCAAGAAGGACGAATCCCCGTTCGTGCGCGAGCATTCGCGACAGGGCCTCAACGCCATGATCACGAACGCGATCATCAGCTCTGCTGCGGCGTTCGTGCTCGGGATCCTCGGTTTCATCCTGGCCTTGGTGACGTTCGGGCTGGGCATCTTCATCGTCTACGGCGCCGTGATCGTTCCGATCGTCTATGCCGTTCTCTACGTCATCGCCGCCGTCGCGGCCAACCGAGGCGAGGGATACAGGTTTCCGCTCGTCTTCGACTTCGTGAAGTAGGCTTGCTCGTCACACATACCCGTCGCCCGGGACGGTGCATTCGCAGGACGCGATTCGACCAGCCAGCTGGGTGACTGTGGTGTGATCGAAACTCAGAAAGGGTCTCTCATGTCGGACAATCCTCAGCAGCCGTACGGGTCTCAGCAGCAGCCGTATGGCGGCTACGGTCACCCGGGCGCCGCTTCCGCCCACTCCCCCGCGGCCGGTGTCCCCATCGGCGCTGCACTGCCCGATGCCGCCTACGGCCCGCACTCGGTCGGATTCTGGAACGCCGACCAGACGGAGCGCTCGACGGCGATGTGGTCCCATCTGGCCCATGCCGCCACCTATGTCGTCGGGCTCGGATGGATCGTCACTCTCATCCTCTTCATCATCAACAAGGACAGGTCGCCGTTCTTGCGCCATCACACCGCGCAGTCACTCAATCTGCTGATCATCGGCGTCATCGCGGGATTCGCCATCGGCCTCGTCGGGGGAATTCTCACGATCGTCGGCATCGGATTCCTCATCCTGCTGCTGCTTCCCGTCCTCTCGATCTACATGATCGTCATCGAGGTCATCGCCTGCATGGCGGCGAATCGCGGTGAGGGCTACCGAATCCCGCTGACTCCGAACTGGATCAGGTAGACCGGACGTTCCGACCGTCCGCACCGATGTGCGACCGCCCCGATCCTCGGGCGAGGGTCGGGGCGGTCGCTTTTCACCGGAGGCGATGGACTCAGACGTATTCGGTGAGGATGCGCACCATGTGGTCGGCGAGCAGGCGTCCGTGCAGGGTCGGCCTGAACCAGCCGTCTGCTGCACCGTCGGGGTCGAGCAGCCCCTGCCTGACGAAGGTTCTGATCGCCTGCTCACTGCCTGCACCGAGGGAATCCAGGCGCAGCTCGGAATCGATGCGGGCGGCCAGCATGATCCTTTCGATCTCCCGCGTCTGCTCATCGAGGATCTCACGGCCGATCGACGGCGACTGCCCGGCGAGAAGCCGGTCACTCCATGCCCGCGGGTGCTTGGCGTTCCAGAACCGCACTCCCCCGACGTGGGAGTGCGCACCGGGGCCGTAGCCCCACCAATCGGCGCCCTGCCAATAGGCCATATTGTGCAGGCACCTGGTCTCCGGACCGGTCGACCAGTTGCTCACCTCGTACCAGTGCAGACCGGCGGCGGTCATCGCGGCATCGGCGATCTCATACTTGTCGGCCAGGTCGTCCTCATCGGGCATCGGCAGCCGGCCGCGGCGAACCATCGCCCCCATCTTCGTCCCGGGTTCGATGATGAGCGAATAGGCCGAGATGTGATCGACTTCGTTGGACAGCGCGACGTCGAGCGAACGGCGCCAGTCCTCGATCGACTCCCCCGGTGTGCCGTAGATGAGATCGAGGCTCAGATCGAGTCCTGCTTCCTTCACCCACCGGGCCACCTCGGGGATCTTCTCCGGATCGTGGGTTCGGTCGAGGGTCGCGAGCACATGCGGAACAGCCGATTGCATGCCCATCGAGATGCGGGTGAATCCGGCACCGGCCAAGGTGGCGATGTACGCGGGATCCAAGGTGTCGGGATTCGCCTCGGTCGTGACCTCGACGTCGGCGGCCAATCGGAAGCGGGCGCGGATGTCGTCCATCACCCCGGCGAGCACCCCGGCGGCGAGCAGCGTCGGTGTGCCTCCCCCGAAGAAGATCGTCGAGACCTCGCGGTCCCCCGCGCCCGCCTCGGCGAGGGTGGACACGGACAGGTCGAGCTCACGAGCGAGATTGGCCCGGTAGTCGTCGCGGGAAGCACCCGGCCCGAGGTCCTCGGCGGTGTAGGTGTTGAAATCGCAGTAGCCGCAGCGGACCCGGCAGTAGGGAACGTGGACGTAGAGGCTCAGCCCGCGATCCGCGGCCCCGACCCCCGCCGAGGCAGGGAGTGAGCCGTCGCGCGGTGGCACCTCTCCGGACGGTTGTGTGGGCACTTACTTCTTGCTGTCCTTGGTCTCCGGCTCATCGGAGGACAGCGCTGCGATGAAGGCGTCCTGCGGGACTTCCACGGTGCCGACCATCTTCATCCGCTTCTTGCCCTCCTTCTGCTTCTCGAGCAGTTTGCGCTTGCGGCTGATGTCACCGCCGTAGCACTTGGACAGCACGTCCTTGCGGATGGCGCGGATGGTCTCGCGGGCGATGATCCGCGAGCCGATGGCCGCCTGGACGGGCACCTCGAACTGCTGGCGCGGGATGAGCTTGCGCAGCTTGCCGGCCATCGCGACGCCGTAGGAGTAGGCGTTGTCGCGGTGGACGATCGCGGAGAACGCATCGACCTGGTCGCCGTGCAGCAGGATGTCGACCTTGACGAGATCGGCCGGGTCCTCCCCGTCATCGGAGTAGTCGAGGGTCGCATAGCCCTTGGTCCGTGACTTGAGCTGGTCGAAGAAGTCGAAGACGATCTCGGCCAGAGGCAGCCGGTACCGGATCTCGACGCGGTCCGAGGACAGGTAGTCCATGCCCTGCAGGCTGCCCCGCCGGGTCTGGCACAGCTCCATCACCGCACCGATGTAGTCGCTGGGCGTCAGGATCGTCGCCCGGACCATGGGCTCTCTGACCTCCTTGATCTTTCCGGTGGGGTACTCGCTCGGGTTCGTCACCGTCGTCTCGGTCCCGTCCTCCATGGTCACGTCGTAGATGACGCTCGGCGCGGTGGAGATGAGGTCGAGGTCGTATTCGCGTTCGAGCCGGTCGCGGAGCACCTCGAGGTGGAGCAGGCCGAGGAAGCCGCACCGGAAGCCGAAGCCCAGCGCCGTCGACGTCTCCGGCTCATAGGCCAAGGAGGCGTCGTTGAGTTTGATCTTGTCGAGAGCATCCCGCAGGACCGGGTAGTCCGAGCCGTCGATCGGGAACAGCCCCGAATACACCATCGGCTGGGGCTCCTTGTAGCCTTCGAGCGGTTCTGCCGCGGGAGAGGATGCGAGGGTGACGGTGTCGCCGACCTTCGACAGCCGCACATCCTTGACACCGGTGATGAGGTAGCCGACCTCGCCGACGCCCAGGCCCTTCGTCGCCTGCGGTTCCGGGGCGGAGACGCCGATCTCGAGCAGTTCGTGGGTGCTGCCGGTCGACATCATCTCGATCTTCTCGCGCGGTCTGAGCGAGCCGTCGACGAGGCGGACGTAGGTGACCACGCCGCGGTAGGTGTCGTAGACGGAGTCGAAGATCATCGCCCGGGCCGGTGCCTCGGCGTCGCCAACGGGGGCCGGGATGTCGGAGATGATGCGGTCGAGGACCTCCTCGACGCCTTCCCCGGTCTTGCCCGATACGAGCAGGCAGTCCTCGGGCTCGCAGCCGATGAGGTTCGCCAGCTCTTCGGCGTACTTCTCCGGCTGCGCGGCCGGCAGGTCGATCTTGTTGAGCACAGGGATGATCGCGAGATCGTTCTCCATGGCCAGGTACAGATTCGCCAGAGTCTGCGCCTCGATGCCCTGCGCCGAGTCGACGAGCAGCAGCGCGCCCTCACAGGCGGCCAGGGAGCGTGAGACCTCGTAGCTGAAGTCGACGTGCCCGGGGGTGTCGATCATGTTGAGCGCATACGGCGTGTCCTCGTATTCCCAGGGCATGCGCACCGCCTGGGATTTGATCGTGATGCCGCGCTCGCGCTCGATGTCCATCCGGTCGAGGTACTGGGCGCGCATATCGCGCTTCTCGACGGCACCTGTCATCTGGAGCATCCGGTCGGCCAGGGTCGACTTGCCATGGTCGATATGAGCGATGATGCAGAAATTGCGGATCAGCTCGGGTGAGGTGGCGGACGGTGAAATCCGCTTGAAAGCTTCCTTATTCACCTGAGGTGACATGAACGCCCTTCCTTTGACAGATCAGATCTCCTGACAGACCAGAGCTCCCATTCTTCCATGACTTGCATGCGGACCTGGAATCCGCGTCGATCGCTTCGCACCCGGCACGCGATCGGCGAAGATGGAGACATGAGCGAATTCGCGATCATGAGCTTCAATCTCCGCTATCCGGCCAGAGACGGACATCCGGTGGCCGAACGGCTGCCGATCGCGGCCGAACTCATCCGCGCATCCCATCCGCACATCATCGGCACGCAGGAGGGAGAGCTCGATCAGCTCGAGACGCTCATCGAAATGCTGCCCGAGGAGTACATCTGGCTCGGCGAAGGTCACTCCGGAGGCAATTCCGGCGAATTCACGGCCGTGATCCTGGATTCTGCGCGCTTCGACGTCGATGCCGTCGACATCAGCTGGCTCTCCGAACAGCCCGAGACGGTGGCCTCGGAATCCTGGGGCGTGTCACATGCGCGCACACTCACGACCGTCGACGTCCGCGACCGCATCAGTGATCGACGTCTGCGTGTGCTCAACACGCACCTCGACCACAGATCCGAACGTGCTCGCATGGAATCGGGCAGGATCATGGGCGACACCATCGCCGAGGCGGCCCACCCCTCCGTCGTCACCGGCGACTTCAATGTCGCCACGGGCTCACCCGTCTACGACTTCTTCTGCACCGAACTCGGCCTCACCGACACCGCCGCCGAAGTCCCGGGCGAGGACATCGGCACCTTCCACCGCTACAACGGGCCGAAGCAGGGAGAGCCCCGCATCGACTGGATCCTCACCACCGCTGGTCTGGCCACGGTGGCGACGACGATCAACACGTTCAGCGCGCACGGCAGGTACCCGTCCGATCATTTCCCCGTCGAGGCGGTGCTCGACTTCGTCTGAGAGGCACTGCTCGACTCCACCTGATCGCTGCTCCGTCCCCTGGGAAAGCAGCCGCAGCTCGCTTCTCGATTAGGCTGAGACCATGAACTGGAAATCACTCGTCAACCGGGCGGCCAGAATCGGTGTCCGCGAAGGCCTGCGCTACCTGCGTCAGTCGCAGGCGAAGAAGAGCTCCGGCGGCACGCGACCGCGTGCGGATGCTCGCCGGCAGACCGACGTGGCCGGCCCGGACGGTTCGAGTTCGCAGGGAACCTATCCCGGCGACTATGAGGGCACTGTCACGGCCAGCTACTGCCCGAACCGCGACGGCGATGCTGACCCGGGAGAGGTCGTCTGGGGCTGGATCCCCTTCGAAGAGGATCACACGCAGGGCAAGGACCGCCCCTCCCTCGTCGTCGGACGCGACGGCGACTGGGTGCTCGTTCTCATGCTCACCAGCCAGGACCATATCCCCGGTGATGTCGGTGAGGTGCGCGAGGACCGGCATGCCCGCTGGATGAACGTCGGCTCCGGGGACTGGGACTCGCGGGGCCGCCCCTCGGAGATCCGCCTCGACCGTGTCATTCGCCTGGACCCGCATTCGATCCGCCGCGAGGGTGCGGTCATGCCCCGCGAGGTGTTCGAGCACGTGGCGAAGAACATCAGCTGAGATCCGAAGCTCCTGACGGGGGTGCGAAGCTCCCGGTCGGCTGCCGACGCCGGGCCGGGCAGACCGGGCATCCGGGAGATTTCCGGCGCGGGCATCGAAGCTGTATCATTGGCTTCTGTGTCTTCATCAAGGCGTGTGTCTCGCCGAGGTCGGGTGAAGACGCCGTCGGCTCCGATGTCATCGATGTGTTTCCCCGCGGAGATGAGCAGGTCGGTCCGATGCGCCCTCACGACCGTGTACCACTAACACGAAAGAGTGTTGAAATTGGCTAATATCAAGTCCCAGATCAAGCGGAACAAGACCAACGAGAAGGCTCGTCAGCGCAACAAGGCTGTCCGGTCCGAGGTTCGGTCCTACGTCCGCGTCGTTCGCGAGAACATTGCTGCCGGCAAGAAGGACGAAGCGCAGCAGGCATATGCTGCCGCCGCCCGCAAGCTCGACAAGGCCGTTTCGAAGGGTGTTCTGCACAAGAACAACGCTGCGAACCGCAAGTCGCGCATGGCCACGCAGATCAACGCTCTCTGAGCAGACGACTGAGGCTGCAGCTTCACAGGGCCCGATCCGCAAGGATCGGGCCCTGTGTGCATTCACCTGCAGCGGGTTGTGAGCGGCGCAGTCAGCGCACGCGGGCGAGGCGACTGACTTCGGAGACGAAGCGTTCGATGGCGTAGACCGGGTCGCGACCTCCGCCTTTGACCGCTTCGTCGGCTTCCGCGGCGGCGATGAGCGACTGGCCGAGAGCGACCTCGTTCCAGCGCCTGACCTCCCGCCGGGCGCGATCGACCTGCCAAGGCGCCATCTTCAGCTCCGAGGCGAGTTCGCCGCTGGTGCCGGAGAATCCCTGCACCTTGGCCATTCCCCGCAGCTTCATCGCCACGGCGGCGACGAGCGGGACCGGATCGGAGCCGGTCGACAGGGCATGACGCAGCAGACTGAGCGCATTCTTCACATCACCGGCCACAGCCGCATCGGCGACCTTGAAACCCGTCGCCTCGACGCGCCCGCCGTAGTACTGGTCGACGACCTCAGCGGTGATAGGGCCCTCGGTGTCCTCGATGAGCTGGTCGACTCCCGCGTTGAGTTCGGCCAGATCCGATCCCAACGCCGACATCAGCGCGGCCATTCCGGATTCGTCGATCCGGCGCTTCGCCGCTTTGAAACGGCTCTGGGCGAACTTCGCGCGGTCGCTCTCGTTCTTCAGCACTCCCGCATCGATGCGGGGGAATCCTGCGGCGTCGAACTTCTTGATGAGCTTCGCACCGCGATTGCCGCCGGCATGCATGAGCAGCACCACGGCATCGTCATTGGGTTCGTCGAGGTAGGCCAGCGCATCGTTGAGGAAGTCCTCCGAGCACTTCTCCACTGCGTCGACGACGATGAGCTTCTGGGAGGAGAACAGGGACGGTGATGCCGCCATCGCCAGTTCACCGGCCTGGTATGCGGCGGCGTCGATCTCGATCTCTTCGGGGTCCTGCTTCCGCACGGCGGAGACGATCCGGTCCTTGGCCATGCGCACGAGCACCGACTCGCCGCCGGAGATCATGACGACGGGTGCCGGTTTCGCCGAACTCCACGGGATCAGTGTCTTCTTCGCTGCCATGCTCCCCAGCCTATCGTGGCCGACCGACATGGAAGGCATGTCCCGAAGCGGTGCCGGATCCCCGAACCCGTCCGTCTTCCGGCTCAGCCCCTGTCCTCCGGGCAGTCCGTTCCGGTGCTGAACCGTCCCTGAGCATAGAGCGCCACGGAACCGCAGCGGTCGGTGCGCAGCACCGGCACGGGGCCGAAGGCTCGCAGCGACTTCGGAGACGGATGCCCGTAGCTGTTCTCTCCCACGGACACCACCCCGAGGCGTGGTGCGGCAGCGGCGAAGAACTCCGGGGCGAGATCGGATGATCCGTGGTGCGGGGCGATGAGCACATCGACCGGCTGCAGTCCCTGAGCGAGGACGAACTGCTCGTCTGCTCCCACATCACCGGGCAGCAGCGTGCTCAGCCCCTCGTGATCGACGCGGACGACCAGGGAGTCTTCGTTGCGCAGCTCCTCGTCCTGTCCTGCCGGGTGCGGACGCGGCGGCGGCCACAGCACCTCGACGTCTGCCTGGTCGAAGGCGAGGCTCTGCCCACGCTGAGCGGCGACCACCTCGGCGCCGGTGTCGGCGGCCACGCGTCGGGCTTCGGGTGATGTCGCGACGTTCGCGGAGACGAACATCCGGTCGATGCGCCTGCCCCAGCTCGTCCCTGGATAGCCGGCGAAGTGGTCGGCGTCGAAATGGGAGATGAGCAGATCGAATTCGGCGATCCCGGAGTCGTCCAGGCAGGTGTCGATGGGTTCGGCTTCCCGTCCTGTGTCGACGACCAGTCCCCGCCCCTCGCCGAGGTTGATCACCGCGCCCGCCCCCTGCCCCACATCGCAGACGAGCACCAGCCAGTCCGCACCCGGCGGCTTCGCACGCACCGCGATGATGACCGATGCGGTCAGGACGCAGCAGAGGACGAGGACGGGCAGACCCCACAGTCGGCGCCGCACCAGCAGCCAGCCCCCGACCGCCGCGTTGCCGAGCAGTGCCGCGGCCAGCAGCGTGCCCGCCGGCGGTGCGGGCCAGTCGAGCGCGGCACCGGGCAGTGCGGCGCAGATCCGAGCGACGCGGACGATCCACCACGCGGGAAGGGACCCGAGCCGAGCGAGCAGTTCGGAGAGGAGGTCGAATCCCGGCAGTCCCGTGGTCGCGATCGCCGCGCAGACGAGGCTGAGGAAACCGGCAGCGGTGGCCGGCAGCACGGCAGGCGCGGCCAGCGCATTGGCGGCCACGGACCACAGCCCGATGCGCGGGTCGATGGCTACGAGCACCGGGGTGCAGGCCAGCTGCGCGACGAACGGAACGACGAGGGCGGTCACCAGCACGGACGGCAGCAGCGGCAGGTGCACGGCGAGCCGACGCAGCAGGATCGGGACGATGAACATGATCGCGGCAGTGGAGACCACGGACAGGACGAACCCCACCGAGGTGGCCAGGACCGGAACGAACGCCAGGAGCAGGCTCGCCGTCGAACACATCACCGCCACCGGTGAGATCCCTCCTCCGCGCAGGAACACCAATGCCGTCGCGATCGCCATGCCGGCCGCTCGGATCGCGCTGGGTTCGAAGCCGACGATGAAGACATAGCCGATGCAGGCGAGCACCCCGATGCTCACCCGCAGTCGGGGGCCGGCCCGACATGCACCCGCCAGCAGTCCTGCGCCGAGGCTGACGATCGTGACATTGCTGCCCGAGACGGCGGAGACATGGGTCAGAGAGACCGCACGCATATCGTCGATCATGCGTGCGTCCTGGGGTTCGGTGTCGCCGACGACGAGCCCGGGCAGGAGGTGCCCGCCGTCGTGTCCCGCGGCCAGGGAATCGGCCCGCAGCTGTGTCCGCAGTCGCTCGCGCCACCGCCAGAGTGCGTTCGGCTCCCGCACCGACTCGGGTGCGCTGCTGGTCGAGCGGATGTCGTCGGCACGCTCCGTGCGCATCCGGACCGACGTGCCCGCGTCCACGGCCGCGGGACTGAGCACTTCGGTGAACCCCGTGGTCGTCAGCAGCGTCAGGCGCGTCCAGCCTGTGGCCCCGGGTTCGCTGTGGCCGACGACGGTGCCGACGGTCTCTGCCGCGGTCCCCGGGCCCCGCGAGGCTGCCAGTGCCGTGATCTGGATCGTCACCAGGCAGGCGAAGACGATCAGACCCACGCCGA
Source organism: Brevibacterium renqingii (assembly GCF_017808095.1). NCBI lineage: Bacteria > Bacillati > Actinomycetota > Actinomycetes > Micrococcales > Brevibacteriaceae > Brevibacterium > Brevibacterium renqingii. The sequence goes on along the minus strand of NZ_JADBHG010000003.1, from coordinate 186,058 downwards.
GATGATGGTGACGACGCAGGGACAGGAATCCGAGGAGGCCGAGCACGGGGACGCCGACCAGTGCCCAGGGCCCGGGCGTGAGCAGGGCCGTGGCCCACAGCCCGGCGGCGCAGCAGAGCAGGCGGACGGAGCCCGGCCACAAACGTGTCTTCGTCCGCAGCCGATCAGCGGCTGCTGCGCAGGACGTGCGGAACCGGGCGGCGTGCGTCTTCGGCATCTGCGCATCAGCCGACGGTGACAAGGTCTTTGAGGCTTTCGTAGGTCTTCGGTCCGATGCCCTTGACGAGCAGCAGGTCCTCGACGGCGGCGAAGGGCTGTGTCTGCCGGTGGCTGATGATCGCCTCAGCGGTGACGGGCCCGACTCCGGGCAGGGTCTGCAGGGCGGTGGCATCGGCCGTGTTGAGATCGACCCGCCCGGTCTGGCCGGGTGCCCCTTGGGCAGCACCGTCGGCCGCAGCCGCGTGTCCCGCTGAACCGCCGCCAGAGTCCGCTCCGGCGTTCGTCGCCGCGTCGCCCTCCGGCCCACCGGCCGGCTGTCCCCCGGCCCCTGCAGCCCGGTCCTCGGGCTCCTCGCCCTCTTCCGGGATATGGATCTGTTCGCCGTCGGCGAGCACGCGGGCCAGATTGACCGACTCCGCGGCCGCGTCCCCACGCAGTCCTCCTGCCGCCTCGACGGCGTCCTGCACCCGCGCCCCGGCCGGAAGCGTGACCACCGAGGGTGAGCTCACCGCGCCGGTGACATGGACGATCACCTCACCCGAAGGACTCGCCGAGGCAGGACCGCTCTGTCCTTCGCCCGCCGCGTCCGGCGACGCGGCACCAACGCTTCCATCGCTGTCGCCTGCACCCTGCTGAGAGGGGTCCGCCTGTCCGGGTGAAGCGGTCGGGGAGTGCTGAGGCACGGGTCGGAAGAGGAAGAAGGCGAGGGCGAGGACACCGACCGTGGCGATCGCGACTGCCACGAGGACGGGCAGACGCACCCGGCGGGGTGCCACGGTCTCCTCTTCACCGGCGGTATCGGCGGTGAAGACGTCTCCCGGCACCCAACCGCCGCGTTCGGCACTGGAATTGAGGAGACCCGCGAAGCGGTCATCCGGAGAGACAGCCATTGTCCGAGGTTAGGGATGTCATCATCCGGACGGCCAGGAGCTGCGACGAGACTGTGGACAGCGTCTCTGGGTCCACAGGCTCCGCACGCTCGAGTCGGCGCGCCGTCCACAGTTCGCGGTGCTCGAGCCGGCTCTTCTCTCTGCGCCGACTCCTGCCCTCGGCGGTCCGCTCGGCTTCAGGGAACCGTCTGGACGGTCACCCCGATCGTGCCGGGCCCGACGTGCGCGGAGATGATCGTCGACAGGGTCCGGAACGAGGTCGCGAAGCCGAGTTCGGACAGTCGTGTGAGGAGCATGGTGACATCGGCGTCGTCGATCTCGCCTTCGGCCTGTTGGATCTCGATATGCACGGAGTCTCCGGGTCCGGATATCTCGCCGGCCGCGTGCGCACTGAGCGCGATGATCTTCTCCAGTGCCTTCGTCCTCGTGCGCACCCGGGCCAGGGGGACGACGACGCCGGCATTGAGTCCGAGCACGGGCACGATCTGCAATGCCCTGCCCAGCAGGGACGCAGCTGCGCCGATGCGACCGCCTCGACGCAGGTGCTCCAGGCTCGCGGGAGCGAACACGGTCCGCGTCTCCCCCGCGCACCAGTCGGCGATGGTTCCGCCGATCGATTCGACGTCGAAGCCCTGACGGATCCCGGCCACCGCCACCGACAGCGCCCCGGCGAGCCCCGCCGAGGTGGTCCGGGAGTCGACGACGTTGATGAGGATGTCCTCGGCTTCGGCGGCGGTGACGGCCGAATCGCGGGTGCCGGACAGTTCCGCGGACATGGTCACGACGATGATGGCCTCGGCTCCGCGTCGTCTCAGCTCGGCGAACGCGGCGGAGAACTGGTCCGGGGTGGCCATGGACGTCGAGACTTCGGCGCCTCCGGCCATCTTCGTGCACAGATCCGCCGCTGCGATCTCACCGTCGGTGAAGGCGACCCCGCCGATCAGGACGGTCAGCGGCACCACGGCGAAGAGCCCGTCGGTGGCCCGGTTCAGCTCCTCCTGCTCAGCGGCGGACAGCTGTGCCGTGGAATCGGTGACCAGGCCGATCCTCATGGACGGCCCAGAGCGCGATAGGTCCATCCGGCGCTGCGCCACAGTTCGGGGGTGAGCACGTTGCGGCCGTCGACGAGGACCTTCCCGGCCACGAGGTCGGCGGTCGCCGCTGGATCGAGATCTCGGTATTCGCGCCATTCCGTCAGCAGCAGCACGGCATCGGCACCGGTCAGCGCCTCGGTGGTGTCGGCCGCGTACTGCAGCTCGGGGAAGGACTTCTTCGCATTGCCGATGGCCTGCGGGTCGGTGACGGTGACGACACCGCCCTGGGTGGCGATGAGTCGGGCGACTGCCAGGGCGGGTGAGTCCCTGACGTCATCGCTGTCGGGTTTGAAGGCCGCACCGAGGACGGTGATCCGCTTGCCGATGAACGACCCGGCCAGGGCATCACGTGCGATGTCGACGATGCGCACGCGTCGGCGCATGTTGATCGAGTCGATCTCCTTGAGGAACGCGACGGCCTGATCGGCACCGAGTTCCCCGGCGCGCGCCATGAAGGCGCGGATGTCCTTGGGCAGGCAGCCGCCGCCGAAGCCGAGGCCGGCATTGAGGAACTTGCGTCCGATCCGATCGTCCATGCCGATCGCATCGGCCAATTGGGTGACATCGGCCCCCGAGGCCTCGCAGAGTTCGGCCATGGCGTTGATGAACGAGATCTTCGTGGCCAGGAACGAATTCGCCGCGGTCTTGACCAGTTCCGCCGTGGCGAAGTCGGTGATCATGCGTGGAGTGTCCTCGGCCAGAATCGTCGCATAGACCTCGTCGAGCACCTCGACCGCGCGCTTCCCGGCCTCGCCGGAGGCCACACCGTAGACCAGACGGTTCGGATGGAGGGTGTCCTCGACGGCGTGGCCTTCGCGGAGGAATTCGGGGTTCCACATCATCGTCGCCCCGGTTGCGGCGATGACACCGGCCAGACGCTCCGCAGTGCCGACGGGAACGGTCGATTTGCCCACAACCACCGACGTCGGAGTCAGATGCGGTCGCAGCGAATCCACGGCCGCATCGACATAAGTGACATCAGCGGCGAACTCGCCGGGCTTCTGCGGGGTGCCCACGCACACGAAGTGCACCTGCGCCTCGGCGGCGCGGGAGACGTCGGTGGTGAATTCGAGACGGCCCCTGTCCTGAGCCTTCACGAGCAGTTCGCTCAGCCCCGGTTCGAAGAACGGCGGACGCCCGGAAGTCAGAGCCTCCACTTTGGCTTCATCGACGTCGACTCCTGTGACTTCGTGGCCCAGAGAAGCCATGGCCGCCGCATGCACCGCGCCCAGGTATCCGCAACCGATGACTGAAATCTTCAAGCTGAGCTCTCCTGCGTATAGTCATGCGTTCTCGCACCACACTATATGCCACACGGTTGCACGATATCCGGAGGTTGAAACAGTAGGCTTGGAGTTGTGAAGCGTTTCCTGGATTTCCTCACCAATTCACCGGCGGCGGTGACGACTGCGGTGCTCACCGCACTCGGCATCGTGGCCTTCGCCGTCTCCGGACTGCATGCTGCCGCCTGGATCATCGGTCTCGTGCTGTGCCTGGGCGTGATCGTGGCACTGCTGATGTTCCACGGCGAATGGCGGCGTGCGCAGCGTCAGATCGATGCGCTGCGTCAGCAGCTCAGCGTCGAACTCGGTCGCATGGACACGCCCGGACTCACCCCGGTCGAGGAGAGCGTCGAGCTGCTGCCGGATGAGCGTCGCGCTCGTCGCATCCTCGAACTGCTGCCCGACTCCGGCGGCCTCGTCCAGTCGCTGCGTCTGGATGCGACCTTCGGCACTCTCGCGATCAGCGAGCTCGAGCCGCTCCATACGTTCTGTGACGAGTTCAAGAAGACCAGCTTCGACAATCCGCGCTCGCACACCGCGTTCATGAACCTCTACCGGTCCGCCGAGGCGCTGTCGCTCTGGGTGAATGAGGAGACCCAGGTGGCGCCGGCGGACTCGACGACGCGTGAGATCCGTCCCGGTGACACCCGCGAGGACGGGTGGCGGGAGTACACGGAAGCACGCGGTCGAGGCGAGCGGCTCAGCGACGAGTTCGTCTCCTCCCGCTGGGAGTTCAATCAGACGGCCCTCGAGCTCGGCCTCGTCTCCGGTGCCCCGCCCTTCACGGAGTGAGCCGCTGAGGCCCCGTCACGAACTCAGTGCCGGATCCACCACGTGTCGGTCGGGGCCACCGGGGTGCGGCGCTTGTGCTCGGACCTGCGGTACTTCTCGATGAGCGCCGAGGCGGCGTCCGCTGCGATCGCCTTGCCCTCGAGGAAGTCGTCGATCTGGTCATAGCTGAGGCCCAAGGAGGATTCGTCCGTCTGACCGGGCTCGTCGTCGAGCAGATCGGCTGTCGGCGCTTTGACGACGAGATGCTCGGGAGCGCCGAGGTGGCCCAGCAGGGCTCGCCCCTGCCGCTTGTTCAGCCCTGCGAGCGGGACGACGTCGGCGGCGCCGTCACCGAACTTGGTGAAGAATCCGGTGACCGCCTCGGCGGCGTGATCCGTGCCGACGACGAGGAGACGCTTCTCACCTGCCAGTTCGAACTGCGCGGTCATCCGCATCCGTGCCTTGACGTTTCCCTTGCCGAAATCGCTGATCGGCTCGCCCGTCGCCTTCTCGTACTCGTCGGCGGCGGCATCGGTGGCCGCACCGATGTTGATGGTGATCTCGTGATCGGCGCCGATGAAGGACAGCGCGTCCTGCGCGTCCTGCTCATCGGTCTGCACATGGTGCGGCAGACGGACGGCCCAGAACTCGGCCTCGGCACCGCGGCGGCGCAGACCCTCCACAGCCAGCTGGCTCAGCCGGCCGGCCAGAGTGGAGTCCTGGCCCCCGCTGATGCCCAGCACCAGTCCCTTGGCACCGGTGGTCAGCACGTAGTCGACGAGGAATTCGACCCGGCGTGCGATCTCGGTGGCCGGGTCGATCGTCGGCCGCACCCCGAGCTGCGAACGGATCTCGTCCTGGACGGCTTCTGCTCTCATTGACTCTCGATCCTGCGATTGCCCGTGCCCTGCTCAGGCATCGGGGACGATATTGACCAGTTTGGGCGCGCGCACGATCACCTTGCGGATACCGGCGCCGCCGAGGGCCTTGACGGCATTCGGCGACTCGCGGGCGAGCGTCTCCAGATCCTCTTCGGAGATGTCGGGAGCGACCTCGAGGCGGGCGCGCACCTTGCCCTTGACCTGGACCACGCACGTCACGGTGTCGGCCACGAGATGGCGCGGATCCGCCTCGGGGAAGGAGGCGTAGGTGACCGTCGAATCATGCCCGAGGCGCTGCCACAGCTCCTCGGCCAGATGCGGAGCGAAGGGAGCGAGCATGATGGTCAGCGGCTCGAGCAGCTCCTTGGTCGCCCCGCCCTGCTTGGTCGCATGGTTGGTGAGCACGATGAGCTTGGAGATCGCGGTGTTGAACCTCAGATGGTCCATGTCCTCGCGCACGCCGTCGATGACCTGGTGGAGGACCTTGAGCGATTCGGCGTCCGTCTCGCCCTCACGGACCGCGGAGCGACCGTCGGTCTCATCGACGAACAGTCGCCAGACGCGCTGCAGGAACCGGTGGGCGCCGACCACGGCGCGGGTCTCCCACGGACGGTCCTGCTCCAACGGCCCCATCGACATCTCGTAGACGCGGAAGGTGTCGGCACCATAGGCGTCGTACATCTCGTCGGGCATCACGGAGTTCTTCAGCGACTTGCCGATCTTTCCGTACTCCCGGTTGACCTGCTCGCCGTCGTGCCAGAACGTCAGCTCACCGTTGCTGCCTGTCTTCTCCTCCACCTCGGCGGCGGGGACGTACACGCCGCGGGCGTCGGTATAGGCATAGGCCTGGATGTAGCCCTGGTTGACCAGCCGGTGGAACGGCTCCGAGGAGGAGATGTGACCGAGGTCGAAGAGCACCTTGTGCCAGAACCGTGCGTAGAGCAGGTGGAGCACGGCGTGCTCCTGTCCGCCGACGTAGAGGTCAGCGCCGCCGCGCGGCTTCGACTTCCGCGGGCCCAGCCAGTACTTCTCATTCTCCGGGTCGACGAGGCGTTCGTCGTTGTGCGGATCGGCGTAGCGCAGCTGGTACCAGGAGGAGCCGGCCCAGTTGGGCATCGTGTTCGTCTCACGATGGTAGGTCTTCGGTCCGTCGCCGAGGTCGAGAACGACTTCGGCCCATTCCTGGTTGCGGCTCAGAGCCGGTTCGGGCCGGCTGTCGGCATCGTCGGGGGCATAGGTGCGCGGAGCGAAGTCGTCGACTTCGGGCAGCTGCACGGGCAGCATCTCATCGGGCAGGGCGATCGGAGTGCCGTTCTCGTCGTAGACGATCGGGAAGGGTTCGCCCCAGTACCGCTGACGGGAAAACAGCCAGTCACGCAGACGGTACTGGGTGGACTCGGTGGCCAAGCCCTTGCCCGACAGCCATTCGGTGACTCGGGCCTTCGCAGCGTCGATCTCGAGGCCGTTGATGTCGATCTCGGCGTTCGCCGAATTGATCATCACACCGGTGCCGGTGTAAGGGCTGTCCTCATCGTGGTCCGACGGCGGCTGGACCGTGCGGATATAGGGCAGATCGAAGGCCTTCGCGAACTCCCAGTCGCGGGCGTCTTCGGCGGGCACGGCCATGATCGCGCCGGTGCCGTAGCCCATGAGGACGTAGTCGGCGATGAAGATCGGCACCTGGTCGCCGGTGGCCGGGTTGAGGGCATAGGAGCCGGTGAAGATGCCGGTCTTCTCCCGGCTCTGCTGCCGGTCGGCATCGGTCTTGGCCGCGGCGGTGCGCTGGTAGGCGGCGATCGCCTCGGCGGGGGTGGCCTCTCCCCCACGCCAGGACTCGGGTGTGGCCTCGTCCCAGGCTTCGGCGGTCAGCGCGGCGACCTGCGGGTGCTCGGGACTGAGCACGAGGTAGGTGGCTCCGAACAGAGTGTCCGGGCGGGTCGTGTAGACCTCGATCTCGGTCTTCTCATCCCCGGCCACGGGCAGGCGCAGCAGCGCACCCTTCGACCGACCGATCCAGTTGACCTGCATCGCGTGGATCGCGTGCGGCCAGTCGAGGACGTCGAGGTCGTCGATGAGACGGTCGGCATAGGCGGTGATGCGCATGTTCCACTGGCGCAGGCGGCGGGTGAAGACCGGGAAGTTGCCGCGCTCGGACAGACCGTCAGCGGTGACTTCCTCATTCGCCAGCACAGTGCCCAGCCCCGGACACCAGTTGACCGGTGACTCGGAGACGTAGGCCAGACGGAAGCCCTGCAGAACGTCTTCGCGCTCGGCCGGACTCAGCTCGGACCAGGCCCGGCCGTCCGGGGTGGGGCGGTCACCGCTGGCGAACTGCTCGATGAGCGTCTCGATCGGCCGCGCCGCTCCCTTGGCCTCACCGTCAGGGGTGGTCGCCTCGGGGTCGTACCAGGAATTGAAGATCTGCAGGAAGATCCACTGCGTCCACTTGACGAACTCGTCGTCGGTCGTGGCGAACCGCCGCCTCACGTCGTGGGCCAGGCCCAGACGGCGCAGCTGCTCGGTCATGTTCGCGATGTTCGCATCCGTGGTGATGCGCGGATGCTGGCCGGTCTGGACTGCGTAGAGATCCGCGGGCAGACCGAAGGCATCGTAGGACAGGGCATGCATGACATTGTGCCCGCGCATCCGCTGGTAGCGGCCGTAGACATCGGTGCCGAGGTAGCCGAGCGGGTGGCCGACGTGCAGGCCCGCGCCTGAGGGGTACGGAAACATGTCCATGATGTAGAGGGACTCGCGCTCACTGAGGTCGGCGGGAGGACTGTAGGGCGACGGTGTCTCCTGGGAGGCGAGCTCGCCGAGGTCTCCGGTGGGGTTCGGGGTGTGGAACGTTCCCGACTTCTCCCATGTGCGCTGCCACGACTTCTCGATCTTCTCGGCCAGCGCCGCGTCATAGCGGAAACCGGTCTCCTCAGGATTCGTCGTCATTACCTTCCTTCGCTGGACAGACGTGAGCGGGTTCTGACCATCGTACTCTGAACATCCCCTGATTCGACTTGGTTAGACTGCTCACAGGACGGCGACAGCCGGGATATCTCGGCAAACGTGATCGATTTCACTGCGCCCCGACCGAACGGTAGGATAACCGGGCAGTAACTTACGTCCGCGAAGGAGACCCATGAGCCCAACGACAATGCCGCAGTCGACGACCCCCGTCGTCGGATTCGACGTCGATACCGTCTCGTCGACGACCGATGTCTTCCGCGCCACGGTAGCCGCGGATCCGAATCGCCCCCTGGTGGCCAAGCCCGAGGGCGACGGCTGGTTGGAGATCACGGCCGGGCAGTTCCTCGAGGAGGTTCGTGCCGCGGCCAAGGGTCTCATCGCTCTCGGGGTCGAAGTCGGCGACAGGATCGCGATCTTCGGCCCCACGTCGTATGAGTGGACGCTCAGCGACTACGCCGTGTGGTACGCCGGCGGCATCTCCGTGCCGTTCTACGACACCTCGTCCGAGGAACAGCTGGCCTGGATGATCAAGGACGCGAAGGTCGCCCGCGGCCTCGTCTCCACCCGTGAGCACGCCGACAGCTTCACCGCCGCGGCGGCCGCCGCCGGTCTGCCCGAGCCGAGGCTGCGGGTCTGGGAGGAAGAGGCGTTCGCCGCGCTCGCCGAGGCCGGACGCGACATCAGCGATGAGCAGCTCGAGAACGCCCGGTCCCAGGCGACCGGCGATTCGGTGGCCACGATCATCTACACCTCGGGCACCACGGGCAAGTCCAAGGGGTGCGTGCTCACCCACGGCAACTTCGTGCAGACGGTGCAGTCCGCACAGATGCAGATCCCCGAGGTCTTCACTGAGGGCATGCGGTGCCTGCTGTTCCTTCCCCAGGCCCATGTGTTCGCACGCTTCATCGAGGTCCTGGCGATCAGCTCCGGAGCAGTTCTGGCCCACCAGTCGGACCTGAGCAAGCTCACCGATGCGATGGGCAGCTTCCGACCCTCATTCATCCTCGGCGTCCCCCGCGTCTTCGAGAAGGTCTTCAACTCGGCCCTGGCCAACGCCCAGTCCGGAGGCAAGGAGAAGATCTTCCGCCGCGCCGAACAGGTCGCCGTCGCCTATTCGCGAGCCCTCGACACCGGCAAAGTGCCGATGGGCCTCAAGCTGCAGCACGCAGTGTTCGACCGCCTCGTCTACTCGAAGCTGAGGGCAGTCATGGGCAACAATGTCTCGCACGCCGTCTCCGGCGGCGGACCGCTCGGCGAGCATCTCGGCCATTTCTTCCGCGGCCTCGGGATCATCGTGATCGAAGGCTACGGTCTCACCGAGACCACGGCGCCGATCACGGTCAATGTGCCCGCGAAGTCGAAGATCGGCACGGTCGGAGTGCCGTTGCCGGGAGTGTCGGTGGCCATCGCGCCCGATGGTGAGATCCTCGCCAAGGGCGTACCGATCTTCCGGGAGTACTGGAACAATGCCGAGGCCACGGCCAAGGAGTTCCACGACGGCTGGTTCGGCACCGGCGACCTCGGGTCCCTCGACGAGGACGGGTACCTGACGATCAATGGCCGCAAGAAGGAGATCATCGTGACCTCCAGCGGCAAGAACATCGCCCCGGCCCCGCTCGAGGACGCGCTCCGCCGCCACCCGATCATCGGCCAGCCCGTCGTCGTCGGGGAGAACCGGAAGTTCGTCTCCGCACTCATCTTCCTCGACTCGGAGATGCTCCCGACCTGGCTGAAGAATCACGATCTGCCGGCGATGGATCTCGCCGAGGCAGCCGCCGACGAAGCCATCCGGGCCGAGATCGACAAAGCAGTCGCACGCGTGAACAAGACCGTTTCGCGCGCCGAAGGGATCAAGAAATTCACGATCCTGCCCGTCGAACTCACCGAGGCCAACGGCTACCTCTCGGCCAAGCAGTCGGTCAAGCGCCACATCGTCAACAAGGACTTCGCCGCCGAGATCAACGCACTCTACGCGAGCTGAGACGTTCGCCGCACGAGATTCGGCCTCCTCCCACGACCCGGCCCGGGCGCGGATCCATCACGAGTCCGTGCTCGGGCCGAAGTCTGTCGCCGGGTGCCCGGGCCTCGTCGTAAGCTGAGGGAGCAAGCCGTTTCCCACCGAGCCCACTGGAGGCATGCACCATGGCCGACGACACCGATCACACGCCCAGCTACGTGAACACGGGGAAGGAATTCACCCGGGACACGAACTACATCGACGATCGCATCCTCAACACTCCCGACGCCGAGTGGCCGGTCGAGCCCGGCCGGTACCGCCTCATCGCCGCGCGTGCCTGCCCGTGGGCGAACCGCACGATCATCGTCCGCCGCCTGCTCGGCCTGGAGGACGTCATCTCCATCGGCATGCCGGGCCCCACACACGATGCGCGGTCGTGGACCTTCGATCTCGACCCCGGCGGCGTCGATCCGGTGCTCGGGATCGAGCGCCTGCAGGAGGCGTTCTTCGCGCGTTACCCCGACTATCCTCGCGGAATCACCGTTCCCGCCGTCGTCGACGTCGCCACCGGTGCCGTCGTGACCAACGACTTCCCGCAGATCACCGAGGACTTCTCCACCCAATGGACGGAGTTCCATCGTGAGGGAGCCCCGAATCTCTGGCCCGAGCAGTCGCGGGAGGAGATGGAGAAGGTGATGCGGCTGATCTACACGGAGATCAACAACGGCGTCTACCGCTGCGGCTTCGCCGGTTCCCAGGACGCCTACGAGGCGGCCTTCGACCGTCTGTTCACCGCTCTCGACACCATCGAGGACCGGCTGAGCCGCTCACGCTTCCTCATGGGCGAGTCCATCACCGAGGCGGACGTGCGCCTCTTCACGACCCTGGTGCGTTTCGACCCCGTGTACTTCGGGCATTTCAAATGCAACCGGCAGCCGCTCACGGCTTTCGAGAATCTCTGGGGCTACGCTCGGGACCTCTATCAGACGCCCGGATTCGGCGACACGGTCGACTTCGTGCAGATCAAACAGCATTACTACATCGTCCACCGCGATGTGAACCCGACCCAGATCGTGCCCAAGGGACCGGATCTGTCCGGATGGCTCAGCGATCACGGCCGAGACAGGACATTCGGCGGCTCCCCCTTCGGCGACGGCACCGCCCCCGGTCCGGTCAAGCCGGGCGAGGAGGTCCCGACCGCTCATACGGCGGCCGCATGGGCGAATTGATCTGCCTATGATGCCCTCCGAGACAGCCCGGCCCTGACTCTGCTGTCAGGGCCGGGCTCTTTCCGGGCTCAGGTGTCGAACTCCCCCGGTTCGATGACTTCCGGACTCGAATCGTCGAGACCTGCGGCCCGCCTGCGCCGATGCTTGCGGACCTTGAGCACGATCCACACGACGACGCAGGCGGCGACGGCGACGATGACGAGCTTCTGGAAATACCCCGCATAGGTCTCGACGATCGACCAGTTCTCGCCGAGGAAGAAGCCGGCGACGACGAGGACCGTGTTCCAGATCGCGCTGCCTGCGGTCGTCAGGAGCACGAACTTGGGAAGTCGCATGCTCCGCATTCCCGCCGGAATGGAGATGAGCGATCGGAAGATCGGGATCATCCGGCCGAAGAACACTGCCTTGTCGCCGTGCTTGTCGAACCAGTCCACGGTCCTGTGCACGTCGTCGACGTCGACCAGCGGCATCTTCACCGCGATGCGAGCGATGCGTTCGATGCCTATCCATCTGCCCAGCGCCCACAGCAGGACGGCGCCGACGAGCGAGCCGACTGTCGCGAAGACGATCGCCCATACGATGTTCATCTGCCCCTGGCTCGAGGTGAACCCGGCCAGGGGCAGGACCAATTCGCTGGGAATCGGCGGGAAGATGTTGTCGAGGAACACCATGAACCCGACGCCGATCGGCCCCAGGGTCTCCATGACGGTCACGGTCCAGGCGGAGAAGCCGCTGAGGTTCTCTGCGGCACCGCCGCTCGCAGCCAGCGAGAACTCGGCAGCGGAACCGGTCGGAAGGGTAGTCGGCATGGTCAAAAGTGTAGATAAGGGCGCGGCCTGCCGCTCCCAGTGGGCTCACAGCGGCTAATGTGGAAACGGACACCTCAGGGTGGGAAACGACAGCACCTCCGGGTCGACATCGAAGGAGCAAACACGTGGCACCAGCCAAAGTACTGGCCTCGCGGAACACGGTCGCCGAAGCCGGCCACAACGCCATCAGTCAGCCGGGGCCCGCGCACCTCATGCGCGCGGTGCAGCGATTCGGCCAGCGGCTCGGCAATCAGTTCGGTGCGGCCATCACCTATTTCCTCGTGCTCGCGGTCATGCCCATCGCGATGGTCAGCCTCGCATGCCTGGGCTTCGTCCTCGACGTCGCGCGTCCGGACCTCCTGCCCATGGTCACCGAGCAGATCGGGACATTCACCGCCGGCAACTCCACACTGACGTCGCAGCTCGAGAGCTACCTCCTCGACTGGCAGGCCGTGGGGATCATCGGTATCCTCACCGGTCTCTACACGGGACAGGGCTTCATCGGCAACCTCGGCGCCGCCGTCCGCGCCCAACTGCACGAGGACTTCGACGACGTCATCGAGAAGTCCTTCGTGAAGAAGGTCCTGAGCAACGTCGTCACCCTCGTCGGGCTCATCATCGGGCTCCTCCTCACCGTCGCGCTCACGGTGGTCGGCACCGGACTGCGTTCGGTGATCGCCGACACGCTCGGCCTCTCCGGGTTCGCGCGGAGCATGCTCTTCGTCGTCCCCTTCATCATCACTTTGGCCGCTGCATGGCTGATCTTCATGTTCCTGTTCACCATGCTCCCCGAGAAGCCGGTGGACAAGCGGGCGAAGGTCCGCGGCTCACTCATCGGTGCGGTCGCATTCCTCATCCTCATCAACTTCGCCACCGTGCTCGTCAACCTGTTCTCCGGCAACAAGGCCGCCGGCGTGTTCGGTTCGATCATCGCGATCATGCTCACGCTCAACGTCTTCGCCAGAATCGTCCTCTTCATCGCCGCCTGGATCGGCACCGCGAATCCGCCCCAACCACAGGAGGAGACGCCGGAGTACAGGTTCGTCGAACCCAAGGTGCAGGCCCAGAGCCTCGGTGCTCTGCTCGCCGGAGCCGGTATCGTCGCACTCACCCTGCTCGGCTTCCGACGCTTCGAGGAGCGCCAGTCCGATCGCGAGTTGTCGAAGCGCTAGACTGGGTGCGCATCCGTTACAACTGACCGAGGGGATACGACCTTTGACTGACGCAACGACGGCTCGTCTGGACGACTGGGCGAAGAAGCAGACCGCCGCCGAAGAACTCATTCCGCTTGTCGGACGCCTGTACCGCGAGAACGACGTGCTGCTGACACTGTTCGGACGCTCGCTGCTGAACAAGTCCGTGACCGGCATGATCAAAGCGCACCGCTATGCCCGCCACTTCCTCGGCGAAGAGCTCGACATCGAGATCACCCACCGGATCGTCAGCGCCCTGGCCGGACTCGACCTGGCCCCGGCTCGGATCGATCTGGGCCGCCTCGTCGAGAAGCTCGAGGAGCCGAACGGCGACGTCGAGGAATTCCTCGCGGCGGAGCTGGCCGAGGTCATCGATTCCCAGGCCGGCAAGGGTGAGGTCCGCGACGTCGTCCTCTACGGATTCGGCCGCATCGGACGCCTGCTCGCACGCATCCTCATCGATCGTGCAGGCGGGACCGGGATGCGTCTGCGCGCAGTCGTCGTCCGCCGCAATGGGGAGAACGACATCGTCAAGCGCGCGTCCCTGCTGCGCCGCGACTCGGTCCACGGAGCCTTCGACGGCAGCATCGTCGTCGATGAAGAGGCCGACACCATCCAGGCCAACGGCACCCTCATCCAGGTCATCTACTCCGATGACCCGTCCGAAGTCGACTACACCGCCTACGGCATCGACGATGCGATCATCGTCGACAACACCGGCAAGTGGCGCGACGAGGAAGGCCTGTCCAAGCACCTGGCCTGCCCCGGCGCCTCGAAGGTCCTGCTCACGGCCCCCGGCAAGGGAGACGTCAAGAACATCGTCTTCGGGGTCAACGACGACGCGATCCTCGACTCGGACAAGGTCGTCTCGGCCGCCTCGTGCACAACGAATGCGATCACTCCTGTGCTCAAGGCGATCAACGACCGGTTCGGCGTCCGCAACGGCCATGTCGAGACGGTGCACTCGTTCACCAACGATCAGAACCTCATCGACAACTTCCACAAGGGGTCCCGTCGCGGTCGCGCGGCCGGACTGAACATGGTTCTCACCGAGACCGGTGCCGCCAAGGCTGTGGCCAAGGCTCTGCCGGAACTGGCCGGGAAGCTCTCGGGCAATGCGATCCGCGTCCCGACCCCGAACGTCTCGATGGCGATCCTCAACCTCAACCTCGAGAAGTCCACCAGCGTCGAGGAGCTCAACGCCTTCCTGCGGGAGGTGTCGATGCATTCCCCGCTGCGCAACCAGGTCGACTACGTCACCTCCCCCGAGCTCGTCTCCTCCGACCTCGTCGGCTCCAAGCGCGCCGGTGTCGTCGACGGACTGGCCACGATCGTCGACGAGGACCGTGTCGTCGTCTACGTCTGGTACGACAACGAGTTCGGCTACAGCTGCCAGGTCATCCGCTGTGTGGCGAAGATGGCCGAGGTGGACGTTCCCGCCTTCCCCTGACGCAGCAGTCGAGGCATACGCGATTCGGCCCACCTGAGGCTGAGCAGCCCGGTTTCGGAACTGGGCTACTCAGCCTCGAGTGGGCCGTTTCCGTCGGCTGCGGGGTCCATCGCCTCGTACAGCCACAGCGGAGTGAAGGTCGAGAAGCGTGCGGCGAGATCGTCGTCGCTGTCGAGGATGACCGCCAGACGGTCATCGGCAGCCGAGAGCTCCCCCGCCCAGATCGGACCCAGGCAGGCCAGCAGCGCGCAGGCGATGATCACCGCTCCGGCGAGGACCGGCGTCTGCGACCACAGCAGCGCCGCGAACACGATCCCGAGGACGACGAAGCCGAGGGCCACGGCCATCCCGGCATTGCGGGTCCGTGGCGCCCTGGCACGTGCCGGTCGGGCCTCCGCGACCGAATCGAGGGGGTCGCGGTTGAGCCGCGTCCATGCCACGATCGCGCCGAGGGCGCAGACGATGCCGATCATGATGAGGCCGAAGGCGGAGAACAGGAGCACGGCGTCGATGTGATCGCCCTGGGCCTGCACCGCCGCCCCGAGCCCGGTGACGAGCATCGCGATGGCCAGCACCAGCATGCTGAGCAGGCGGGCGCGGCGCACGGCGATGAGTTCGGCGACCACCCGGGCCAGGAAGGCTCGACGGGCCGCCGGGTCCTCGGCCTCGCTCAACGTACGTACCCGAGCTTCTTGTCGACGGTGTGAGTGAACTCCTCACCGGCCAGGTGCTGCTCGAACAGGCGGTGGAACTGTTCTGCCAGGCGCATCCGCCATCCGTCCGTGTCGCCGCTCATATGCGGGGTGATGATGACATCGTCGAGACCCCACAGCGGGTGGTCGGCGGGAAGCGGCTCCTGCTCGAACACGTCGAGTCCGGCACCGGCGATCTCTCCGGAGCGCAGGGCGGCGACGAGGGCATCGGTGTCGACGGTGTCACCGCGTCCGACGTTGATGAACACGGCGGTGTCATCCATGGCGGCGAAGACCTCGGCGCCGATGAGCTTCTCGGTCTGCTCGGTCAGGGGGGCGATGTCGATGACCCAGTCGAATCCGCCGACGTGCTCGCTCAGGGTGGCCGAATCGATGACGTCACCGAAGTCGTTGTCTCCGCTGCGGGCATGGGAACCGGCGCCGGTGACCTCGATGTCGACGGCCTTCAGCAACCGCGCGATCTCGCGGCCGATGGATCCGGTGCCCACGATCATCGCCTTCGACCCCGCCACATCGCGCGTGGAGCGCCGGTTCCACTTCTCCTGGCGCTGGTCGGCCAGCGAGCCGATCGAATTCTTGGCCTGCATGAGGATGAAGTTCAGAACGAACTCCGCGATCGGTCGGTCGAAGGTCCCGCGAGCATTCGTCACCGTCACCGGCGAATCGACGAGTTCGTCGAAGAGGAGGGAGTCGACTCCGGCTGCCGCGGCGTGCACCCAGGCGAGTCGGTCAGCGCTGCCGAAGGCGTCTTTGAGCGCCGTGGAGAAGAAGTCCCACATCAGGAGCACATCGGTGCCGGGCAGTGCCTGGCCCAGGGTATCGGCTTCGGCGACCCGCAGCTCGATCCCGTCCCTGTCGCCGAGGTCAGTGAGCAGGTCGGGAATCTCGGTCCCGGGTGAGTTGAGTATGGTCAGTACCGTCATTCCAGGTCTCCTCCGGCAGTGGGCTTTCTGCCAGACTATCCGATGGAGCAGCACCGGTGGCTGAAGACATCGCACCTGCGGCGTCCGCTGGCGCTTGGCCGACATCGAGGCTCTCCCGCTGTGCGGGTTCGCCCTTCAGCGTCTGCGCCAGCGGCGTGTTGGGCAGGAAGCAGAGGAAGACGAAGCCGAGCACGGCCAGCGGTGCCACCCAGAGGAACAGCGGCACGAGCGCGTCGTTGTAGGAGTTGATGATGAGCGAGTGCAGGGGCTCCGGCAGCTGGGCGACGATCTCCGGGGTCAGTCCCGTCGAGGAGACCTTCGGCAGCGGGGTGTTCGGTGCGGACTTCGCGATCTCGGTGATCCCGGCCTTGATGTTGTCCATGAGCCGCTGTGTGAACACCGATCCGATGAACGCCATGCCGAGCGTGGCGCCGACCTGCCGGAAGTAGTTGTTCGACGCTGTCGCGGTGCCGACCATGGACACCGGGAAGGCGTTCTGGACGACGAGGACAAGGGTCTGCATGCTCAGTCCGAGGCCGAGTCCGAGCAGTGCCAGGCAGCCGATGGTCTCCCACGCCGAGCTGTCGGCCTTGAGCATCGAGAGCAGCACCAGCGAGGCGGCCATGAGCAGGATGCCGACCAGCGGGTACTTCTTGTACCTGCCGGTGCGGGAGACGATGAACCCGACGAGGGTCGAGGACACGAGCATGGTTCCCATCATCGGAACCATCATCAGACCGGCCACGGTCGCATCGATGCCGTGGACCATCTGCAGGTAGGTCGGCATGTACGACAGCACTCCGAACATGCCGATGCCGACGAAGAGGCCCGCGATCGTGCACAGCAGGAAGTCGCGGTTGGCGAACAGGCTCATCGGGATGACCGGTTCGCTGACCTTGAGTTCGACGAAGACGAAGGCTGCTGCGGCGAGGACGCCGGTGATGATCAGGCCGTTGATCTGCCAGGATCCCCATTCGAAGTCATGGCCTCCCCAGGCGGAGACGAGCACGATGCAGGAAGTGACGATCGAGATCAGCGCCATGCCGAAGACGTCGATCTTCGGCCGCGGTCCCGTCCCCCTGGCATGCTTGGGAACTTTGAGGAAGATCGCGGCGGCGATGAGGGCGATGATGCCCAGCGGGAAGTTGATGGCGAACGCCCAGCGCCACCCGGGCCCTTCGGTCAGCCAGCCGCCGATGAGCGGTCCGGCCACCGATGACACGGCGAAGGCCGAGCCCATGATGCCCATGTACTTGCCGCGCTCGCGGGCAGGCACGACGGAGGCGATGATCGACTGGGAGAGGATCATCATCCCACCGCCGCCGATGCCCTGGAGGACGCGGCCGAGGATGAGCGTCGACATCTCGTTGGCGACGAGGGCGAAGACCGAACCGGCGAGGAAGCAGCAGATCGCGAACATGAACAGCGGTTTGCGTCCGAACAGATCCCCGACCTTGCCGTAGACGGGCATCATGATCGTCGAAGCGAGCATGAACGCGGTCGAGACCCACAGCATCTGGTCGACGCCGTCGAGTTCGCCGACGATCGTCGGCAGCGCGGTGGCGAGCACCGTCTGGTTGAGCGAGAACATGAACATCGCGATCATCAGGCCCACGAAGAGCAGGATGATCGCCGAGGTGGTCATCGCCGCCGCCTCGTCATCGGGCTTCGCCGTCGGCGGTGGTGTGGTCCGGGTGCTCAAGGTCATATCCTCATCGTTCAGTGCTCTGTTGCTTCTCATCACGGCTTTCGTCATCGCAGTCGGTCCAATACCTTGAGGAAGAGCCCCAAGGAGTCTTCGAAGACTTCCTTCGTGCCCCCTTTGGACGCAACCGTCTCAGGGGCCTTCTTGATGTTCTGTCCCGCATGGCTGAGGGGGACGCGGCAGAGTTGGGTGAGCATGCGCGCGCTGCGCTGCGCGGACTCCTCCGAGGAGAATTCCTGTCCGAGGTGGCGCAGTCTGGCGAGCACGTGTCCGGCGACGATCTCCTCGAGCGCCTCAGCGCGGTCGAAGCTCTTGCTCACGAGTTCGGGATAGAGGGCGAAGAGTCGTCGGCGTCGGGCCGGCAGCTCCGGATCGACGGAGCCGATGAGCAGCGCCTCGCGAACGAAGCGAGCGGTGTCCTCGGCCAGGGTGTCGAGACCGGCCGTCGAATTGACGTAGTCCTCGGCGAGTCCTTCATCGACGCTGGCCTCGGTGCCCAGGCCGACGATCGCATCCTCTTTCGTCTCGAAGTAGTTGAAGAAGGTGCGCGTGGACACGCCTGCGTCGGCGGCGATGGTCGCCACGGTGGCACAGGCGAGTCCGTCCTCGAGGACTCGGGTGATCGCGGCCTCGTGGAGGGCGCTGCGGGTCAGCCGGGCCTTCTTCGAGCGCAGGGATTCTTCAACTGGCATGAGTCCATTTTTGCACTTCATGCAAGTTTTCACCAACTGCAAATCTGCAATTGTGCACTATTTCACTCCGTGCACGATTCTTCGGCCGCGTTTTCCGGACCGCGGACTCACATGAGCATCTTCAGCCTGGCCCGGTGCTGTTCGAGGGTCTGCAGCTGGCCGAGCAGGGCTGCCTGCCCGGCGCCGTCGCTCGTGTCCTGTCGCTGCAGACGCGAGTGCAGCTCCTTGGCGATGCGCGCGAGGTCGTAGTCGAAGAGCCGAGCGACGATGCCGCGGGCGAAGCGGTCGATGCCTGTGCCTTCGACCACCGGCAACGGCGTCACGAGCAGCTGCGCGACATAGGGCTTGAGGTCCTCATCGCTGGCGTCGAGGACCCGATCCGCCCATTTCGACTGGTCGGCGCCGGCAGAGCTCAGTCCCCCGGCCTGTCTGACCGCTCCCTGGATCCGGCGGTAGCCGGGATGTTCGAAGGCTTTGGCCGAGAGCGAGTCGAAGAGCTTGGCGTTGACCATCTCGGGGTGCTGCAGGGCGACCATGAGCGCCCCCTTCTCCGTCTTCAGCCGTGCCGGGCTGATCGGGGCCGAGAGATCGGAGACGTCGGGGCGTTCGTCATAGACGTATTCGATGCCGCGTTCGTCTCCGATCTCGCCCGCCGAGGCCGGACCGGAGTCGTGCACAGCATCACCGGAGATGGCTGCGCCCCGTCCTCGGCCGGAGCGGCCTCCCCCCTGCGGTGCGCTCGGGGCCGCCTGCGGCGGTCCCGCCGGAGGGCCGCCCCGGAACGACGGCTGCCTGGCCGGTGCGCCGGCCGTCTGCCGATTCGGCTTGGGCCGACGTTTGGCCGTGCGGGCCGCGGATTCCACCTCGTCGATATCGACGCCGATGCGACCGGCGACGAAACGATAGTAGTGCGAGAGGCTGCCCTGGTCGCGGATGTCGGTGAGCACCTCGGCGGCGGCCTTGACCGCGGAGATGCGGCCTTCGACCGTATCCAGATCGAACCGGGCGATGGCCGTGGTGATGACGAACTCGAACAGCGGTCTGCACTCGTCGATGAGCTCGCGCAGGGCCGCATCGCCCTTCTGCATCCGCAGATCGCAGGGGTCGAGGCCGTCGGGTTCGACGGCGACGTAGGTCTGAGCGGTGAAGAGGTTCTCGAATTCGAAGGCCTTGAGCGCCGCTTTCTGTCCGGCGGCGTCGCCGTCGAAGGTGAAGATCACCTGGCCGGTGGGATCGTCGCCGAGGAGCCGGCGGATGATCTTGACATGTTCGGCACCGAATGCCGTGCCGCAGGTGGCCACGGCCTGGTCGACTCCGGCCAGGTGAGCTGCCATGACATCGGTATAGCCTTCGACGACCACGACGCGCTTGCTCTTCGCGATCGACTTCTTCGCCAGATCGAGACCGTAGAGGACCTGGTTCTTGTGGTAGAGAGCTGTCTCAGGGGTGTTGAGGTACTTCGGGCCCTTGTCGTCGTCGAACAGCCTCCGCGCGCCGAAGCCGATGGTCCGCGCCGTCATGTCCTTGATCGGCCAGATCACCCGGCCCCGGAAGCGGTCGTAGATCCCCCGCCCGCCCTCGCTGGCCAGGCCTCCGGCGAGGATCTCCTCCTCAGCAAAGCCCGCACGTTTGAGGTGAGAGGTCAGCGCGTCCCAGGACTTCGGAGCGAAGCCGATGCCGAACTCACGGCCGGACTCTGCGGGAAAGCCCCGTCCGACGAGGAAGTCGCGGCCGATCCGGCCGGCCTCGGACTCGAGCGCCTGGGTGAAGAAGCGCTGAGCCACCTCGTGCATCTCGAGGAGGCGCTGACGTCTGCTCGCCTGCTCCCGATCCGGCCCCTTGCCGTCCTCGTAGCGCAGGTGCATGCCGGCCTTGCCGGCCAAGGTCTCGACCGCTTCGACGAAGCTGAGCTGTTCGACCTTCTGCAGGAAGGTGAACACATCCCCGGACTCTCCGCAGCCGAAGCAGTGGTACATCCCGACCTGTGGGCGCACGGTGAACGACGGGGTCTTCTCGTCGTGGAAGGGGCACAGTCCCTTGAGCGAGCCGATGCCTGCGGTCTTGAGAGTGACGAACTCTCCGATCACCTCGTCGATGCGGGTGCGGCTGCGCAGTTCGTCGATGTCCTCGCGCTTGATGAGTCCGGCCATGGTCTAGAGCCGATCCTCCGCCCCTGCGCTGAGACGGTGGTAGAGAGCCCAGGCGGAGTGGTCGGTCAGGGAGGCGATCTGGTCGACGATGACGCGCAGTCGAGCGGCGTCATCGGCCGCCTCGGCATGGTCGGCGCGGAACATCGGGTCGAGCTTCTCGGGCGCCTCGGAGTACCAGGCGGCGAGTTCGCTGATGACCGCGGCCTGGATGTCGTGCAGTCGCAGCCGGTCCTCGGCGACCATCACCGTCAGCGTCGCCATGCCCTTGAGCACGGCGATCTCGACGGTGCTCGTCTCGGGGACGACGAGGGAGGCCGTGTAGCGAGCCAGCGGTTCCCAGCCGAATTCCTCACGAGTGGCCGATTCCGCGGCGCCGACGAACCGCCCGATGAGCTGGCTGGTCATGTGCTTGAGGCTCGCCTGGGCGCGGCGGGAGCCGTTGAAGGTCTCGCTGGGCCAGTAGGCGGCCGCTTGGAGTCGGCTCAGGGCCTTGTCCATCTCCGCGTCTGCTGTGTTCGGAAGGTACCACTGACGGGTGATCTCGAAGAGCTCGGCCCGCCGGGCATCGGAGGTGAAGTCGGCGAGGTCGAGGTGCCCGGCGACGATGGCGTCCTCGACATCGTGAACGGAGTAGGAGATGTCGTCGGCCAGGTCCATCACCTGGGCTTCGATGCATTTCTTGCCGTTGTCGATGCCGTCGCGGTAGAAGTCGAAGACCGCGGTGTCGTCGTCGTAGACGCCGAATTTCCGCACCCCCGAATCACGCCGGCCGGCCGTGGCCTCGCTGCGCGGCCACGGGTACTTCGTCAGCGCGTCGAGGCTGGCCCGCGACAGGTTGAGCCCGGCCGGACGACCATCGGCGGCGATGACCTTCGGTTCGATCCGGGTGACCAGGCGCAGGGTCTGCGCATTGCCCTCGAACCCGCCGATGTCCTTGCACAGGGCATCGAGGATCGTCTCGCCGTGGTGGCCGAACGGCGGGTGGCCGAGATCGTGGCTGAGGCAGGCGGTGTCGACGATGTCGGGATCGCACCCGAGGTAGCGGGCCAGTTCGCGACCGACCTGAGCGACCTCGAGGGAATGGGTCAGGCGGGTGCGGACGAAGTCATCCGTTCCCGGAGACACCACCTGGGTCTTCGCACCGAGGCGGCGCAGCCCCGAGGAGTGGAGGACGCGGGCACGGTCGCGCTGGAAGGCCGAGCGCCGCGGATTCTTCGCCGGTTCGCTCACCCACCGCTCTTCGTCCCATGCCGAGTAGGTCGCCACGGTCCCCGTCCGCACCGAGATGCGCGGGTGAGTGTCGAAGGGCATTCTCATCCTCCAGAGATGTCCAGCTCGGCCTCCGACAGCAGCGACTTCCCGCTGGGGTCGAAGACGCGAGAATCCAACCAGCCCTCGGGCAGGTGCGGCCGCTTCGGCCTGGTCGTGCGTCCGCGGGAGCCTTCGGCGGCCTCACCGGGATAAGGGGCGTCCTGGTCGAGCTGGGAGAGCAGCCCGGCGAGTTCCTCGAGTGAGGAGACCATGGCCAGCTGGCTGCGCAGCTCTCCCCCGACCGGATAGCCCTTGAAATACCAGGCGATGTGTTTGCGCAGGTCACGGACGCCATAGAACTCGTCTTCGAAGTGGTCGACGAGGTACTCGCCGTGTTTGTACACGGCCCGCCCCACTTCGGCGAGTCCCGGTCGGTGGCGTTCCTCGCTGCCGCCCAGAGCATTCGCGAGATCGCCGAACAGCCAGGGCCTGCCCTGACAACCGCGACCGATGACGACTCCGTCGCAGCCTGTTGTGCGCATCATCTCCAGGGCGTCCTCGGCGGCGAAGATATCGCCGTTGCCCAACACGGGCACAGTGTCGCCGAGGTGGTCCTTGAGTCGGGCGATCGCGTCCCAGTCGGCCTTTCCCGAGTAGAGGTCGGCGGCCGTGCGCCCGTGCAGGGCGACGGCGGAGACGCCGGCGTCGCGTGCGGTCTCGGCGGCGTCGAGAAAGGTCGTGTGATCGGCGTCGATGCCCTTGCGCATCTTCACCGTCACGGGGATCCCGCCGCGGGATGCCTCGGTCACGGCGGTGGTGACGATGGCTTCGAACAGGTCCTGCTTCCACGGCAGGGCCGAGCCTCCGCCCTTGCGCGTGACCTTCGGCACGGGGCAGCCGAAATTGAGGTCGATGTGGTCGGCCCGGTCCTCCTCGACGAGCATCCGCACTGCCTGGCCCATGGTGACCGGGTCGACACCATAGAGCTGGACGGAGCGCGGGGTCTCGTAGGGCTCATGGTGGATGATGCGCATGGTCTTGGGGCTGCGCTCGACGAGGGCCCGCGTGGTGACCATCTCGGTGACGTAGAGGCCGGCACCGTATTCGCGGCACAGTCGGCGGAATGCGGTGTTCGTGATCCCGGCCATGGGGGCGAGCACGACCGGGGAGGACAGCTCGATGGGGCCGATGCGCAGGGGCGCACCGACGGCCGGGGACACGGTTTCTGGGCTGGGGCTGATGACACTCACGAGTTCATTATCCCAAAGCAGTCAAAATCGCACATTCGCACCCCTACTCCGCCGCCTTCACGCACTCGCTCCTGCCCGCTCACACACTCGCTCCTGCCCGCTCACGTACTGTGTCCAACCGCTTCGGCGCGGAGAAATTCCCGCACGTCCCATTCGGCGTCCACGCTCAGGTCAGCGGCGAGCCGGTCGTCATGGGTGACGACGACCATCGCCCCACCGAATCCGTCGAGCGCGGTGACGAGGGCCTCGAGTGAGGACAGATCGAGATTGTTGCCGGGTTCGTCGAGGATGAGCAGCTGCGGAGCGGGGTCCTGGAGCAGCCCGGCGGCCAGTGCGACCCGGAAGCGCTCGCCGCCGGACAGGGTCGAACAGATCTGGCCGGTGCGACCGGCGCGCAGACCCATAGCTGCGAGCACTTCGTGCGCACGGTGCGGGGTCAGGCGCGGGTTGCCTGAGCGCACCGCTTCCATGACGGTGAGATCGGGCGGGAGCCGGTACTGCTGGTCGAGGTGGGCGACGGGAACCGAGACCGTGACCGACAGCTCGCCGAAGAGCTCGGCGATCGGCGGAGCCGGCGCAGCGATCTGTGAGCCGGGCTCCACGATCGGCGAACCGGACTCGGCATCGGACGCGTGAGCGTCGTACCTGCGCGCGCCCGCAGCTTCCGCGGACCGGCCCGCGGCCTCCGGTGACCTGCTCGCGGCCTCCATCATCGCCGCCAGCAGCGTGGACTTTCCCGCTCCGTTCGGGCCGGTCAGGCGGACCCGCTCCGGTCCGACGAGCCCGACCGGTCGGTCCAGGTCCACCGAGCTGATCTCGAGCACCCGCTTCGAAGCGTGGACGGTCGTGTCCGGCAGGTCGAGGCGCACGCTCGAGGACCGTCGCAGCGCATCCTTTGCCGCTTCCAGAGACTGCAGCGCCGTGGCTTCGTCGGCGGCCTTGTCACCGCGCCTCTTCGCCGCGGAGTTCTCGGCGAAGTTCGTCAGTCCGTTCATCACGATCTTCGGTCGGCGCTTGTTCTCCTTGTCCTTCGCCGCCTTCCGGTCGGCCCGTGCGAGTTTCGTCTCGAGCTCGATGCGCTGACGCTTTTCTCTCGAGTGGGCTTTCTTCGCATCGATGACTCTCTGCTGCTTCGCCTCCTCCTCTGCCTCGACCATCTGCTCATAGTCGTCGAAGCCGCCGCCGTAGAGCCGCAGCCGGTCGGTCATCTCGAGGATCGAGTCCACGTGCTCGAGCAGGGTGCGATCGTGGGAGATGACGAGCGTGGGACCGCGACGAGCGGTGAGCAGAGAGCTCAGGAGCTGCCGACCGTGAGCATCGAGGTTGTTGCTCGGCTCGTCGAGGATGAGCCAATTGTCCGCGGCCAGGGCCGCCCGCGCCAAGCCGATGCGGGTGGCCTGCCCGCCGGAGAAGCTGCTGAGGCTGCGATCGAGGTCGCCTGCTGTGAGGCTGAGACCGAGCTCGGCGGTGGCCGCCAGAGCCTGCTCTTCGATGTCCCAATCGTCGCCGATGCACGCGAAGTCGGATTCTGCGGCTTCGCCGTTCAGCGCCCGATGCAGCGCCGACCGGACATCGGCGATCCCGAGGGCCTCCTCAACGCTCTGGACCGAATGCGGCAGCAGCTGATCGATGTAGACGGCACCGTCCACACCGGTGATCGCGCCGGCAGCGGAGGGCACGCGGCCGGCGAGGAGTTTCGCAAAAGTCGATTTGCCGATCCCGTTGTCGCCGACGAGGCCGACGAGCTCGGCGGGGATCGTGGCGTTCAGCCCGGAGAAGATCTCGGTATCGTCGCCGAGGCGGCAGTCCAATCCGGACACAGTGATTGCTGTAGGCATGAGAGTCCTCATTTCGTGTACGCAGAAGCGCTGCGGGCCCGTGGCACCCGCAAATCACGGCATGAGGATTCACTTCACTGCTGAGTCGTCCTTCGTCGGGAATGGAACATACCAAGAATGGCCGAGCCGGCCCCGAGAGTCAACAGCCGGACTCCCGAACCGGACCTCAGACGATGATGAGCATGAGTTCGGCCGGTTCGTCATGGGGATTGGACAGCTGATGCGGCACGTCTCCGGGCGCTTGTGCGCAGTCGCCGGCATGCAGCGTCGTGCGCCGGTCGATCGTGACGATCTCGATGCTTCCGGACAGGACGAAGAAGCTCTCTCGGGATCCGCTGCGATGTGCGGCGAAGGCGGAGGTCTCGCTGTGCGGATCGAGTCGGTAGTGGACGACGTCCATGTTCTCGATCGCCGAGGGCAGGTCGCGACGGGACACCCCCTCGCCGAAGTTCGTCGACGTCGGGATCGCCTCGGTGCGGGTGATCGTCACCTCGGGGGCGGCGAGCAGCTCGCCGACGTCGACGCCGAGGGCACGTGAGAGTCCCATGGCGTTCGAGACCGAGGTGTCCTGCTCGCCGCGTTCGATCTTCGACAGCGCGGCACGCGACAGGCCCGCCCGGACGGCGAGCTCGTTGAGGGTGAGGTCGTTGAACTTCCGCCGCGCCCGGATGCGGGCTCCGAAGACGCGGGCCCCGAGGTCTTCTTCCTTCGCCATTCTCGCATCATAGTCTATTCTTGAATAGTAGAATCAGATCTCTCAAAGGAATTCATTGGATATGGCGGCCGTGCTGGCTCTCACCCCGATCCTCATCGCCATTGTCTTGCTCCTGCTCAAACAGAGCTCATGGATCGCGGCCCTGGCCGGCGCCGTCGTCGCTGCCGCCGTCGTTGCCCTCGCCTTCCCCACCCCCACCTCGGTGCTGGTGGAATCCGGCGTCGACTACTTCCCCCTCATCCTCGAGGTCGCACTCATCCTGCTCTTCGGCATGGTGCTCGCCAGACTGCTCGAATCCGCCGGCTCCATGTCCGAGATCTCCGCCTGGGTCGAGTCCCTGTCCCCGAGCCGGCCGCTCGGAGTCGCTCTCGTCGTGTTCGGCATCGTGCCGTTCGCGGAATCCGTCACGGGCTTCGGCATCGGCGTGACCATCGGGGTGCCGATCCTGCGCCACCTCGGATGCACACTTCGGCAGTCGGCGATCCTCGGCCTGCTCGGCCTCATCGCTGTGCCGTGGGGAGCTCTGGGCCCGGGCACCACGGTGGCGGCGGCTCTGGCCGGGTTCGACGTCGACGAACTCGGCCTGTCCACCGCCTGGCTCAACGCGATCCCGGTCGTCATCGTCACCATCGCCGTCATTGCGATCATGCGCCCGGGGTTCACCTCGGCGCTGGGCACGATCGGCTCCGCCGGACTGATGTGGTCGGGGATCCTCGCTGCCAGCTGCGTCATCGGGATGGCTCCGGCGGGGATCATCGGCTCGCTCATCGTCATCCTCGTCGTCGGCGGACTGTTCATCGTCCGCAAACGCAGCACCGGGTTCACCGCGCGACTGGGAACCGCGGTTCTGCCCTATGGCGCGCTGACCATCGGACTGCTGCTGGCCAGGGCCCTGCATTCGGCGCTGCCCTCGCTGCTGACTGAGATCATCGCCTCTCCCCCGTTCTGGCTCGCGGCCGCCTGCCTCATCGCCGCGGTCACCGTCGATGACCGACGCAGGGTGTCCTTCGCGGCGGCGAGGTCCTGGGTCCCCATCGGTGTGGGCACAGCCGCGTTCATGCTCATGGGCTGGATCATGACGACGACCGGAATGAGCGAGGCGATCGGCGCAATGCTGCCGGCCGGCCTCGTCCTCCTCACCCCCTGGCTCAATGCCGTCGGAGCCGTCCTGACCGGCTCGAACACCGGCGCGAACTCGATGTTCACAGGCACCCTGACCGCAGTCGCGTCCTCTTCGCACGTGGCCGCGCTCCCAGTCGTCGCGGCCGGCAACGCGGCCGGATCGCTGGCCGCCCTGGCCGCACCGCCGCGAGTGGCCATGGCCGTGCAGATGGCCGATGCCCGAGCTCCCGCCTCGGCGCGGGACATCGCCTGGGTGCAGGGCCGGGCGCTGACGGTGTCCGGGATCAACGCCCTCGTCATGGGACTGTGGATCCAATTCTTCGTGTGACCCCGAGGCGCACCGACCGGCCGACCTGCCCCGAGATTCGTCTTCTCGACGGACCCACCGTCTCCTGGGTCTCGACCCCTCGGGGACGTATGGGATGCCGCTCAGACTCGGATGATCTCGCGGGGGAAGTCCGTGAAGGTGTCACAGCCGGTGTCGGTGATGAGGATCGATTCGGAGAGCTCGATTCCGTAGCCGTTCATCCACATGCCGCCGATGAGGTGAAACGTCATCCCGGATTCGAGGATCTGGTCGTCCTCGGTGCGGATCGAGATCGTGCGCTCACCCCAGTCCGGCGGGTAGCCGATTCCGATCGAATAGCCCAGCCGGCTCGGCTTCTCCAGCCCGGACAGCGCCAGCACCCGGTTCCAGGTTCGCGCGAGTTCGGCCGTGGGCACCTCGGGCTCGGCGACGTCGAGGACCGCGGACAGAGCCTCGGCGACGACGCCTTCGAGGCGGACGAGCTCCTGTCTCGGCTTGCCCGTGACCGCGGTCCGGGCCAGGGGAACGTGATAGCGGCGGTGGACGCCGGCGAGCTCGATGCTCACCGACTCATCGGTGACGAACTTCCGATCGGTCCAGGTCAGATGCGGAGTGTCCGCACTCTCCCCCGTCGGCATCATCGGCACGATCGCCGGGTAGTCGCCCCAGACTCCGTTGCCACCGCGGATCTGGGCTTCTGAGATCGCAGCGGCCACCTCGGGCTGGCCCACGCCCACCCCGATGGTGCCCAGGGCCGCGTCCATGGCCGCGGTCGTCACCTCGGCAGCCTGACGCATGAGTGCGATCTCGGCCGGGGACTTGACCGCACGAATCCAGTTGACCAGCTCGAAGGAGTCGACCAGTCGCCACTCGGGCACGCCGTTGACCAGGGCGCGGAAGGCGCGCGGAGAGAAGAAGTGCGAGTCCATCTCGACCCCGACCGGCGAGGACGAGGCCCGGGCGACCTCCCAGCGCTGGCGCAGCGCGAAGGCGACCCAGTCGAAGGGATGGATGTGCGGACGCTGCACATAGCGCTCGGGATAGCCGACGATGTCCTCCGGGGGCAGCCAGGAAGTGTGGGAGGCCCCGCGAGCGTCCATATCGCGCATGAACAGCGTCATCGGACCCGAAGACGGGACGAAGAGCAGCTGCGGGGTGTAGAAGGACCAGGCATTGTAGCCGGTGAGATAGTAGATGTTGGCCGGGTCGGTGACGATGAGAGCGGCGAGGCCCTGGTCGACCATGCGGTTGCGCACCGAGGCGATCCGACCCAGGTACTCCTCGGGGCCGAACGACAGGTCCCTGGCGCCGATCGTGTCGACCTCACCGGGAATCGGCTGCGGACGAGCTCTGACCTCCTGGCTCGCACGACCCTGCTCTGCGCCGGGTCGCATCCCGTGCACATCCGGCCTGTTGTCTTCGCCGGAATAGAAAAGCTCGCCCTCATTCATGACTACAGTGTGGTGAGCCCCCTCACATGCTGTCAATCACTGACGACACGCGTGTTGTCGCCCATCAGCTCGCCGATCCGAGCGGCTGTCGGAGGGGCTCTCCGCATCGCCTCTGAAGGGGCTCTGCATATGACTGCGGGAGCGGCTCACCGCATGGTTCCGGGAGCGCCTCCCCGCATGGTTCCGGTACGCGTGTCCGCTCGCCGTCGCCTCGCACAGGGGCGCGCACTTCACCCCGCCTGTCCTCTCGACCGTTTCTGACGAATCCAGAATGAACTTTTTCGACTTTCGACTGATTCCGCAAGAGGGACTGCGCAAATCGATAGAATCGATGATAGATTGGCCTGAGACGCACATCACGGAGGTGAAGAATGGACCGGTTCCTGCCGGACGGCAACGGCTCCCGCCTGGGCAACCTCGACGAGAAGTCCAAAGCGATCATCGTCGAGCTGCAGCACGACGGGCGGAAATCGTATTCGGCCATCGGCAAGTCCGTAGGTCTGTCCGAGGCCGCTGTGCGTCAGCGAGTCTCGAGGCTAATCGATTCCGGCGTGATGGAGATCGTCGCCGTAACCGACCCCTTGAGCTTGGGCTTCGCCCGACAGGCGATGGTGGGGCTGAAGGTTCGCGGGGACATCTCCGAGGTGGCCGAACGGCTCCACGACTACGACGAGATCGATTATCTCGTCGTCACTGCTGGTTCGTTCGACCTGCTGGTCGAGATCGTCTGCGAATCGGACCGGCATCTGATCGAGTTCGTCAATGAGGAGCTCCGGTCGATCGATGCCGTCGTGGATACGGAGCTCTTCATGTACCTCTCACTGGAAAAGCAGAAATACAATTGGGGGACGCGATGACAGAAAATGTCACCAGGGCTGGCACTCCTTATCAGGATGCCATCCGCAACAACGTGTGGATGCACATGTCACCACACCAGTCACTGTTCAACGGTGGTGAGGCGCCGGTCATCGTCCGCGGTGAGGGTCACCACATCTTCGACGACAAGGGCAAGAAGTACATCGACGGCCTCGCCGGTCTGTTCACCGTTCAGGTGGGACATGGTCGCGAGGAGATCGCGAAGGCGATGTACGACCAGACCCTGCAGCTTCCGTTCATGCCGCTGTGGTCGTACACCCATCCGCAGGCGATCGAGCTCTCAGAGCGTCTGGCCAACTATGCGCCGGGCGATCTCAACCGGGTCTTCCTCACTTCCGGCGGCGGTGACTCCGTCGAGTCGGCGATGAAGCTGGCGAAGAACTACTTCAAGCTCGTCGGCAAGCCGGGCAAGCACAAGATCATCTCGCGTGCCACCGCCTACCACGGCACGCCTCACGGTGCCCTGTCGGTGACCTCCCTGCCGGGTCTGCGCGAACAGTTCGCCCCGCTGGTTCCCGGCGCCCACAAGGTGCCGAACACGAACTTCTACCGGGCACCGGAGCCCTACGCCCACGACGAGAAGGCCTTCGGCCGGTGGGCCGCCGACCGCATCGGCGAGGCCATCGAGTTCGAAGGCGCCGACTCCGTTGCCGCCGTCTTCCTCGAGCCCGTGCAGAACTCCGGCGGCTGCTTCCCGCCGCCTCCCGGGTACTTCGACCGGGTCCGCGAGATCTGCGACGAGTACGATGTGCTGCTGGTCTCGGACGAGACCATCTGCGCCTACGGCCGCGTCGGGGATATGTTCGCCTGCAACGATTTCGGCTATGTGCCCGACATCATCACCTCGGCCAAGGGCATCACCTCCGGGTATGCTCCGCTGGGTGCGATGATCGCCTCGGATCGCCTCTTCGAGCCCTTCGGCTCCGGCGGGGACGAGACGTTCTACCACGGCTACACCTTCGGCGGGCATCCCGTCTCCTGTGCCGCGGCGATGGCGAACTTCGACGTCTTCGAGTCCGAGAAGCTCAACGATCACGTGCACGAGAACGCCGCCGCGTTCAAGTTCACCCTCGAGAAGCTCAAGGACCTGCCGATCGTCGGCGACGTCCGTGGCGAGGGATTCTTCTACGGGATCGAACTCGTCAAGGACAAGGACACCAAGGAGTCGTTCACCGAAGAGGAGTCCGAGCGGATCCTCAAGAACTTCGTGTCCGCGAAGATGTACGAGAACGGTCTGTACTGTCGTGCCGATGATCGTGGAGACCCGGTCATCCAGCTCTCGCCTCCCCTGACCGTGGGGCAGAGCGAGTTCGACGAGATGGAGCAGATCATCCGCGGCGTCCTCACCGAGGCCTGGACGAAGCTCTGATCCTTCCTCGAACCGACTGAAGGCGGCCCTGATTCCTCACGAGGAGTCAGGGCCGCCTTCGGTTTGCGAGCCGGACACGCACGGTTCGGCAGGCGGGCATTCGCGTTTCGGCCCGAGCGGACCTTCGCGCGGCTGAACCGGCCGATGAGAAGGGCCCGGACGGTGGAGTGGCCCCCGCTGTCCGGGCCCGGTGACTCAGGCTCCGGCGAGATGCTCGGCCAGGTAGTTCTCGACCTGGTCGATGCTCACGCGCTCCTGGCTCATGTCATCGCGCTTGCGGATCGTGACCGCCCGATCATCGAGCGTGTCGAAGTCGACGGTGATGCACAGCGGGGTGCCGATCTCGTCCTGACGGCGGTAGCGGCGGCCGATGGCGCCGGCGTCGTCGAAGTCGATGTTCCAGCGCTTGCGCAGCGTCGCCGCGAGCTCCTTGGCCTGCGGGGACAGCTTCTCGTTGCGGCTCAGCGGCAGCACGGCGGCCTTGACCGGGGCCAGCCGTGGATCGAGCTTGAGCAGGACGCGCTTGTCGGTGCCGCCCTTCGTGTTCGGAGCCTCATCCTCGGTGTAGGCCTCGACGAGGAACGCCATCATCGAACGGGTCAGGCCGAAGGAGGGCTCGATGACGTACGGCGTGTAGCGCTCTCCGCTGGCCTGGTCGAAGTACTGCAGCTTCGCCCCCGAGACCTCCGTGTGCGTTCCGAGATCGTAGTCGGTGCGGTTGGCCACACCCATGAGCTCGCCCCATTCCGAGCCCTGGAAGCCGAATCGGTACTCGATGTCGATGGTTCCCGAGGAGTAGTGAGCGCGATCCTCGGCGGGCACGTCAAGACGGCGAACGTTGTCCTCGGAGATGCCGAGGTCGAGGAACCAGTTCCAGCAGTCCTCGACCCACTGCCGGTAGTGTCCGTCTGCCTCGTCGGGGCTGACGAAGTACTCGATCTCCATCTGCTCGAACTCGCGGGTGCGGAAGATGAAGTTGCCGGGGGTGATCTCGTTGCGGAAGGCCTTGCCGATCTGTCCGATGCCGAACGGCGGCTTCTTGCGGGAAGCGGTGAGCACATTGTTGAAGTTCACGAAGATGCCCTGCGCGGTCTCCGGACGCAGGTAATGCAGTCCCGTCTCGGAGTCGACGGGGCCGAGGAACGTCTTGACGAGACCGGAGAACTCCTGCGGCTCGGTCCACTGCCCACGCGTTCCGCAGTCGGGGCAGACGATGTCGGCCATGCCGTTGGCAGGGGCCTTCGAATGCTTGGCCTCATAGGCCTCGAGGAGGTGGTCCTCACGGTGGCGCTTGTGGCAGTTGAGGCATTCGACGAGGGGATCGACGAAGGTCTCGACGTGGCCCGAGGCCTCCCAGACGCGCTTGGGCAGGATGATCGAGGAGTCGAGTCCGACGACGTCTTCGCGTCCGCGCACGAAGGTCTGCCACCACTGGGCCTTGATGTTGTCCTTGAGCTCGACGCCCAACGGCCCATAGTCCCA
Source organism: Brevibacterium renqingii (assembly GCF_017808095.1). Taxonomy (NCBI): domain Bacteria; kingdom Bacillati; phylum Actinomycetota; class Actinomycetes; order Micrococcales; family Brevibacteriaceae; genus Brevibacterium; species Brevibacterium renqingii. Next base: position 153,474 of record NZ_JADBHG010000003.1, on the reverse strand, counting down.
TGCCGAGCGGGAACCGCCGTAGATCTCTCCGGCTTGGAAGACGAATCCTCTGCGCTTGGCCAGGGCGATGACGGCATCCAACTTGGACTGTGCCACGATGTTCTCTCCTTGGGGTAGTTCGCCGACGGCCGGCTGCCGTGGCTCGCGGGTACCAGCCTATCGGTTACGCGGGACCGTTCAGCACCGGCCGGGCACGCCGCGGCAGCCTCGGCGCGGAGGCGACTGATCTCACACCCGCACTCCCCCTCCGCGGCCGCCTCGGTGCGGGTGCGGCGTGTAGACTTGGACTACACCCAAACCTTTCTCCGTACGGACGTGTTCGCGTCCTTCCAAGCGAGTTCTTGGACAGCTGCGGTTTCGGCCCGGATTGCTCACGATGATTGCACAAGCGGCCGCAGGGTAGATCGCCACTACAGTCATCTGCGATCAAGTGTGTGCCGACGTGAGAGAGATCACTCATGACCGATGTGTCCGCAACCGACGAAACCACTCCGAGATTCTCCGAACTGGGACTCCACCCGCTCGTGCTCAAGGCCGTAGAGGCGCAGGGCTACGAGATCCCCACCCCCATCCAGGCCGAGACGATCCCGACCCTTCTGTCGGGCCGAGACGTCATCGGTCTCGCCCAGACCGGAACCGGCAAGACCGCGGCTTTCGCCCTGCCGGCTCTGTCCGACCTCGCCGAGGCGGGGCGCGCCGACGACGGCCCGTTCGCTCTCGTACTCACCCCGACTCGCGAACTCGCGATCCAGGTCGCCGAGGCGTTCACCTCCTACGCCACGGAGCTGTCCGACTTCTCCGTGCTCCCGATCTACGGCGGTCAGGCCTACGGCTCGCAGCTGGCCGGTCTGCGCCGTGGTGCGCAGGTCGTCGTCGGCACCCCCGGTCGCGTCATCGATCACCTCAAGAAGGGATCGCTCAAGCTCGGCAGCCTCAAGCACCTCATCCTCGATGAGGCCGACGAGATGCTCAAGATGGGCTTCGCCGAGGACGTCGAAGAGATCTTCAGCCAGGTCGGTCCCGACCGTCAGGTGGCACTGTTCTCGGCCACCATGCCGTCCTCGATCCACCGGATCACCGGCAAGTACCTGGACGACCCGAAGGAAGTCCGGATCGCTGCGAAGTCGCAGACCGGTGCGAACATCCGCCAGCGCTACTTCATGGTTCAGCACTCGCACAAGCTCGATGCGCTGACCCGCATCCTCGAGGTCGAGGAGTACGAAGGCATCATCATGTTCGTGCGCACCAAGCAGGCCACCGAGGAGCTGGCCGAGAAGCTGCGTGCCCGCGGGTTCAAGACCGCCGCGATCAACGGCGACATCCCACAGCAGGCCCGTGAGCGCACGATCGACATGCTGCGTGAGGCGAAGATCGACATCCTCGTCGCGACCGATGTGGCGGCCCGCGGTCTCGACGTCGAGCGCATCACGCTCGTCGTCAACTACGACATCCCGCACGACACCGAGTCCTACGTCCACCGCATCGGCCGCACCGGTCGTGCCGGACGCTCGGGTGAGGCGATCCTCTTCGTCACTCCGCGCGAGCAGCGCATGCTCGGCTCGATCGAGCGCGCCACGAAGCAGAAGGTCGAACCGCTGACTCTGCCCAGCGTCGAAGAGCTGACGAACACTCGCGTCGACAAGTTCACGAAGCGCATCGACGATGTGCTCGCGCAGACCGAACTGTCCGAACTCACCGACGTCATCGAGCAGTACGAGCTCTCCCGCGACGTGCCGGCATCGAACATCGCCGCGGCACTGGCTTCCCTCGTGCTCGAGTCGAACACGCTCAAGGCCGAGCCGATGCCCGAGCCCGCTCGCCGACCCGCCCGGGACCGCGACGGCGGCCGTGACGGCGGCCGTCCGGGCCGTGGCGGACGTGCCCGTGATGAGAACATGACGACCTACCGTCTGGCCGTGGGACGCAATGAGCGTCTGCAGCCGGGCGCAGTGGTCGGGGCGATCGCGAACGAGGGCGGCATCACGTCGAAGCAGATCGGACACATCGACATCCGCTCGAACCACACGCTGGTCGACCTGCCGAAGGACCTCGACCCGGCGGTGCTGCGCAAGCTCTCCCACACTGAGATCCAGGGACGCCCCATCGACATCCGCCCGGATTCCGGTCGTCCCGGACGCCCGTTCAAGAAGCGCAACTTCGACAAGCAGCCCGGTGACGGCCGCAACTTCCGCTCGGATCGCCGAGGCGGGAAGAAGGTCGGCGGAAACCGCTCCCGCGACCGCTACTGAACCGACCGCGCCACGGCCGTGATTTCCCCGGCCCCTTGCGGACGGTGTGACACCGATCAGGCGAACAATCAGATGAGGGCCCCGCAGCGAGATGCTGCGGGGCCCTTGTCATAAGTCTGTCTTGCGGCTGCTGCTCTCCGACACCCACGCTGGAGAACGCCAACGCTCCGCGCACTCACATTTCGTACACGGTCAGCCACAAAAGGTGCACCCGCCGATCACTTCGCGTCCCCGGCATCAGTCCGCAGACAGATGTGACGTACGAAATGTGGTTCGGAAGGAACGCAGCATAGTGGGCACTGGCTGTGATCCCTGCCGCCGCGTCAGGCGGAAGGGGTGTCGACGGCTCCGCCGAAGCGACGGTCGCGGCGAGCGTACTCCTCGACTGCCGCCCACAATGTGCGCCGGTCGACATCGGGCCACAGCACGTCCTGGAACACCATCTCGGCGTAGGCGGACTGCCAGAGCAGGAAGTTCGAGGTGCGCTGCTCCCCCGACGAGCGCATGAACAGGTCGACGTCGGGCACCCCGGGCGCGTAGAGCCGCGACCGCAGTGTCTTCTCGCTCACCTTCCCGGCCTTGAGCCTGCCCGCGGCCACCTCGGCGGTGACCTCGTTGACCGCGTCGATGATCTCGGAGCGTCCTCCGTAGTTGACGCAGAATTGGAGGACGAGGCCGGTGTTGTGCTTCGTCATCTCGGCCGCGGTCTCGAGTTCGTCGATGACGGAACGCCACAGACGCCCGCGCCGGCCGGACCACACGATGCGCACACCGAGTGCGTTGAGCTCGTCGCGGCGACGGCGGATGACGTCGCGGTTGAAGCCCATGAGGAAGCGCACCTCTTCGGGTGAGCGCTTCCAGTTCTCCGTCGAGAACGCATAGGCGGACAGGTAGTCCACGCCGACTTCGATCGCGCCATGGATGACGTCGAGCAGAGAGGACTCCCCGGCCCGGTGTCCCTCGGTGCGCGGCAGCCCCCGCTGGTTGGCCCACCGACCGTTGCCGTCCATGACGATCGCGACGTGCCGAGGCACGAACTTCGCATCGATGTGCGGAGGCCTCGCTCCGCTCGGATGGGCCGGTGGTGCGGGATAGCTCATGTGCTCTCCAGAACTCTCAGTGATCGGATATTGCGTTCGAGGTGCCAGGACACCCAGTCCGAGACGAGCTTCGAACCGTCCATCTGATCGTGCAGGTCCGAGGCTTCGGCACTCTCCCAGTCCCCTGACAGAAGCGCGGCCATGTGCTCGAGTGCATCAGTGTCCGGCAGCGCCGCGCCGGAGGGCCGGCATTGGGTGCACACTGCTCCGCCGAGCGCGGCTGAGAAGGCGCGGTGCGGGCCGGGCCGTCCGCACTGCGCGCAGTCGAGCAGACTCGGGGCCCATCCGGCCACGGACATCGCCCGCAGCAGGTAGGCGTCGAGGGCCAGCCTCGGCGGGTGTTCTCGTCTGCACAGGGACCGGATGGCGGAGACGAGGAGGAGGAATTGGGTGCGCGAGGTCGGTTCGACCTCGGTGATGCGGGCCGCGGTCTCGGCCATCACCGAGGCGGCCGAATAGACATCGTAGTCCGTGGCGATCCCGCGGGCGAAGGGCTCGACGAGTTCGACCTGGGTGACGATGTCGAGGCTGCGGCCGACATGGCACTGCAGGTCGACGAGCATGAACGGTTCGAGGCGGGAGCCGAAGCGCGATTTCGTTCGGCGCACCCCCTTGGCGACCGCACGGATGAGCCCGTGGCTGCGCGTGAGCACGGTGACGATGCGGTCGGCTTCGCCGAGCTTGTGCCCTGAGAGCACGATGCCTTCATCACGATAGTTGTGCACCCGTCCATTATCGCTCAAGCGCGGCGGGGAATCATCCCCGCCGCGCTCTCCTACTGCTGTGAGATCGGCCCTGCCGGCTCAGGCCTGGCGCTGCTGCTCGCGATCCCGGGCCGCCCGGTTGACGGCCGAGACCACGGCTTTGAGCGAGGCCTTCGTGATGTTCGGGTGCAGCCCCGCTCCCCAGACGACACGGTCCTCGACCGCGAGTTCGACATAGGCGGCGGCCATGGTGTCGGCACCCGAGCCGATGGCGTGCTCGGTGTAGTCCTGGAGGCGGACGTCGACGTCGAAGTTGTCGATGAGGATCTTCACGAGCGCATCGATCGGGCCCTTGCCGTGGCCTTCGTAGCTGCGCTCCTGACCGTCGACGATGAGGTCGACCTCGACACGTTCGGACGGAGCGGAGCCGTCGACGGAACCGGACTCCGTGCGCAGACCGACGATCTGGAACCGGCCCCAGGCCTTGTCCGCGTCCTCGCTGGGCAGGTATTCGTAGTTGAAGATGCGGCGGATCTCCTCGGAGGTGACCTCACCGCCGCCCTCAGTATGCTGTTGCACGGCGCGGGAGAATTCGACCTGCATGCGGCGCGGCAGATCGAGGCCGTACTCGCTCTTGAGCAGGTAGGTCACTCCGCCCTTGCCGGACTGGGAGTTGACGCGGATGATCGCCTCGTAGGACCGGCCGAGATCCTTCGGGTCCACGGGCAGATACGGCATGTCCCATTCCATCAGGTCCACGGGCGTGCCCTGCGCGTTCGCCTTCTTCTCACGGTCGGCGAAGGCCTTGTTGATCGCATCCTGGTGCGATCCGGAGAACGAGGTGAACACGAGGTCGCCGCCGTAGGGGTGGCGTTCGTGGACGCCGATCTGATTGCACTCGGTCACGGTGTGGATGACCTCGTCGATGTCGGAGAAGTCGAGTTCGGGGTCCACGCCCTGGGTGTAGAGGTTGAGGGCGACGGTGACCAGATCGAGGTTGCCGGTGCGCTCTCCGTTGCCGAACAGGCAGCCTTCGATGCGGTCGGCACCGGCCATCATGCCGAGCTCGGCGGCGGCGACCCCGGTGCCCCGGTCGTTGTGCGGGTGCAGGGAGACGGCCACCTCGTCGCGGTAGGGGATGTTGCGGCAGAACCATTCGATCTGATCCGCATAGGTGTTCGGGGTGCCGCGTTCGACGGTGGCGGGCAGGTTGACGACGGTTTCGCGTCCGGCGGCCGGCTGCCACATGTCGAGGACCGATCCGACGATGTCGAGGGCGAACTCGGGCTCGGTGTCGACGAAGATCTCCGGCGAGTACTGGTAGCCGAACTCGGCATCGGACAGCAGCGTCTCCGCGTGCTTCATCACCGCCTGCGTGCCCTGCAGGGCGATGTCACGAGTCTGGTCGAAGCCGTCGCCGTCGAAGCCGAAGACGATCTTGCGGAAGACCGGCGCGGTCGCATTGTAGAGATGGACGGTGGGCTTCTTGGCTCCGACGAGGGATTCGACGGTGCGTTCGATGAGGTCCTCACGGGCCTGGGTGAGCACGGAGATGCGCACATCGTCGGGGATCGCATCCTGTTCGATGATCTCGCGGACGAAATCGAAGTCGACCTGGCTGGCGGCGGGGAATCCGACCTCGATCTCTTTGAATCCGAGCCGCACGAGCAGATCGAACATCTTGCGCTTGCGGTCGGGGGTCATCGGATCGATGAGGGCCTGGTTGCCGTCGCGCAGATCGGTGCTCAGCCAACGGGGAGCCTTGCGGATCGTCTGATCCGGCCAGGTGCGGTCGCGCATGTCGAGGTCGATGCGCTCCTGGAAGGACTTGTACTTGCCGAACGGCATGGGAGAAGGCTTCTGCAGTTTCATTGTTCCTCTATCTTCAGTTCGTACGCTTGACCAGCATAGGAAGACTCCGCGACGAGTGTGCTGTCCGTTCAGGACTCGTCGCGGCAAGGAAGGAGGAGGAACCTGTGTGCCACGTCTTCACCGTAGACCGGTTGCCTCCGCCTGTCCCACATCCGTCCACATCATAAGATCGCCGAGGCGGCCGCGGGCTGGCCGTGCTCCCTCACTTGAGGAAGTCGACCGAGGCCCGACGGACGTTGAATCCGACCCCCGAGTCATCGGATTTGCAGGTGATGCCGTCTTTCGCGGAGGTGCAGGTCATTCCGGCTGCGGAGATCGAGTCGCCGTACCCGAGCACTCGGGCGGGGCCGTCCGCCTCGGGGGCTTCGACGCAGGAGAACCCTGCGCCTTCCTCATTGGCCACCACGACGGCGCCCCAGTCGTCGAGTCGGCAGTCCTCCGGCTTCTCCGGCGGCGAGTAGTCGTAGTCCTTGATCACGCAGCGGGCGCGTTCGGAGTCGATTGTGCACGAGATGTTGCCCGACGGCGATGTGAAGGCCTCCTCTGCCACGGGCGGTCCGGAACTCTCAGACGGCGACGGCTCAGGATCGTCGGTCTGGCCGATGGAGGGCTGACCTGGTGCCGACGCCGTCTCATCGGTGCCCTGGGTGGAGTCCCAGACGATGTAGCCGACGATGCCGAGCGCGAGTACGAGAGCGAGGACGGCGAGGACCCACAGCCATGGCGGGACCTTCTTCGTCTCGGGCTGCCGACGGTGGGGTTCTCCCGGACCTCCCTGTCCCCCGGGGCCGGAGGGCCCTCCCGGTCCGCCGGGCCCGTAGCTCGCCGCACCTGCAGGGGCGGCGTAGGCCGCGGCATAGCCGTATCCGGTCGGAGCCGCCTCGGGGCGGGCCGGAGCCGCCGGGCTCTGCTGGGGTCCGGCCGCGGACTGCTGCGCACGAGCCGGGGACTGGGCCGGCCCGGGGGCTCCGGGCCCAGCCGGTGACTGCATCGGGCCGGAGTGGGGCGATGCGGTCGCCGCCGTCTGCCCGGCGGCTCCGAATTCCGGTCCCCACTGGCCCTGGTGCGGATGCGGTCCGGCGGAATCTGCCGCGCCCTGCTCCGAGGCGCCCATCGGGTTCCACTGCTTGGGCTCCGAAGCGGCCTCGGCCGCCGCGATGTCATCGGAGTTCGCCTTCCGCGGCGCGGCCGGCAGACCGCCTGTCTCATGGCCTTCGGCCGCCGCCAGCTCTCGCAGCTCCTCGAGGCTGAGGACCTCGGTAGCCTCGGTGCCGTCGGAGTCGACCATCGACCGCAGCCGCTGGAGCTCTTCGGGGGTGAGTGCTTGAGTGGAGCCATCTGCGGCCGCGGATTCGTCCTGGCCGATGAACAACTGGGTTGTGATCGACTCCGGAGACTCCTCGGCCGGCTTCCGGCGCCCGGGGCGCGGAGGATGGTTCGGCACAGGTGGAATGCTCATGGAGTCATTTTCGCATAGTCGCTGCCCGGGAATTCTCAAGCTTCGTGAGATGATGACCTCATGTCCAGTGGTGTCCACCGGCGCGCCGGCCTGCCCGTGCTCGTCGTCCTCGCTCTGACGCTGACCGCCTGTGGCACCGATGCCGGCGGCGGCGATGGGTCCGCCCGCGCCGACTCCACGAGCCTGGCCGCACCCGCACAGCAGACGCGCATCGGTGATGTCGCCGCCCCGGCCCAGGCCTCGCCGAGCGGATCCCAGAACGGCTCGGACTCGGGCGGTGACGGCTCCCCTGCGGAGGCGAGCGCCGAGCCGGCGGGACCGGCTCACCCGGTCCCGGTTCCGGGGCTCGCGAAAGACTATGCTGAGCAGATTCCGGAGGAGACCTCCCAGGTCCTCGTCGCCACCTCGCCCGATGCGGAATCGGAGGAGTCGACGCTGAGCTTCTATCAGTTCGCGGACGAGGAGTGGACGAAGCTGAAGACCTTCTCCACCCACAACGGCAGCAATGGGTGGCTCAAGGACCGGCACGAAGGAGACAGGACGACACCCATCGGCGTCTTCACGCTCAGCGACGCGGGCGGCTTCAAGCCCGATCCGGGCACCGAGCTGCCCTACACTCAGGACGACCGTCTGCCCTCCTCGGCGACGGTGGCCTACGGTGCGGACTACGAGTCGGTGTTCGACTACATCATCGCCATCGACTACAACCGGCAGCCGGGGACACCGCCCACCGACAGGACCCGCCCGATGGGCTGGGACAGGGGCGGCGGCATCTGGCTCCATCTCGACCATGATTCGGGCACCAACGGCTGTGTGACGCTCGAGGAGTCCGATCTCAAGTGGATCCTGCGCACGATCGACCCCGATGCCCACCCGCGCATCGCTATGGGTCCGGAATCCGAACTGAAGGAGTGATGCCCCCATTGCGTCGTCTCGTCATCTCCCTCGTGCAGTCGATCAACGGCTCCTTCGCCCAGGACGGCTGGTCGACCGGGGTCTCGACCGACACTGACTTCCGACGCTTCGTCGCTCTGCGTCGCCGTGCCGCGGCCCTCGTCATCGACCGCCGCACAGCACTCAATCCACAGCTGCCCGTCATCAATGCCCCTGGCAAGGCGCTCGAGCACACGCCCGTGCATGTGCTCACCGAATCCGATCCCCTCCCGCTCTCCCGGCAGCTGGCTGAGCTCGGCGTCGACTACCGTGCCCGGCAGTTCGCCCCGGACACCGTCGCCGAGGTGATCTCCTCCTTGGACACGCGCACCGATGAGGCGGACGGTGAGGAGAACATCGTCTGCGAATCCGGCCCCCATCTCGCGTTCCGGCTGCTCGAGTGCTATCCCGCGGCCGAACTGCAGCTGAGCATCAGTCCGCGTTACATCCACACGGCCACGAGCCACTTCTCCCGGCTGCAGACGGAGATCGAGCTCGACCTCCTCGACGTGCGCGCCGAGGACGATCAGGTCTTCCTCCGCTACCGCAAGACTCGTCCATCGCAGAGCCGAGCCGAGACCGGGCGCTGATCCGCGGTCTCGGCGCTCGTCTGTTCTCAGTCGTTCGCGCCGATGGCCGTGCATACTTCGAAGCGGTCGGGTGAGCGCACGATCGATTCCACCGCTGCGGCCACCTCGGCGAGGGCGATCGTCTCCACTCCTCCGCTGAGGTCATTGCGATCGTCGCCGCCGACGGGTGCCATGATCCGCAGCTCATGGAAGTCGGCCGTCGTCGATTCCGCGGCCGCGACACGAATGAGCATATTCTGCGCCGCCCCGAACACGCTGATCGCCCCGGACCCGGACAGCGCCTCGACGCTGGCGACGCCGTTGAGGGCCAGATGGACCAGCGGGCGCAAGCCTGACTGGGCACGTGGACCGGTCTGGGCCAGGCGCTCGGAGACCGTGCAGGCGGTGAAGTGTCCACACAGGTAGTCCGCGTAGTCCTCGTCGAACTTCGCCAGTCCGCGCTCGAGCACCGGTTCGTCGATGAACCACCCGCCGATGGCGGCGATGACGGCGTCGACCTGATCGAGGTCAGCGGCGGCGAGCGCCGCGAGGACCTGCTCGGGTTCGTCCACCCAGTCGGGCACCACCACGGGTGTGAAAGGGGTCTCGGGTTCGGGCGGCCTGCGCACGATTCCGGTGATGCGATGGTCGCGGCCCAGCCGCCGTGCCAGGCCCGTTCCGACATGGCCGGAGGCGCCGAAGAGGAGGATATGCATGTGTCGAGTCTAGGTCCGAGGCCGGGTGTGTGCACCGGCCGCCTGCCGTCGGCGCTCGCGAGTCACACGCTAGAGTCGACCTCAGCACCCTGCGAGCCGAAGGAGCGCATGACCGATCGCAGCGAACTCACCCGTTTGGAAGCCGTGCTCGACGGCGTCGCCGATCGCGTCCTCCCCCGCGTACCCGCCGGCGTGCAGGAATTCCTCGCCTTCGGAATCAAGCAGGCGTGGGCGTGCCTGTTCGGTGCCCTCATGCTCGCTGCCATCGTCCTCACCGCCTGGTTCCATCCTGACGACGCCTGGCTGGCACGCAACGATCTGCTCGTCGTCCTCGCCGTCCTCATCCAGATCGGCATGCTCGCCGCCCGTCTCGAGACCGGCCGTGAGCTCATCGTCATCATCGTCTTCCATATCGTGGGCACGGGCATGGAGATCTTCAAGACCGCGGTCGGTTCGTGGAACTACGCTCCCGGAGGCTGGCTCCACATCGGCGCCGTGCCCCTGTTCACCGGATTCATGTACGCCGCGGTCGGCTCGTACCTCGTCCGCGTCCATCGCCTCTTCGACCTCCGCTTCACGCATTATCCGCCGAGGTGGCTGACGGCGGTCATCGCCGCCGCCATCTACGTCAACTTCTTCACCCACCATTTCGTCCTCGATCTGCGTCTGCCGCTCGTGGCCGTCACCGTGCTCGTCTTCTTCCGCTGCCGGATGCATTTCAGCGTGCACAGGAGGACTCTGCGCATGCCTGTGCTCGTCGCCTTCGTCCTCGTGGCCTTCTTCATCTGGCTGGCCGAGAACATCGGCACCGCCGCAGGCGCCTGGCTCTATCCCAGCCAGGACGACGGCTGGCACCCGGTGCCGCTGACGAAGCTCGTGGCCTGGTTCCTGCTGATGATGATCTCCGTCGTCCTCGTCACCTTCGTCCATCGCCCCCGGCCCCCGGAGCACGGTCGCCTGGAATCGCCGCCGACACCGATGTGAAAACGGCGGAAACCCCCGGTCACAGGGGTCGACACTGATACTGTGAGCTGAAGGATTTTGGACGGCCGAAGGAGACTCATGGCGGCACCCGATGCGCAGGATGAGAAAGAATCGAGCGCATTGCTCAAGGTGTTCCGCCCGTCGAGCGGCTCTCACCTGTCCGTGAGCGCACGCATACTCCTGCGTGTATTGGCCGGAGTCCTCGCTCTCGCCCTCGTCCTCACTCTCATCGGCGTCTTCATCGTCCGCAGGTCGTTTCCCACCACCGACGGCGAGATCTCGCTGCCCGGTCTCGATGCCCCGGTCACCGTCCACCGCGACGAGTCGGGTGTTCCCACCATCGAGGCCGAGACCGCCCATGACCTGTTCCTCGCCCAGGGCTTCGTCCATGCTCAGGACCGGTTCTGGGAGATGGACTTCCGACGTCATGTCACCTCCGGCCGATTGTCCGAGCTGTTCGGCGAATCCCAGCTCGGCACCGACACCTTCATCCGCACGCTCGGGTGGAGGAAGGTCGCCGAGGAGGAGGTGAAGAGGCTCGACGAGACGAGCCTGGGCTACTATCAGGCCTATGCCGACGGCGTGAACGCTTACCTGGCGGACAAATCCCCCACAGAGGTGTCACTCGAGTACGGCGTCCTCGGTCTCCAAGCCGGCTCGGTCGAGATCGAGAAGTGGACACCGGCCGACAGCGTCGCCTGGCTCAAGGCCATGGCCTGGGACCTGCGGTCGAACCTCGAGGACGAGATCGACCGCGCACTGCTGACCTCCGAACTCGACGAGCAGCAGGTCGCTGACCTCTTCCCGGAATACCCCTATGCCACGCGCCCGACGATCCTCGGCGGCATCGCCGGTGCTTCGGCCCCGCAGACGCGCAGCGGCAGGGGCGACGAGGAGAAAGGCGATGAGGAGGCCGCAGGCGAGGAGGCACAGGCGGGTGGCACGGTCACCGATGTCCCGAGCCAGGCCGACAGCCTCGTCGACCTCAAGTCGACGGTCGCGTCGCTCCCCCAGCTGCTGGGCATGAGCAGCGACGACATCGGGTCGAATTCGTGGGTGATCTCCGGCGAGCACACGAGCACCGGTTCGCCGCTTCTGGCCAATGACCCGCATCTGTCGCCGACGATGCCCTCGGTCTGGTATCAGGTCGGACTGCGCTGCAAGAAGGTCACCGAGGAGTGCCCGTTCGATGTCACCGGCTTCTCGTTCTCCGGGCTGCCGGGCATCGTCATCGGCCACAACCAGTCGATCGCCTGGGGGCTGACGAATCTCGGCGCCGATGTCACCGACCTGGTGGTGGAGAGGATCCGCGACGGGAAGGTCGTCCACGACGACGGTGACGAACCCGTCCGAACGCGCAAGGAGACGGTGAAGGTCGCGAACGAGGACCCCCGTGAGATCACCATCCGCTCCACGCGGAACGGTCCTCTGGTCTCGAGGCTCGAGGACTCCTACCGCGAAGTCCTCGATGCCTCCACGGGCGCGGACACCGAGGATCCGAAGTCCGGGCCCGCCGATGAGCACTACGGCATCGCCCTCGACTGGACCGCTCTGCGTCCGGGCACCACCGCCTCGGCGATCTTCGCGATCAACAAGTCCACGAACTGGAAGGAGTTCCGCCACGCGGCCTCCATGTTCGACGTCCCCTCGCAGAACCTCATCTACGCCGACGTCGCCGGCAATATCGGCTACCAGGCGCCGGGGACGATCCCCCGCCGCGGGGAAGCCGATGGAACACTGCCGCGCCGAGGATGGAGATCCGACGAGGACTGGCAGGGCTGGATCGACTTCGACGAGCTGCCGAGCCTGTACAACCCCGAGCGCGGCTGGATCGTGACCGCGAACAACCCCGTCGCCGCTCCCGGCGAAGCCGTGCAGCTGAGCAATGACTTCGACTACGGTGACCGGGCCAGACGGATCACCAAACGCATCAAGGATGCGGTGGGTGAGGGCAGGAAGCTCACTCCCAAGGACATGTCCGCCATCCAGGGCGATGACCTCAACCCCTTCGCCGCGAAGCTCGTGCCCGCTGCGCTGAAGATCGACGGCGGGGACGACCCCGATATCGCGCGGGCGCAGGAGATGCTCTCCGAGTGGGACGGCCACGACGCCGCGAGCAGCGCCGGAGCCGCCTATTTCAACGTGCTCACCAAGACCCTGCTCGACCAGGTGATCGCTCCGAAGCTGCCCGAGGGCGTGGAGCCGACCGGCGGCTCACGCTGGTACCTCGTGCTCTCCGACCTCCTCGAGGACCCGGACTCATCGTGGTGGACCGGCGAGGACGTCGATGGCCGTGACGAAGCGCTCCGCAGAGCGATGTCGACGGCGTGGGCGACGACAGAGGACCTGCTCGGCCCCGAACCCGTGACCTGGCGGTGGGGAATCCTGCACAGGCTGACGATCCGCAACGCCAGCCTCGGCGAATCCGGTATCACCCCGATCGAGAAGCTGTTCAACCGCGGCCCCTACGAAGTCTCCGGAGGGTCCGGGGTCGTTCACGCCACCGGCTGGGACGCCTCGGCCGGCTACGAGACCAACTGGGTGCCCTCGATGCGGCAGACCGTCGACCTGTCTGACTTCGACGCCTCGAATTGGATCAACCTCACAGGCGCCTCGGGGCATGCCTTCCACACCCACTACGACGATCAGACGGACGATTGGGCGTCGAACGTCAACCGCCCCTGGCCGTACTCCCGGCAGGCCGTGGCGGCTGCGGCGGAGGAGACGCTCACGCTCGAGCCCTGATGCTGGTCAGGGCTTCGTCGGTCAGGGCTTCGGCAGGATCTTCGCTTCGAGGAAGTTCGCGACATCGTCTTCCCATCGCACGGGGTCGACGTTCCACTCCTTCGTGTGGCGTGCCTTGCCGTATTCGGGCATGGTCACGAGGTCCCGTCGGACCGAGGCCAGGGCCCGCGAGGGACCGGAGGGCACGAACTCGTCGTCATCGGAGTGGATGAGCAGCACAGGAACGTCGAGTTCGGCCGCCCGCGTCACCCAATCCATGCGATCGAGATCGAGCGGGGTCTGCAGACCGGTGATCGGACGCGCCCACGGCTGGGTGATCATCTCCAGAGTGAGCTTGGCGATCGGGGTCGGCAGCAGGTTCTTCTTCGCCTGCCCGTCGAGCACGTCCACCCAGTCGACGACGGGCCCGTCGAGGACGAGGGAGGTGACATGGCGACGGTTGCGGCCGCGTGAGGCGGCCTGCAGGGCGATGGCCCCGCCCATGGACCAGCCGAAGAGGACGACGTTCTTCGCTCCCTGGGACACGGCGTAGTCGATGGCGGCATCGACATCGATCCATTCGGTGTCCCCGAGCCCGTAGCGGGAGTTGGTCTCGACCCGCACCTCGGCGTCGTTGCGATAGGACATGGCGATCGCAGGCACGCCCAGGGCGTTGAGCACAGGGGCCGCGCGCAGACCTTCGGCCCGCGTGCTCGCACGACCGTGGATGAGGATCGCCCATGTGTCATGGGGTTCGGGATGGTCGGTGGGCAGCAGCCAGGCGGGCAGAGCACCGCCGTCGGAGAGGATCTCGATGTCGTCGAAGTTCACTCCGGCAGCCAACGGGTCGGGGAAGACCACACCGGTCCAGCGACCGCTCCAGGCCCGGCGGATGTCTCCGCGTGTGACGGAGCGGATCTCGCGGGAGACCGTGCGCGATCGCGGATCGTACTCGACGATGTCTCCGATCACCGCATGGCCCGCCCCCTGGTTGAAGTAGAGGCCGTAGATGCCGGGCACCGTCGTCTCTTCATCGGCAGGCAGATGGATGCGCATATTCGGCGGAAAGCCGTCGATGTGCAGAATGTCGAGTTCCTCGGGCGCATTCTCCGGGACCACTATCCGCCGGGCGAAGTAGGCGGCCAATCCCGAGGACGCCACCGAGATCAACGCGCCGAGCCCGGCACCGACGCCCACAGCGGCCACCAGCAGACGGGCAGGGAATTTCGTCTCGCGGACCATGAAAACCTCCTGTGTTCATTGTTGCCTAAGGAATGAGCAGGAGCCAAACGCTGTTGTGCGCATCAGAGGGATGACGGAATCCACGCGCGGACCCGCGCCCGCACCCGACAGATGTCAACGCACACCGGAGGACACCATGACGCACAACCCGAACGCACCCACCCGCGCAGACGAAGCCGCAGCCGCGGAAGCCGGTCGCACTGATTCGACCGGGACGGAGATCCGCTGGCAGGACGTGCTCACCGCCGAGGAGTACGCGGTGCTGCGCCAGGGTGCGACCGAACGGCCCTTCACCGGCGAGTACAACAACGAGACCGCGACGGGCATGTACCAGTGTCGGGCCTGCGGCGCCGACCTCTTCCCCTCGGATACGAAGTTCGCCTCCCACTGCGGATGGCCGTCGTTCTACGCGCCCCTCGCCGAGGACCGCGTCCGCTACATCCGAGACACCTCCATGGGCATGGAGCGCATCGAGGTCCGGTGCGCGAACTGCGACTCCCATATGGGGCACGTGTTCGAGGGCGAGGGCTATGACACGCCCACCGATCAGCGCTACTGCATCAACTCGATCTCTCTGAGACTCGACACCGCCGATGCTCAGGGCTGAGGCGCGCGCCGAACCGCTCGTTCGGTCCTTCGCCGAGCTCCGCCCGGAAGAGCTCTACGGCATCATGCAGCTGCGCTCCCAGGTCTTCGTCGTCGAGCAGGACTGCCTGTTCCTCGATCTCGACGGCGTCGACACACTGCCCGAGACGCTGCATGTGTTCCACCCGCGGCCGGCACGGGCGATGGCCGACACCCATGGAGCCGATTTCGGTCGGGACCTCGGGCCCTGGGCCTATGCCCGCATCCTGCCCGCGGACGTCCCCGACGGACCGGCCGCGCGACCGGGCGCCCGAAGCATCAGCCGGGTCGCCACCCACCCCGAGGCTCGCGGCCAGGGGTGGGGACGCAGGCTGTTGGAAGACATCGTCGATCGCCTCGCGGGTCAGCCTCTGACCCTCAACGCGCAGTCTCACCTCGAAGGCCTCTACGCTTCGTTCGGGTTCGCGCCCAATGGCCCTCGCTTCTTCGAGGACGGTATCGAGCACACCCCGATGGAGCGTCCGGGCGGCTGAGCTCTCAGCGCCGTGTCGGCTGAGTTCTCAGCGGTTCTCGGCCTCGGCGGCGGCGTCGACGGAAGCGATGATCTGCTGCATGACCGCGTGCAGCTCGCGCACCCCGTCGACGTCCATGCCGAGCTTGTCCATCATCTGCCCGGGAATGGCCTCGGCAGTCCTGCGCAGTTCGACTCCGGTGGCCGTGAGCGTGACCTCGACGACCCGCTCATCGCGTTCGCTGCGGGTCTTCGTCACATAGTCCAGCGCTTCGAGCCGCTTGATCAGCGGCGAGACGGTAGCGGGTTCGAGCCGCAGCAGCTGTGCGATCTCCCGCACGGTCAGCCTCTCATGCTGCCAGAGCGCGAGCATGACGAGATACTGCGGATGCGTGAGGTGGATCGGCTCGAGCACCGAGCGGTAGGCGCCGATCACTCCGCGGGAGGCGACGGCCAGAGCGAAGCAGATCTGGCTTTCGAGCGCCAACGGATCGCTCAACCGCTCCGCCGCATCGTCGGTTTCGCGCATCGTCTGTCCCTACTTCCTGTCGCACCGGCATTCAGTTCGTGCACTAATGATTAGTGTACACTGGAAGAGTCTTCGAAATCAGTCCGGCAACCCGCCCGAGCGGTGCCCTCTCGTTAGGATCCTCAGATGTCATCCTCCTCGCAGACCCCCTCCGGCGCCTCCGAGCAGCAGCCGCGCCGACAGCACGATTCTCAGCGCGGCGTCGGCTGGCTCAACAGCTTCTTCCGCAAGATCGTCGGCCCGGCCCAGGTCGACAACTCTCGCCCGGGCGGCTACTACGAGGACGAGAGCCTCCGCCACGAGCAGCTCGCCGCCATGGGCCTGGAGATGCGCACCGATGCCAATGGGCATTCCTATGTGGTGAAGAAGACCGACTGACCCCTGTCGGCACACAGATCAGCCGCCGCATCCAGATGGGTGCGGCGGCTGATCTGTGTCACCTCCTGAGGGAGCCGGTCACCTCCAGTCGGAGATGATGTCGACGAGTTCCCGGCGCGGACCCGTGTAGAACGGGATCTCCTCGCGCACGTGCAGTCGCGCCTCGACTCCGCGCAGATCGCGCATGAGATCGACGATGCGGTGCAGCTCGGGGGCCTCGAAGGCCAGCAGCCATTCGTAGTCACCGAGAGCGAAGGACGCGATCGTGTTCGCCTTGACGTCCTTGTAGTCGGCAGCGGCCATGCCGTGGTCACGCAGCATCTTCGAGCGGTCGGCCGGGTCGAGGAGGTACCAGTCGTAGGAGCGCACGAACGGATAGACGCAGATGTAGTCACCCGGTACGTCGTCGACCAGCAGCGCCGGCAGATGGGCCTTGTTGAACTCGGCCGGTCGATGGATGCCGACGACGGACCAGATGGGTTCGAGGACACCGCCGAGCAGACTGCGGCGGATCACCGAATAGGCGGCCTGCACGACCTCGATGCTGGGCGCGTGGTACCAGAACAGCACGTCGGCGTCGGCGCGCAGGGCGGAGACGTCGTAGATGCCGCGGACGACGAGTCCCTGTTCCTTGAGCGGTTCCAGGGCCGCCAGCAGTTCATCGGCGAGTTCGGTGCGGTCGGCGTCGCCGAGCTCACCGGCCGAGGCGTAGACAGAATAGGCGATGTACCTCGTCTGCTTGTTCGCTGCCTCGATCTGGGCTTCGGTGGGCTGAGTGTGGTCGCTCATTCCTGCTCCTTCTGTGATCTCTTCGTTCTCTGTCGGTCTGTTGTCGGCGTGCCTCGATCATCGAGGGCGGACTCCCCATCGGCGAGCAGCGCCTGGGCGGGCGAGTGTTCCTGGCCGGCGGGCACCCGCAGCCGTCCGGCGGCCGCCTCGGCGCGGGAGATGCAGGCCGGGATCCCGACACCTTCGAAGGCCGAACCGGCGAGTTCGAGTCCTTCGATGCCCGCAATCTGCGCATCGACCTCGCCGATGCGCGAGGCGTGGCCGGGCAGGTACTGCGGCAGGGCGGAGTTCCAGCGCTGGACCTCGGCGGCCAGGATGCGTGCCGTCGGACGTGCAGTGATCGAGCGCCAGTCGGCGAAGGCGCGATCGATGATCTCCTCGTCGGAGAGGCTCGGCCAGCCTTCGTGGTCGTCTCCGAAGCGTCCGATGCTCATCCGCACCAGAGCGGTGCCTGCCGGAATGTACGCGGCCGTCCACGGCCATTTGTTCGACACGAATGTCGAGGCCTTGATGAAGGTGTCTTCGGTCGCGGGCACGAGGAACCCCGAACCCTGCAGCTCGGCCCCGTCGAGGTCGATCAGCGCAGCGACCAAGGCCGTGGTGGCGTAGGGGACGTCCCCGAGCAGGGACGCCGCCGCGGGGGCCGCTTCGGCGAGGAGCCCGGCGGTCACATGCGCGGGAGTCGCCAGCACGAGCCCGTCGGATTCGACGTCGGTCCCCTCACCGGTGACCGTCCAGGTCCGATCGCTGCGGCGGATCCGGGTGACGTCGGCGCCGAGGCGGATCGTCCCGCCGTTGGACTCGATCGCCTCGCACAGGGCGGGGATGAGCCGGTTGATCCCGCCTTCGAAGCTCATGAACACCGGTTCGGCCGCCGCGCCTGATGACCCGGTCCCTGCTGCCGCGGTGCGGGCTCGGCGCGCGGCGAGGAGATCGGCTGCGAGGTCGAGCACGGAAGTGCCTTCGACAGCCGCAGGCAGGAGCGCGGGGACGGTCTCGGCCAGGGACAGGTCCCGGCACCTTCCCGCGTAGACCCCGCCGAGGAGCGGGTCGACGAGCGAGTCGACGATGGCATCGCCGAGGCGGGCGGACAGGAAGTCCCCGAGTGAGACATCGTCCCCGACGATCGGGGGCGTGATCCGTTCGGCGGCCAGCCGCTGTGCGGCGTCGACACCGATGAGCGGTTCCACCTCGGCGGCCGAAGCGGGAACGCCCATGATCGTGGCCTTCGGAATCCGGTGCAGCTGTCCCCGATTGAGCACCTGCGAACTGTGCGCGGTCGAGGGGAACACCGTGTCGAGGCCGAGCTCGGCGGCCAGGCTGCGGGTCTCGGGTCGCCGGTTGAGGCTCGCCTCGGCACCGGCGTCGAGCCCGATGGGCACGGCGCCGTCGAGGGTGGTCTGCTTGAGGCAGCCGCCCGGGCGGCCTCGGGCCTCGAGCACTGTGACCCGGTGTTCGGCGGAGAGGCGGTAGGCGGCGACGAGGCCGGAGACGCCTCCCCCGACGACGGTGATCTCGCTCATCGGATCAGCTGCGGCCGAGGATCTCGGCCGAGACCCGGTGCACGAGGTCGACGATGCGACCGGGCACCTCGGGGTCGGTGTCGGGCAGCACTCCGTGGCCGAGGTTGAAAACGAAACCGCCCTCGTGTTCGAGCCCCTTGGCCACGATGGCCTCGATGCGCGGGGCCAGCGCCTCCCACGGGGTGAAGAGCAGCGCGGGATCGAGATTGCCCTGCAGAGCCTGTCCGGGCTGGATCCGGGTCGCGGCATCGGCGAGGTCGACTCGGAAGTCGACGCCGACGGCGGTCGAGCCCGCACGCGACATGGAGCCGAGCAGCTCACCGGTCTGCACGCCGAAGTGGATGCTGGGAACCTCGTGGCCGGCCAGGGCCGAGAACACCGCGGTGGAGTGTTCGAGGACATGGTCCTCGTAATCCTGACGCGAGAGGTAGCCGGCCCAGGAGTCGAAGAGCTGGAAGGCCTCGGCGCCGGCCCGCAGCTGCACATCGATGAAGGTCGTGGAGATGCGGGCGAGCTTGCCCAGCAGGGTGGAGAAGGCCTCGGGATCGGAGGCCATGAGAGACTTCGTCTTCTCATGGTTCTTGCTCGGACCGCCTTCGATGAGGTAGCTGGCCAGCGTGAAGGGGGCTCCGGCGAATCCGATGAGCGGCGTCGCCCCGTCGAGTTCGGCGGTGATCCGCTGAATCGATTCGGTGATATCGGGGATGTCGGCGGCATCGAGTTCGGGCAGTGCGTCGATGTCGGCGCGGCTGCGCACGGGTTCGGCGATGACGGGGCCGGTGCCGGGCACGATCTCGACGTCGACCCCGGCGGCCTGGAGCGGGACGACGATATCGGAGAAGAAGATGGCGGCGTCGACGCCGTGGCGGCGGACGGGCTGGAGCGTGATCTCGGAGACGAGCTCGGGGTCGCGGCAGGCGTCGAGCATCGCAGTGCCCTCACGCAGCTTCCGGTACTCGGGCAGGGAGCGGCCGGCCTGCCGCATGAACCAGACGGGAGTGTGCTCCACCGGTTCCGAACGCAGGGCGGTCAACAGGGGTGATGTCATGGCCCCATCCTCCCATTCTTCGTCCGCCGATGCCCACCGGACTCCGGTTTCAAGACGCCGAGTCTTGCATGCTCGAGGGGCGACCCGCAGGCCGGACGTCCGCCGATTCTCCGGCCCCGTTCGGCGTGGATGATTCCACTGCCCGCAGTGCTGGCCTATCGTGGCCAGTGTGGTCAACACCTCACCTCTCAATCGCATTCCGGCGGAGTTCTCGGCCGTGACTTCGGTGCTGCGTGAAGCACGCAGCACGAACAATGTGTCGATCTCCGAGATTCCGGCGCCGGCCCGCCTCGCGCCCTACTCCTATGCGCTCGGTGCCGAGGTCAGTGCCGACGAGACCTTTCTGCGCGCCAGCGGAGAGACCATCGACGAATTGGCCACCGGACGCATCGTCGTCCTCTTCGACCCCAGCGCGCCCGAGGAATGGGAGGGCCGGTTCCGGGTGGTGTCCTATATTCGGGCCGAGCTCGAGCATGAACTCGGCAATGAGACGCTGCTCGGCCACGTTGCCTGGAGCTGGCTCGAAGACGCTCTCGATGCCAACGGCTGCGAAGTGCTCGCCGCCGGCGGGACGACGACCCGAGTGCTGTCCGAGAGCTTCGGCACATTGGCCGATCGCCCGGCCACGATAGACTTGGAGCTGCGGGCTTCGTGGACACCCGTGATTGACGAGCCGGATCTGATCGGCAATCACTTCGAGGCCTGGATCGATCTGCTCAGCACAGTCGCCGGACTGCCACCACTTCCTGAAGGAGTCACAGCCCTGCCCGGGCGCCGTCGATGACATCTGAACTACCGCTTCTGGACACACCCGCGAACGGCATACCCGAGGTCGTCGACACTGCTGAGGGCTTCTCCTCCTCGGTCACCTGCCTGGCAGCAGGCGCTGGACCGATCGCCGTCGACGCCGAACGCGCCTCGGGCATCAGATACGGCCAACGCGCCTTCCTCATCCAGCTGCGGCGGGAGGGGGCCGGCACGTTCCTCCTCGACTCCGAGACCCTCGGCGACCTCAGCGGCCTCAACCCCGCTCTCGGCCGCGACGAATGGGTCATCCATTCCGTCACCCAGGACCTGCCCTGCCTGCAGGAGAGGGGAATGCGTCCGGCGGCCCTCTTCGACACCGAACTCGCCGCCCGTCTGCTCGGCTGGGAGAAGTTCGGTCTGGCCGCGGTCGCCGAACGGACTCTGGGTGTGCGTCTGGCCAAGGAGCATTCGGCGGCGGACTGGTCCACGCGGCCCCTGCCGCAGGCCTGGCTCAACTATGCTGCCCTCGATGTCGAGGTGCTGCTGCCCATTCGCGACATCCTCTGCCAGCAGCTGCTCGAGGCCGGTCGCTGGGAGTTCGCCGAGCAGGAGTTCTCCCACCTCCTCGAATTCGAGCCCAAGCACTTCGACGAGCCCTGGCGACGCACCCACGGGCTGTCGAAGGTCAGGTCTCGCCGCGATATCGCCCGAGTCCGCGAACTCTGGCAGGCCCGCGACTCCATGGCCCGCGAGGCCGATATCGCGCCCAGCCGGCTTCTGCGCGATCGTGACCTCATCGCCCTCGCCCAGTCCGGCGTGAAGTCCAGCGACGACATCATGGCTCAGTGGCGCAGGCTCTCACGCGCCGAGGCGGCCCGGCTGTTCCGCGCCTACCGCAAGGCCTCGCGCCTGACCGTCGACGAGCTCCCGACCCGGCAGGAGAAGGTGCGTCAGCGGCGCAGCCCGTTCAGCCACACGGATCTCAAGGAACGCGTCGCCGCGCTCAAAGCGGCGATGGGTGAGCTGTCGGAGAAGCTGGCGATCCCCCACGATGTGCTGCTCCAACCGGCCCTGGTCAAAACATTGGCCGCACAGCCGACCGTCGACGTCGAGCACTTCCTCGCCGAGGCGGGCGCGCGGCCCTGGCAGATCGAGCTGAGCGGCCCCACGCTGACGAAAGCCCTGGACCGACTGCCTCGCGCCTGAGACGATCGAGTTCTCCGGCAGGACCCGACTGACACCGGGCCCCAGCACCTGGCCCGCCCGGACCTGAGGCGGACTGCCGATCTGCCCCGCTCCCGACCCGTGCTCACACGGCTCGGCGGGCGCCTTCTTCGGCCCGGTGGGCCACCTCGGCGGGCAGGGCCCGGACGATACGCGACACGATCGTGTCCACATCGAGGCCGACGTGTTCGAGGATCTCCTCACGCGAGCCCTGCGGGAGGAACTCGTCGGGGGCCCCGAGCTCGAGGACTCCGATCCGCGAATCGGCCTCGCGCAGGTCCGATCGGATCTGCGAACCGACACCGCCGATCTTCACCCCGTCCTCGAGCACGGCCACGAGACTGTGCCCGGCGGCCAGAGCGATGACGCTCTCGGGCACGGGCAGCACCCATCTGGGATCGACGATCGTGGCCGAGATCCCCTGTCCGGCCAGCTGCTCGGCCACCGCTTCGGCCCGCACCGCGAAGGGGCCGACCGAGACGATGAGCACATCCTCGACAGAACCGGCAGGCACCTCGCGGAGGACATCGACTCCGTCATCGAGCCGTCGCAGCGCCGGGATGTCGGAGCCCACGCTGCCGCGCGGGAACCTCAGCACCGTGGGTCCGTCCGTGACAGCCGCCGCTTCGCGCAGCTCCTCGGTCAGGCGGGCTGCGTCGCGGGGCGCGGCGAGACGGAGACCGGGCACGATGCGCAGCATCGCGATATCCCAGATCCCGTGATGGCTGGCCCCGTCCGGGCCGGTGACGCCCGCCCGGTCGAGGACGAAGGTGACGCCCTGCCGGTGCAGCGCCACGTCCATGAGCATCTGGTCGAAGGCCCGGTTGAGGAAGGTCGAGTAGATGCACACGATCGGGTGGAGTCCGCCATAGGACAGTCCCGCCGCCGAGGCGACCGCGTGCTGTTCGGCGATGCCGACGTCGAAGACACGCTGGGGGAACTGCTTCGCGAACTCCGCGAGCCCGACCGGCAGGAGCATGGCCGCCGTGACCGCGACGATGTCGGAGCGCTCTGCGGCGAGTTCGCACACCTCCGTGCCGAACACCGAGGTCCATGAGGTCGATTTCGACGGAGTCGACCTCCCGGTCACGGGGTCGATGACGCCGACGGAGTGGAACTGATCGGCGTCGTCGTTGACCGCCGGGTCGAAGCCGTGGCCCTTCTGCGTGATCATGTGGACGATGATGGGGCCGCCCTCGAATTGCTTCGCCAGCTGCAGGGCCTTCTCGACCGAAGACAGATCGTGGCCGTCGACGGGGCCGAGGTATTTGATACCGAGCTCGTCGAACATCCCCGTCTGGGCGGGGCTGACCATGTCCTTGAGGCCGCGTTTGACTCCGTGGATGGCACTGTAGGCTGCGCGCCCGGGCGCTCCGGACTGGCGCAGGGTCTCCTTGCCCCAGGTCAGGAGCCTCTCATAGCCGGACATGGTGCGCAGCTCGTCGAGGTGGGCGGCGAAACCGCCGACGGTCGGAGCGTAGGACCGTCCGTTGTCGTTGACGATGATGACGAGTCTGCGAGGCGGGGCCGAGGTGTCCGCGGCGATCGTGTTGAGCGCCTCCCAGGCCATGCCGCCCGTCAGTGCTCCGTCGCCGATGACGGCCGCGACGTGCCGGTCGGTCTCGCCCGTGAGCTGGCGGGCTTTGGCGATGCCGTCGGCCCATGACAGGGAGGCGGAGGCGTGCGAGTTCTCGAGGACGTCGTGTTCGCTCTCGGCGCGGCTCGGGTAGCCGGAGAGCCCTTCGCGCTGCCGCAGGGTGGAGAACTGCTCGGATCGGCCGGTGAGCAGCTTGTGCACGTATGTCTGGTGGCCGACATCGAAGATGATCGTGTCCCGCGGGGAGTCGAACACCCGGTGGAGGCCCATGGTGAGCTCGACGACGCCGAGGTTGGGCCCGAGGTGTCCGCCGGTTCCGGCCACGCTCGTGATGAGGTGATCCCGGATCTCCTTGGCCAGGACCTCGCACTCCTCATCGTCGAGCCGGCGCAGATCGGCCGGTGAGCCGAGCGATTCGAGAAATGTCATTCGGCCTCACTTCTGACGGCTTCGCTGACGGACACATTCCATTCGCCCCATCCTATCCCTCACACCGGGAAGTGATTCATCCCATCTTGCGCCGCTGCTCTCCTTCAGCTGCCGACGCATCCGACACCCTTAGCTTCACATCGCCCCGGTGCAACGCGGTGTCTTATCGCTGACGGTCACGGATGCCGCAGTACCTGTACGGCTCGTCGCCAGCGGTGAAGGATGCTCCCCGCACAGGCACTGCGGTGAAGGATGCTCCCCGCACAGGCACTCAGGCACGACGAAGGCCGGCGGGTTCTCACCCACCGGCCTTCGCTCAGCTCCGAGTCACTGACTCAGCGCGACATCTGCGATCAGGAGTTCGCGAGCTGACGCAGCACGTACTGCAGGATGCCGCCGTTGCGGTAGTAGTCGGCCTCACCGGGTGTGTCGATGCGGACAACGCCGTCGAAGTCGACGGTCGTGCCGTCGTCCTTCGTCGCCGTGACCGTGACAGTCGCCGGGGTCGTGCCCTCGTTGAGTTCCGTGACGCCCTCGATGGAGAAGGTCTCGGTGCCGTCGAGGCCGAGCGAATCGGCGGACTCGCCGGCGGGGAACTGCAGCGGCAGGACGCCCATGCCGATGAGGTTCGAGCGGTGGATGCGCTCGAAGCTCTCGGCGATGACGGCCTCGACGCCGAGCAGCTTGGTGCCCTTGGCAGCCCAGTCACGCGAGGATCCCGAACCGTACTCCTTGCCGCCGAGGACGACCAGCGGTGTGCCGGCTGCCTGGTAGTTCACAGAAGCATCGTAGATCGTCGTCTGCGGTCCGTTCTCCTGCGTGAAGTCGCGGGTGAACCCGCCCTGGACTCCGTCGAGGAGCTGGTTCTGCAGGCGGATGTTCGCGAACGTTCCGCGGATCATGACTTCATGGTTGCCGCGGCGGGAGCCATAGGAGTTGAAGTCCTTGCGCTGGACACCGTGCTCGACGAGGTACTTGCCGGCAGGGGTGTCGGCCTTGAAGGAGCCTGCGGGCGAGATGTGGTCGGTGGTCACCGAGTCGCCGAGCTTCGCGAGCACGCGGGCACCCTTGATGTCCTCGACGGCTTCGGGCTCGAGGCCCATGCCGTCGAAGAAGGTGGGCTTGCGCACGTAGGTCGACTTGTCGTCCCATTCGAAGATCTTGCCCTCGGGGGTCTCGAGCTGCTGCCAGCGCTCGTCACCGTCGAAGATCCGGCCGTATTCGCTGTCGAACATGTCGGTCGAGATCGACGAGGAGATGACGGACTCGACTTCCTCGGGCGAGGGCCAGAGGTCGGCCAGATAGACGTCCACACCGTCCGAATCCTTGCCCAGGGGCTGGTTCGCGAAGTCGAAGTCCATGGTTCCCGCCAGGGCGTAGGCGATGACCAGCGGAGGCGAAGCCAGGTAGTTCATCTTCACATCAGGGCTGATGCGGCCTTCGAAGTTGCGGTTGCCCGAGAGTACGGCGGTGACCGAGAGATCGTTGTCCTGAATGCTGTTCGAGATCTCCGAGTCCAGCGGTCCCGAGTTGCCGATGCAGGTCGTGCAGCCGTAGCCGACGATGTAGAAGTTGAGCGCCTCGAGGTCCTCGATGAGCCCGGCCTTCTCGTAGTAGTTCGTCACGACCTTCGAACCCGGTGCGATCGAGGTCTTGACCCACGGCTTCGAGTTGAGTCCGCGCTTGCGGGCGTTGCGGGCCAGCAGACCAGCGGCCATCATCACCGAGGGGTTCGAGGTGTTGGTGCACGAGGTGATCGATGCGATCGCCACGGCACCGTTGGCCAGCTCGAAGTTGCGGCCGTCGGCGGTGGTGACGTCCACGGACTTGCCCTCTTCGCCGGGTGCGGCGTAGTTGTGGATGTCCTTGGCGAACTGGTTCTTCGCATCGGAGAGTTCGATGCGGTCCTGCGGGCGCTTCGGTCCGGAGATCGAGGGCACCACGGTCGAGAGGTCGAGCTCGAGGTACTCGGAGTACTCGACTTCCTTGCTCGGATCGTGCCACAGGCCCTGGGCCTTCGCGTAGTCCTCGACCAGCTGGATCTGCTCGTCCGAGCGGCCGGTGAGCTTGAGGTAGTCGATGGTCACCTCGTCGATCGGGAAGATCGCGGCGGTCGAACCGAACTCGGGGCTCATATTGCCGATCGTAGCGCGGTTGGCCAGCGGCACCTCGGCGACGCCGTTGCCGTAGAATTCGACGAACTTGCCGACGGCGCCGTGCTGGCGGAGCATGTCGGTGATCGTGAGCACGACATCCGTGGCCGTGACCCCCGAAGGGATCTCACCGGTCAGTTTGAAGCCGACGACGCGCGGGATGAGCATCGACACGGGCTGGCCGAGCATGGCCGCCTCTGCCTCGATGCCGCCGACGCCCCAGCCGAGCACACCGAGGCCATTGACCATGGTGGTGTGCGAGTCCGTGCCGACCAGGGTGTCCGGGTAGGCGCGGAGGACTCCGTCGACCTCGCGCGGCATGACCACGCGAGCCAGGTGCTCGATGTTGACCTGGTGGACGATGCCCATGCCCGGAGGGACGACCTTGAAGTCTTCGAAGGCGGTCTGGCCCCAGCGCAGGAACTGGTAGCGCTCCCCGTTGCGCTGGTATTCGATGTCCATGTTCAGCTCGACGGCGTCGGCGGTGCCGAAGCGGTCGATCTGCACCGAGTGGTCGATGACCAGTTCGGCCGGAGCCAGCGGGTTGACCTGGTCCGGGTTGCCACCGAGTTCGACGACCTTCTCACGCATGGTGGCGAGGTCGACGATGCAGGGCACACCGGTGAAGTCCTGCATCACCACGCGGGCCGGGGTGAACTGGATCTCGGTGTCCGGTTCGGCACTGGGGTCCCAGCTGCCGAGTGCCTCGATATGCTCCGAAGTGATGTTCGCGCCGTCTTCCGTGCGCAGCAGGTTCTCCAACAGCACCTTGAGGCTGAAGGGAAGCTTCTCCGACCCTGGGACCTTGTCCAGGCGATAGATCTCATAATCCTTATCGCCTACGGTCAGGGTGCTCTTCGATTTGAACGTATCGACGTTGCTCATCGTGATTCTCCTGTTTCATCCGACACTCATCCAAGAAACCGGGCGAGCCCTTGCACCGCGCACCGATTTACGCGACACATATGTTTCCAAAAGTATCTTGACGTCAAGATAAATTCTATCGCATCCGAGTAGCTTTGACCACCGTGGCACACCGGCGGCCGAAACCGGTCGCTCGGGTTTTCCTCTGCCGCGAATCCGGTCATCACCAGGGACGCCGTCGCCCACCGCGGCCTACTGTGAGAACCGCATCGACACCACCGTCGGGCACGCCCAGCGCCACCGAGGAGATCTCATGGACCCGTTCGCGCTCGGTGCCGGATTCGGATTCGGCGCCCTGCTCGTCGGCATCATCTTCGCCGTCATCTGCAATACGCTGGCCAGGGAGAAGGACCGCTCGGCCGGCTGGTGGGCACTGTGGGGATTCCTCACGACCTTCATCGCCCTCATCGTCCTCGTCCTCCTCCCCCGCAAGACCGCGGCCTGACCGCTGCCCAGTCTCCGCTGAGGACCACGGTCGATCCCCGCAGGTCCCTCCGGGTCCCCCGCCGAGGCGGCCCCGAGCGGCCCTGTCCGTCACCGTCGCAGAATGGTGACCGTCTCCAGGTGCGCGGTGAGCGGGAAGAGATCGAAGCCGGTGAGGCTCTCGATCGCGAAGCCGCCGTCCGTCAGCTGCGCCAAGTCCCTCGCCAGCGTCGCAGGATCGCAGGACACGTAGATGAGCGTGCGGGCCGCGGATGCGACGAGCGCCGAGGTGACAGCCTTGCCTGCTCCCGCTCGCGGCGGGTCGAGGATGATGACATCGGATTCGGGCAGGCGCGCCCGGTCGACGCTGCGCGCAAGGAAGCGGGCGTCGAGGTCCGCCGCATTGGCACGCGCATGGGCGATAGCCGTCTCGACTCCCTCGATGCCGAACAGAGGTGCGCCGACGGCTCGGGCCGCCCCGATGCCGAGCAGCCCCACCCCGCAGTAGAGGTCGCCGATCGAGTCGACGCTATCGGGAAGGGCGCCGATCACTTCGCCGCTGAGCAGCTCGGCCGCGCGACGGTGGACCTGCCAGAATCCGTCGGCGGCGACGGTGAAGTCACGTCCGTCGACCCTCTCTGTCAGGGTGGAGCCGCCGCGGTGGACGCGGAGGTCGGCGCCGCGCTCTCGCGGGCGGGAGCGCGGCTTTCCGCGGGCACCGCGGCTCCGAGTGCCGGACCGACCACTGTCGTGCCCCCTGCCGCTTCCAGCAGTCTCCGTGAGTAAGAAGAAGGACGCGGGCAGCCACTCCTCGAGCTCGTCGATCACCTGCGGCGAGGCCGGACCGCGGACGATCAGAGCCCCCTGGTCGTCGGCCCAGGCGAACTCGAGTCGGCGCACTCCCGGCAGACGCAGTCCCGTCAGGTCGAGAGCATTGAGCGGGCCGGCCGCCAGCGGAGGGCTCGTCACAGCAATGACATCATGCGAACGGGGTGCGAGCATTCCCGCTCGTCCCTCGGCGTCCACGGCCAGCTGCACGCGGGTGCGCCAATCGGTTCCGTCCGTCTCTCCCGGCGCCGGCCGGACCTCGACGTGCCGGTCGATGTGCCCGATGCGGCTCAGCTGATCGGCCAGAACCTCTGATTTGAGCTTGCGCGAGTGGGCGAGGTCGACGTGGGCGAACTCCATGCCGCCGAATCCGGCCGTCGATGGATCCGCCCCTCCGGGAACGTAGGCGAGGCGACGATCGGCCACTCGGTGCTGCGAGGCTTCGAGCACCTCGACGACCTCGGCGCGGAGGAATCTCGCAGCCGACGCGGCCTCGGTGATCACCCTCACACGTTCGCCGGGCAGGGCTCCGGAGACGAAGACGACCTGCCCGTCGTGGCGGGCGATGCTCGTGCCGCCTGCGGCCGGTGATTCGATGTCGAGAGTCAGCTCCTGGGCGGGGACCATCGTGTCACTCATGGATGTCTATGCCTGTCTGTACAGCGTGGTGTCGGAATCGGGCCCGTCTCCCCCGTATTGGCGGGAGAAGGACTTGAGGCGCCAGGGCACAGAGACCACGACGACGTTGGGGACGAGCAGCAGCCGGGTGCGAAGTTTGAGCGCTACCTGATTGTGCAGGATGTGCTCCCACCACCGTCCCACGACGAACTGCGGGATGTAGACGATGACGAGATCGCGCGGGGAGCGCCTGCGGATGGCGAGGATGTGGGCCAGGAGCGGGCGGACGAGTTCGCGGTAGGGAGAGCCGAGCACCGTCAGCGGCACCGGCAGCTCCATGTCGTTCCACCTCTTCTGCAGGGCTGCGGCGGCCTCCTCGTCGACGGCCACTGTGACGGCCTCGAGCTGGCTCGATCGGGTCACCCGGGCATAGGACAGGGCCCGCATCGTGGGTTTGTCGATCTCGCCCACGACGACGATGGCATGCGTGTTCGACGGAATGGTCCGCGAGTTCACATCGGCATCGGGGGCCAGCTCCCGGGTCACCCGCGCGTAATGGCGGTGGATGGCGCCCATGACGAGGTAGAGGCCGGCCATCGCGACCACGGCCAGCCAGGCCCCGGCGAGGAACTTCGAGACGATGACGACGATGAGCACCCCGGCGGCCAGCAGGCAGCCGAGGCTGTTGACGATCCGGTTGATGTGCATCCGGACTCGGGTCTTTGCGTCGATGACCAGACGCAGGCGCTTCCTCCAGTGCAGGACCATGCCCGCCTGGCCGAGGACGAAGCTGGCGAAGACTCCCACGAGGTAGAGCTGGATCAGAGTGGTCGCCGATGCGCTGGTGGCGATGACGAGCACGATCGCCGCCGCGGCCAACAGGAGGATGCCGTTGGAGAAGGTGAGACGGTCTCCCTTCGTCGCCAGCTGCTTCGGCAGGAATTCGTCCCTGGCCAGTCGGGAGGCCAGGCCCGGGAAGCCCTCGACCGCCGTGTTCGCGGCGACGATGAGCACGAGCGCAGTGATGAGGACGACGATGTAGAACATCACCGGCGCATTGTCGAAGATCGCATGTGCCAGCTGCGCGAGCACCGGTTCCTGCTCGTATTCGGCGCTGACGGGGCTGCCGTCCCCACGCACCAGGTAGAGGTGCGGATCGTCGACGTATTTGATGCCGGTGACCGAGGCGAGGTAGGTCAGCCCGGTGAGCATGAGGGCCGCGAGCAGACCGGACAGCAGCAGGGTGTTGCCGGCGTTCCTGCCGCGCGGCTTCTTGAATGCAGGCACCGCCGTGGCCACGGTCTGGACACCGGCCAAGGCCACGGACCCCGAGGAGAAGGCGCGCAGGACGATGAGCACCGTGGCCAGCCCCAGTGTCGCCTCATCGCCGATTCCGCTGTGGACGACCGTGTAGTCGGCCGTCTGCGCCTGCGGGGTATCGCCGATGCCGACCCGGATGAGGCCGACGCTCATGGTGAGGAAGACGGCGCCGAGGAAGAGGTAGGTCGGCACCGCCAGCAGCATCGGCGTCGCCCGTGACCCGCGCAGGCCGGCGAGCGAGATGAGCAGGATGCCGACGATGGCCACGGGCACGCGGTAGGGAGCCAGCGGCGGGAACGCCGTGGTGATGTATGCGGCGAAGACCGTCATCGACACGGCCAGGGTGAGCACATAGTCCACGAGCAGGGCGGCTGCGACGACGAGGCCCGCACCGGAGCCGAGGTTCTTCGAAGCCACCTCGTAGTCTCCGCCGCCCGAGGGGTAGGCCTTGACGTTGATGCGGTAGCAGGCGACGATCACGAGGATGACCAGACCGACGGCCACACCGATCCAGGGTGCCACGGTCAGGGCCACGAGTGAGGTCAGCGACAGTGCCAGGAGGATCTCGTCCGGGGCATAGGCCACCGATGAGAGCATGTCGGAGGCGAAGACGGGCATTGCGATGCGCTTCTTCAGCGCCGGCGCACGCCTGTCCTCACTGCGGAAGGGCCGTCCAACGAGTAGTCTTTTGACGGCATCAGAAAAACTGCTGGCCACGGCAACCAATGGTAGATCACTGCGGAGAGGAAAACCCATGCACTTCGTGATTATGGGCTGCGGCCGAGTCGGGGCCTCCCTGGCCAAAGCCCTCGATGCGAATGGGCACTCCGTCGCCGTCGTCGACCGGGACCCGGACGCGTTCCTCAAACTGGGTCGCGATTTCAGCGGCTCGACGATCACTGGGATCGGCTTCGACCGGGAGACCCTGTCGCAGGCGAAGACTGCCGAGGCCTTCGCCTTCGCCGCGGTCTCGAGTGGGGACAATTCGAATATCCTCGCCGCGCGTGTCGCCCGGGAGACCTTCGGGGTGACGAACGTGGCCGCTCGCATCTACGACCCGGACCGGGCGCAGGTGTTCGAGCGCCTCGGCATCCCCACGGTCCCCACCGTGCGGTGGACGGCCGAGCAGGTGATGCGCAAGCTCGTCCCCCAGGGCTCGATCACCGAGTACCGTGAGCCCTCGGGCAATCTCGTCCTCGCCGAGGTGCATCTCGACCCCGGGTGGGTCGCTCGTCCGATCAAGGACATCGAATCCCGGACCAGGGCACGCGTCGCCTACGTCACCCGCCTGTCCGAGGGCATCGTCGCCCATGAGGATCTCCTGCTCCAGGATGGGGATCTCGTCCATCTCATGTGTCCGGTCGACCGCCTCCGCGAGATCGAACGGATCCTGGATCAGCCCGTGCGAACCGTGGAGGAGGAAGAATGAGGGTCGTCATCGCCGGAGCCGGTTCCGTCGGTCGCTCGGTGGCCAGGGAGCTGCTCGACAAGGAGCATTCGGTGCTGCTCATCGACCAGAGCAAGGAGGCCCTGGGGCACGAACGCATCCCCGGTGCCGAATGGCTGCTCTCCGATGCCTGCGAACTCGCCGGACTCGCCGAGGCGGGCCTCGAGGAAGCGGATGTGGTCGTGGCCGCGACCGGCGATGACAAGACCAACCTCGTCCTCTCGCTCTTGGCCAAGACCGAGTTCGGCGTGCCGCGGACGGTCTCGCGGGTGAATAACCCGAAGAACGAATGGCTGTTCGATGACAATTGGGGTGTCGATGTCGCGGTCTCGACTCCGCGGCTGATGACCGCGCTGGTCGAGGAGGCGGTCGAGGTCGGCGGCCTCGTGCACCTCATGAGCTTCGAACGCGGCCAGGCGGGGCTGCTGGAGTTCACCGTGCATGAGAGCGCCGGACTCGTGGCCGAACGCATCGGCGGCATCACGTTCCCGCTCGATACCGTGCTGGTGGCGATCATCCGCAATTCGCGGGCGTTCGCTCCGAGTGCCGATGACGTCATCGAGGCCGGGGACGAACTGTTCTTCCTCTCATCCCCCGACCAGGAGGCCGCGCTGCTGGCGCTGCTCCAGGAGACTAGGGCCGCAGCGGAGGACGGCTCCGACTGACGTTACGCGGCACCGGGTCTGTTCACCGGTGGCCGCGACGAACTCAGACCTCGGTGTCCTCCCGCGTCTGCAGCAGCTCGTAGACGGGGTTGTGGGCGGTCAAGACCCCGTCGGTGCCGCAGAATCGGCCTTCGAGGACGATGAGGGCGCCCGGGCGGATCCCGCTGATCTCGCGTCGACCGAGGAACTGGGCGCGGGCCTCGCCGGTGCCGTCGGCCACGGTGATGTCGAGCCGGGGGCTGTCAGCGCTGCACGATTGGGTGGTCGCGGAGACGACTCCGGCGATGCGTGAGGTCTTGCGTGCTTCGAGGTCCTCGACCGGGACGGCTCCCGGTATCTGACTGACGAGGCGCAGATCGGCCCGGGCTTCCGCGTCGCGGGAGCCGAAGTCGCGCACGAGGCGGGTGATGAGATCCAACATCCCCGGTCAGCGGACCTCTGTGATCTCGGGACCGCGCTCGAAGGGGTTGAGCTCGTCCTCGTCCTTCTTGTCCTCTCCAGCGTCGCCGTCGACCTGCGGGGCGGTGAGTGCGATGAGCTCCCTGGGAGCCATGGCCTCCTGACCGCGGTCGACGACGACCCCGCGGAAGAGTGCCGACAGTTCGGCCCGGACCTCGTCATCGGTCACGGCTTTGCCGGAGAACACGGCGCGGACGAACCAGCGCGGGCCGTCGATGCCGGCGAAGCGCATGGCCCTCTTGCCCGGTCGGCCGGACTCGGTCTTCGCCGGAACCTCGATGGCCAATTCCTTGCCGAGAGATGTGTGCAGCTCGTCCGATTCGCCGCCCTGGGAGGAGACGGACTCGGACAGCTGCTGGCGCACGGTGTTCCACAGCCCCTCGGAGCGCGGCGTCGCGAACGCCTGGAGCTGGATGCCTCCGCCCTCGTGGATGAGCGTCACGGCCAGCACCCGCTGCGAATCGTCATCGGTGTCCAGGCGCACCTGCATTCCGTCGACGACAGGCACCTTGAGTGCGCCGAGGTCGAGGCGGTCGTGCTCCGGGTAGTCCTCGGAGATGTCGAACGGACCCTTCTCCGACCGGTCGAAAGGCGCTGACTTCTCCAGCAGCGCCTCTTCCTCCTCGAGGTCCTCATCCGGATCCGCGTCATCCGCATCTGCTTCAGCAGCCTCTTCGTCGGCGGTGTCGCTGTCCTCGGCCGCTGCGGTCTCGAGGTCGCCCTCGTCGCTCAGCTCTTCGTCCGAGACGAGGTCGTCATCGGTCTGCGGTGTGGATTTCCTGAACTTGGAGAACAGTCCCATGAGTCCTCACTTCTCCTTTTCACTGAGAGCGGCGTCGAGGCCACCGGTGGATCCGAATCCCCCGGCCCCGCGATCGCTGCCGTCGAGGGAGTCGACGATGGTGAAGTCTGCGTGTGCGATCCGCTGGATCACCAGCTGGGCGATGCGATCCCCGCGAGCCACTCGCAGCGGGGTCTTCGCATCGAGGTTGATCAGCGGCACCTTGATCTCGCCCCGGTAGCCGGCATCGATGGTGCCGGGTGCATTGACGACGGTGACCCCGTGCTTGCTCGACAGCCCGGAACGCGGGTGGACGAAGGCCGCATATCCGACGGGCAGGGCGATCGCGATGCCGGTGGGCACCACACGGCGTTCGAAGGGCTCGAGCACGAAGTCGATCGTCGAGCACAGGTCCGCACCGGCGTCGTGCGCGTGCGCGTAGGCGGGGGCGCTCGTGCCCGCGTCGAGGAGCTGAAGGTCGATCTTGAGGGTTTCCGTCACAAAGATGCACTCTAACGCCGAAGTCTGAGCGTGACCAAAACATTCACTGTGGGACAATGGCACCATGGCAACAATGCAATCCGGAACCCATGTGGTCTACCAGGAGAAGGTCCGACCGTCGATCGGCATGTGGGCCCTCGTCGTGATGGCTGCGGCGTCGACGGCGCTCATGGTCATGCCCGTCTGGAAGCTCGGCGCCGTCGTCCTGCCCCTCGTGAGCTTCGCCCTGCTCGCTTGGTGGCTGACTTCGCTGACCCTGACGATCATCGTCACCGAAAGGCAGCTCTTCGTCGGCGAGGCGCACATCGACCGGAAGTTCGTTCCCGGCGCCACCGCCTATGACGCCGAGGCGGCGCGTCAGGCTCGCGGAGTCGATCTCGACGCACGCGCCTTCCTCAAGATCCGGCCGTGGGCGAAGCCCGTTGTGCGCATCGACATCGACGATGTCGCGGATCCCACACCGTACTGGCTCGTCTCCTCACAGCACCCCGAGAAGCTCGCGGCCGCCCTCAACGACTGACAGAGGAAGCACAACGCGCCTGACGAATTCGTCAGGCGCGTTGTGCTGAGGGGATGGAGCAGCGAATCAGCCCGCACAGTCCGTGCAGATGGGAACACCGCCCTCTTCGCTCGCAAGCTGCGACCGATGCCGGACCAAGAAGCATTCCATGCAGGTGAACTCATCGTTCTGCTTGGGGAGGACGCGAACGGAGAGCTCTTCGTTCGACAGGTCCGCTCCCGGCAGTTCGAAGCCTTCGGCAACTGCGGTTTCGTCTTCGTCGATCTTGCTCGCCTGCGCCTGCGAGCGCTGAGCCTTGAGCTGCTCGATCGAATCGCTCTTGATCTCATCGTCTTGCTTGCGAGGTGCGTCGTAATCTGTTGCCATATGGCCTCATCGCTCTCTGTCCGAGGGGTGCTGAGAAGGACCGAAGCGTCCTCTCGCGGGATGTGTCCTCAGCATTGTGCACTGTATGCTTGCCGTTGGCAAGATGGAATGAGGACCCGTTACGGTGATTCTCATCACCAGTTTGTCGACGCAGGTCGGCCACACATAGAGTTCTCGAAAAGCTCTGCAAGAATACTTGTGATGGACAGCACCGACAGCTCGATCTGCCGGTAGATTACCGGGTTCGTCCCCTTCGGAGGCGGCCCGAGGAAGGACGGATCCACGATGAGTGAATTCGCAGATCAACTCGACACCCGAATCGATGATGTCCGTCATCGCATTCACGAAGCCCGATCCGCCGGTGATGACTTCCTGGTCGAAAACCTCATCGACGACCTGCAGAGCCTCATGGAGCTGGCTGGTCGCAATGATGTCGACACCGGCCCCATCGCCGAGGTGATCCAGGCCGAGACGGGCGCACTGCCCGTCATCCCGAGCCCGGAAGAGTCCTGAGCCTCAGGAACCACCTCGTCTGCCAGCGGATGCCTTCCGCCATGGGCGCAGAGATGAAGAACCCTCCCCACCGATTCGGTGGGGAGGGTTCTCTGCGTCCGCCGACGGACGTCTCAGACGTCCCGGAGGCTGGTCAGCTCACGGATTCCCAGTTCGGGTAGGTGGCGCGCTCGATACGGCCGCGGCAGCAGGCGATGCTGCAGGCCCCGCTTCCGGGAACCAGTGCCGTCGTTCCGGGAAGCGCCGGGGCGTCGACCTCGTCGCCGCGCAGCTGGGCGACGCGTTCCTCGACAAGGTCCACAAGCCCCGCGACGAAGGCCTCGTGGGTGCCGACGGTGGCGACTCGGGTGAAGGCGAGAGCGAGGCCTTCGGCCGTCTCCTTGGCCTCGGTGTCGAGGTCGAAGGCGACTTCCATGTGGTCGGAGATGAAGCCGATGGGCACGAGCACGACCCCAGTCACGCCTTCCTCGGCGAGTTCGGTCATCCGGTCGTTCACATCGGGTTCGAGCCACGGAACCTCCGGCGAGCCGGAGCGGGAGCAGTAGACGAGCTCGGCGGGCAGCTGCTCGGAGGCGTCCAACCGCCCCAGGAGGTGGTCCATGAGCTCTTCGTGCTGAGCGAGGTAGCCGTTGGTGGCCACTGCGGAGGCGTCCTGCATGATGTTCGGGATGGAATGCGTGACGAAGAGGATCCGGTGCCTTTCGGCGTCGAGTTCGCCCACCTGGCCGCGGAATTCGGCGAGACCGTCCTCCAGGCGGGCCGCACAGGCGTCGGCGTAGCCGGGATGGTTGTAGAACTGGCGGATCTTGTCGATCGAGACCTCGAGGCCTTCTCCGGCCAGCGTCTCGATCGTCTGCGCGAAGTCCTCACGGTACTGCCGGCAGGAGGAGTACGAGGAGTAGGCGGAGGTGTCGATCGAGAGGAACCGGGTGCGGCCGCCCTGTGCCAGCGTCCGGACCTCATCGGTGAGATAGGGATCCCAGTTGCGATTGCCCCAGATCAGCGGGGTGTCGATGCCGCGTCGGTCGAGCTCGCCGCGCAGGGCGGCGAGCAGGGCCTTGTTCTGGTCGTTGATCGGCGACCGGCCTCCGAAACCGAAGTAGTGCTCCCCCACCTCCTCGAGTCGCTCCTCGGGGATCCCGCGGCCGGCGGTGACGTTCCGCAGGAAGGGAACCACTTCTTCTGGGGCCTCCGGTCCTCCGAACGACATGAGGATCAGGGCTTCGATGGGTGCAGTCTTATTCACGCTCCCGATTTTACAGACTGTAGAGCGGAACGGTCCGATGTCCGCAGAGTGAGTCTCTTCCACTCACCGTTCAGACCCTTGGGCACTAAGCGCCGTCATAATCCCTCGGTCCGGTTCCCAGCGGACCTCCCAGGGGCCGAAGCGGCCCGTGATTTCGCGACTCGCGGGCAGATCTGCCCGCCTCGACGCGCCGGACGTGACACGATGCAGGAGAGACGCGACAAAGGAGCTTATGGCATGCGTGAACTGATCTTGAACGGAGTCAACGCGGATGGCACCCATCTGCTGTTGAACGACGAGAACGGGCTTCAGTACCGAGTCGTTCTCGACGAAGCTCTCTCGGCCGCGGTGCGCAAGGAACGCACCCAGTCCAAGTCCGAGACTCCCGTGCGTCCCAAGGACATCCAGGCCATGATCCGCGGCGGCATGGACGCCGAGGAGGTCGTGGCCTCCACCGGCGCCGACATCGAATACGTGCGCACCTACGAGGGCCCGGCCATGGCCGAACGCTCCCGCATGGCCTATCTCGCCAGCCGCCATCCGATCTACTCCGATCACGATCCCAATGGCGAGCCGTCGCCCCTCATCGAACTCTGCCAGGAGCGGCTGGCGATGCGCGATGTCGACATCGAGACGATGGAATGGGACTCCTGGAAGCAGCAGGACGGCAACTGGTACGTTCAGCTCAGCTTCACTGCCGCCGATCGGATCCGGACTGCCAGCTGGCATTACTACCGGCGCTCGCTGACCCCGATCGACGATGAGGCCAAATGGCTCGCCGATTCCGGCCCGACCGACACCGGTCCCATCCCGAACTACGGCAGCGGTGCCGAACGACAGAGGAACACCGAGGAAGTCGACGTGTTCCCGCATTCCGAGTCCGCCTCCGGTCCCGTCTCCTCCGATGCCCCGGCACCTTCGGCTGCCGGTTCGGCTCCCTCGCAGCAGGCGCGTGATCACCAGGCCGAAACCGGCCGCATCCTGGAGAACCTGCGCAAGCGTCGCCATCATGAGGCCGAAGAGGAGCCGCGCACCCGTCTGCGCGCAGTGACCGAAGATCCTGAGACCCACCCGCAGGGAGCCCATACCGCGCCGGGTCGGCCCGAGGCGGCGACCGATGACGAAGTCTTCGCGTTCGAAGATGCCGTCCCCTCCGACGAGGACCCGCAGGAGCCCACGGAGAAGGTCGGCGTCTTCGACGACGAGAACCAGCTCTCACTGCTCAATGAGCCCGGTGTCAGCGATCACGCCGATCAGCGCGCGGACGCGGCTGCGACGAAGGGAGCGAAGCCGAAGTCGAAGAACAGCTCCCGGGCATCGATCCCGAGCTGGGACGAGATCATGTTCGGCTCCAAGCGGGACTGACCTCCCGCAGGCCGGGCGCCGCCGAGGCTGGACCGCTGACCGCCGGCGCCTGGGCGCCGAGGTCGACGACCGTGTCCTCGCTCCTGATGAGACGCCGGTCGTGAGTGACCATGACCACTGTGCGGGAGACGAGATTCCTGCGCAGGTCGTCGATGAGCCGGGCGGCGGTCTCGTCGTCGAGATGCGCCGTCGGTTCGTCGAGGACGATCACATCCGCGCCGGTCAGCAGCGTCCGGGCCACCGCCAGGCGCTGCCGCTGACCGCCTGAGACATCTGAGCCGTGATCACCGACCCAATTCTCGAGGCCTTCGCCGTCGGCCCATTCGGCCAGTCCTGCCGCGTGCAGGGCATCGATCATCTCTTCGTCTCCGGGCACGGTCGACTGGGCCAGGGAGAGGTTGCCGCGGACGGTCGAGCGGAAGATGTGGGCCTCCTGCGGACACCAGGCGATCCGACCGACCAGGTCCGTCGGCGCACTGCTGAGCATATCGAAGGCCGCCCCCTGGGAATCGGCGGCGGTGTAGCTGCCGGCCCAGGGATCGAGGAACCGGAGCAGAACACTCAGGCTCGTCGACTTCCCAGTGCCGCTGTCGCCGCAGAGCAGGGTCCAACCGCCGCGTTCAGCGTGCAGATCGAGGCCCTCGAGGACCGGCGTCTCGTCCCAGCCCACGGTGATCGAGGCCAGGTCGAGCGCCTCGATGGGCTCTGTGCAAGTCCGCCGTGCCGAGGAATCCTCGCCGGTATCGGCTGGCGGCAGGCAGTCGAGGGCGGCTCCGAGCGCCGGCAGCTGGCGGAACGCGTCGAGCCCCGAGGCGAACACCTCGTTGAGGCCCAGTGCCATGAGCGCGAGGACCGCAGCGATCTCCGTCGGTGCCTCGGAGGTCACGGCCAGTATCACGGCTGTGGCCGAGGTGCTCAGCTGCAGCCAGAGATGGGCGAGCCCGAAGTTCCGTGCGGAGGCCGCCTGCTTCGCCTCGAGGCTGCGTTCCAGACCCGCCAGCAGGCCGAGCACCCGGCCATCTGCGGCGTTGGTGTGCAGATCGTCCTTGGCATCGAGTGCACGGGTCAGCAACGAGAGGATGCGGCTGCGGTCGTTCCTGATGCCGTGCGCCAGCCTGCTCTCGGCGGGAACGACGATGCAGGCCAGCCCGATGAGGTTGACTGCGGCGAGCAGGAGGAACCACGTCAGCGATCCGAGGTCGAGCAGCGCTGCCGTGATGCTGACGCCCAGGACGACCAGGCCCGAGACGAGCGGCGGGAAGAGCGTACGGGGGACGAGGTCGCGCACATCATCGGCATCGGCGACCATGGCACGCAGCGCAGTATCCGAGGTCAGCAGCTTCCGATCGCTCATGCCCACGCGTTCGAAGTGCTCCCACAGGTTCGCCCGCAGTCTGGCGAGGGCGGAGAAGATCGCCGAATGGAGTTTGAGCCGACTGACGTAGAGCAGCACGGACCGACTGAGACCGAAGAAGCGGACGCCGACGATCGCGACCATGAGCAGCATGATCGGCGGCTGGTAGGAGGCCTCGACGATGAGCCAGGCGGACACTGCCGTGAGCGCGATTGCCGCCAGGCTCGAGGCGCAGGCGGTGAGTGCGGCGAGTGCCATCGCGGGGCTGAACAGGGGCAGGCTCGAACGCAGGATCGACCATCTGCGGCGCAGCGCCGCAGCGCCCGCGTCCGTTCTGCGACCGGTCTCGGCATCGTCCTCCCACAGCGCCGCCGCGTCTGCGGAACCCGTTGTGTCGAAGGAGTCAGCCCCGTCTGCGGAACCCGTCGCGTCGACGGAACCCGTCATGCCGAACGAGTCCGTCGCGTCGACGGAGTCCGCGACCGCCACGCGGTCACCGAGCGCATCGGGGGAATCCGCGCCCGCCCCGGACCGGGCCGCCGTCGGGGCCGACACCTCAGCGGTGCCTGCTCTGTCGGCCCCCGCTGCTGTCCGCAGCCGACTCTTCGTCGGGTGGATCTCCGTCTCGGCCAGCGCCCGGACGCGGTCGTCGTGGCTGGCGAGGACGACCCGGTGGGAGGCGGCCGCCTCGGCGATCATGGCGATGACGATATCGGCATTGTCCGCGTCGAGGTGGGCGGTGGGTTCGTCGAGGACGAGTACATCGGCTCCCTGGCCGAGACGGTGCAGCACCCGCACGAGCGCAAGTCGGCGCTGCTGACCGGGGCTCAGGGCTGCGGTCGCTGTCGACGGATCGGCCGGCAGCCCGGCCGCCGTCAGTGCCCCCAGGCTGCGCTGTCGCTCGAGTCCGAAGAGTGCGAGTTCGGCGCCGAGGGTGGCGGCGAACATGCGCGGGGTCTGCGGCACATAGGCGGCGGACACTGGCGCGATGGTCGCGCGGGCATCGGCCGGCAGCCCGCCGACCAGCGCGGACAGCACGGTCGTCTTGCCGGCGCCCGAGGGTCCGCTGATCGTGGTCACTCCGGGCCCGGGCGGAATCGCACCCGTCCAGCCGACGATGGTGCCGTCGCCGTAGATCACCTCGTGCTCGTCCCGCTCCCGGGCATCGCCCGGGCCGAAGCCTGCCCCCGAGTCGCCGGACGTCTGCTCTCCTGCCTCTGCCGGTGCCGGTGCGCCCGGCGTCGGCGGCACCGGCGCCGCGGCCTCGGTGAGCAGACTCTGCGCCCGGTTTCGTGCCTCGCGGCCGTTCTCGCTGGCATGGAATCCGGCCCCGAGTTCGCGCAGGGGGATGAAGCACTCGGGCGCGATGAGGAGGACGAACAGTCCTGAACTCAGATCCATCGTCCCGTTGACCAAGCGCAGGCCGATGACCACGGCGACGAGAGCGACCGAGATCGTGGCGATGAGCTCGAGGGCGAGGCTGGAGAGGAAGGCGATGCGCAGGGTCGCGAGGTTCGCGTGGTGGTAGCGCTCCCCCAGTTCGCGCAGGCGGCGAGCGTGGTCCCGCGAGCGGCCGAGGCCGATGAGCACCGGCAGTCCTTCGGCGAGTTCGGCCAGGTGATCGGACAGCTTCTCCAGTGCCGTGATCGTCCGCGTCGTCGATTCGGCCGTGTACCGGCCGATGAGGACCATGAACAGCGGGACCAGCGGCAGACAGAGAGCGATGATGACGGCTGAGAGCACGTCGCTGAAGACGATCCGCACGAGCAGGACCACCGGCACCACGGCCGCAGCGCTGAGCGCCGGGACGACCGTGGTGAAGTAGTCGTCGAGATCATCGATGCCGCGGGTGACCGTCACGGCCGCGGCGGTCCTCGGACGGCCGCGGCCGCGCAGCAGCGCAGACAGGATCGCCGCCCGCAGGCCCCGTTTCGACTCGGCTGCCAAGGCTGTGCCGAGACGGCGGTCGATCCACAGCCCGCCGCCGCGCAGACCGGCGCCGAGGATCACGAGGACGAGCCACAGGCCCGGTGCGCTGTGACCGACGAGTGCCCGCACGAGAGCCTCGGCGACGAGCACGACTCCCACCGCCCGGGCCAGAGCACCGGACACCGAGAGAGCCAGCCCCCGTCGCCCGGACGGCAGTTCGAGCAGGATCGACAGGGGCGAGCTCACGACCGGATCGCCACCGGCACGCGGTGTGCCTCGGGGATGTGGGTCTCGGCGATGCGGCCCAGGAACATGCGGTAGCTGAAGATCTGATAGCCGATGATGACCGGGAGGATGATCACTGTGACGATGAGCATCACGGTCAGAGTGTAGTCCGAGGACGAAGCTGTGGCGATCGTCAGCGAATTCGCCGGATCCAGGGTCGACGGCAGCACGTTCGGATAGGCTCCGGCGAACACCGCACCGAATCCGGCCACGAGGTGGA
Source organism: Brevibacterium renqingii (assembly GCF_017808095.1). Classification (NCBI taxonomy): domain Bacteria; kingdom Bacillati; phylum Actinomycetota; class Actinomycetes; order Micrococcales; family Brevibacteriaceae; genus Brevibacterium; species Brevibacterium renqingii. The sequence continues at coordinate 111,645 of NZ_JADBHG010000003.1, read as the reverse complement.
TCCCGTGGAGGACGAAGGCCCGCTTCTCGGCGCCGGCGCGCACCGCGACGACGGCGGCGATGAGCGAGATGATTCCGACGAGAACGGGGATCGCGAGCCAGGCGCGGTGGGTGATCGAGAGCGCGAACCAGATGAGGAACGGCACCGCGGCCGGCAGCATGGCCCGTGCGGCCCACCGCTGGACCCGGGCCCGGATGTCGCCCTGGGTCTTGAGACCGAGGAAGACGAGGCCATGGACGAACGCGAACCCGAGGCCGCCGAGCCCTCCCAGCAGCACCGGCCAGGACATCCAGGCGAACGCTCCCCCGACGATGTCCCCATGGCCGTTGAGAGGCAGACCGGTGGTCGTGATCACGAGCAACGCACCGATGCAGAACGCGGTGCCCGCCGAACCGACGGCCATCGCCCAGGTCCAGAACGACCTCCAGGCCGGTGTGTGCCCCTTGCCGCGGTACTCGATCGACACGGCGCGGAAGATCAGGCTCAGCAGGCACAGGGTCAGCGGGATGTAGAGGGCGGAGAAGAGCGAGGCGTACCAGTGCGGGAACGCCGCGAACATCGCTCCGGCGGCCGTGATCAGCCAGACCTCATTGCCGTCCCAGACCGGTCCGATGGTGTTGAGCAGCACGCGTTTGCCGCGTTCGCCGCGCGTGAGGAAGGGAAGCATCATGCCCACCCCGAGGTCGAAGCCGTCGAGGAACAGGTATCCCGTCCACAGCACGACGATGAGGATGAACCAGATCGTGGCGAGGATTTCCATAGGTGACTCTCCTCAGTAGGCGAACGACAGCACATCGTCGCCGTCGTCGGTGATCGTCGGTTTGGTCGAGGAGGAGGCGAGCTCCGGCATCGCCGAGGCGACTCCACCCTTGACGTAGGTGGTGAGCAGGCGCAGTTCGACTGCCATGAGCACCCCGTAGACAGCCGTCAGGCTGATCAGTGAGAACAGCAGCATGCCCGGGGTCACCTCAGGTGAGAGGGCCGCCTGAGTGTACATGTACACCCCGTCGAGCTGCGCCGGGTTCGGGGCCACGACGAAGGGCTGGCGTCCCATCTCCGTGAAGATCCAGCCCGCCGAGTTCGCGATGAAAGGCGCCGTGATGGCCAGGAGGAACCCGCGGCTGAGCCATTTCGAATCGGGGACCGTGCCCCTGCGCGACAGCCACAGTCCGATCGCGCACACTCCGGCGGCGAGGATGCCGAAGCCGATCATCATCCGGAAGCCCCAGTAGGTGACGATCATGATCGGCTGGTAGTCGATCGGTTCGCCGGCGTGGTCGCCGTATCGCGGGTCGTCGGGGATGTGGGTGCCGTACTTGTCCTGGTATTCGGGCAGGAGGGTCGTGACTCCGTGCACGGGCGTGGAGAAATCGCCCTTGGCCAAGAAGGACAGCAGCCCGGGGATCTCGAAGATGTTCTGCACCCCGTCGCAGTCGTTCGAGGACGGGTCGGCGACCGTGAGGACCGAGAATTCGGTCCCGTCGTGACAGGCCGCTTCGGCGGAGGCCATCTTCATGGGCTGCTGTTCGAACATGAGTTTGGCTTGGATGTCGCCGGTGATGGACACTCCCGCGAAGGCGATGATGCCCACGACGGCGCCGATGCGCAGGGAGTTGATCCACACCCGGTGGTCGGTCTCGTCACGGCCGGGCAGCTCGGAGGAGGACCCGACGACGACCGTGCCGTCTGCGCCGACAGTGTCGATGCCGTCCTTGCGCCGGTGGTAGAGGTGGTACCAGGAGATGCCGAGCAGGAAGGAGCCGCCGACCGCCAGCGCGCCGAACAGGGTGTGCGTGTAGGCGGCGATGGCCGTGTTGTTGCCCAGCACCGCCCAGACATCGGTCATCACCGGACGCCCGTCGACCAGTTCGACGCCGACCGGATGCTGCATCCAGGAGTTGGCCACGATGATGAAGTAGGCGGAGATCCACGATCCGATGACCGCGCACCACAGCGCACCGAGGTGGACCGCTCGGTGCAGCCGACCCCAGCCGAAGATCCACAGACCGAGGAACGTCGATTCGAGGAAGAACGCGAGGAGAGCCTCGAGCGCCAGGGGCGCGCCGAAGACGTCGCCGACGAAGCGGGAGTATTCGCTCCAGGCCATACCGAACTGGAACTCCTGGACGAGGCCGGTGGCCACGCCCATGATGAAGTTGATGAGGAAGAGCTTGCCGAAGAACTTCGTGCTCCTCAGGTAGACCTCGTTGCCAGTGCGGTGATAGATCGTCTGCAGGATCGCGACGAGCATCCCGAGTCCCAGGGTCAGCGGCACCATCCAGAAGTGGTACACGGTGGTGATTCCGAATTGCCACCGTCCGATGAGAACTGGGTCCAGATCCATGGGCTCTCCGTTCGAGCTCGGCAGTATTTCTACGTCTCGTAGAATTCTACATTGGGTAGAAGCAGTGTCGCAGTCGTTTCACCATCCAAGACGTCCGATACCAAGTGCGCTCCCCGTCCACCGACCGCGAACAGACTCGACTCACGGGCGGCACACAGCTCGGCCGCCTGGAATTCGACAGTCTGTAGAGATATACTCGAGGCAATCGACCGACAACTGACTGTGGGGCTTACGAACTGTGGGAACACTGGGTGAACTCGAACGCAGCGTCATGGACGCCATCTGGGTGCATGACGACGGGCTGAGCGCCGCCGAACTCCGTGAGGTCCTCGCCGACCGGGAACTCGCGCTGACGACGGTGCACACTGTCCTGTCCCGGCTGGAGAAGAAGGGCTTCGTCACCCGCGATCGCAGCATCCGACCGCACCACTATCTCGCGGTGTCGACTCGTGAGGATCACGTCGCAGAGCTGATGACGGAGATGCTCTCGCAGGCCCCGGACCGTCAGGCCGTCCTCGCGCGCTTCCTCGGCACCGTCACCGAAGCCGACACCAAGGCGCTGCGCAGTCTGCTCGGACGCAATCACTCCACCCAGTCCTGACCCAGATCGGTCACTTCCATGACCATCGTGGGGTCGATCCTGGCTGTGCTCGCTTTTCTGCTCGCATGGCCGATTCCAGCGGCGCTCGCGCGCTTTCGCGGCGATCCGGTCTCCGAGGTCGTCCTGTGGCAGGCCGTCGGTCTCTCCGGCGGCCTCTCTCTCATCGGCGCCGCGCTCGCTTTCGCCGTCGCCCCGGGGTCGACGAGTCTGCCCCAGGGGATCCTGGCGCTGCTGCGCGGACAGTCCCATGCGGAGCTCTCGCTCATGGCGTGGATCTTCCTCGTCATCGCTCTTCTGCTCATCGGCCGGCTGCTCGGCTGTCTCGCTCTGACCTTCTATTCGGCGCGCAAGACCCGTCTGCGTCACGACGAGATCCTCCACCTGCTCAGTGAGCCTTCGGCCACCTATCCCGACACCCGCATCATCACCACCGATGAGGTGGTCGCCTACTGTCTGCCGAAGGGACCCAGGAAGGGCACCGCGGTCCTGTCGACGGGGCTGATCAAGGCCCTCGACGAGAAGCAGCGCACAGCGGTGATCGCTCACGAACGGGCGCACCTCGACTTCCGCCACGACGTGCTCGTCATCCCCTTCGCCGCGTGGCACCGGGCCCTGCCCTACTTCTCCGCCACGGCGATCGGGCTGAACTCGGTCAACCGGCTCATCGAGCTCATGGCCGACGATCAGGCCCGGGAGCGCGTGGACCCGCAGATTCTGGCCCATGCCGTGCGCTCGGCGGCAGCCATCAGCCCCGAGCATCGCAGCGATCTCTCGGTCCTGCGCATCCGTCGTCTGGGGCAGCCCTTGGATACGACTCGTGTCCCGGTGCGCCTGATGTCGATCGGTGCGGCCGCCCTGCTGCTGCTCGTGCCGACTCTGCTGATCTTCGCCCCCGCAGCCTTCGGAATCTGATCCCGACGCTCAGCACCCGGGCGAACCTGCCGGGTCGATGCGCAGGATCGGCCCGGCGTTTGGTCAGCTGTCGATTCGCTCGGCGTCGAGGACTGCGGCACCGGAGACGATGAATTCCCTGCGCGGGCCCACCGATGCCCCCATGAGGAGTTCGAAGGTGTTCTCCGCCGCCTCGGCGTCGGCCATCGTCACTCTCCGCAGAGTGCGCATACTCGGATCCATGGTCGTCTCGGCCAGCTGGTCGGCGTCCATCTCTCCGAGCCCCTTGTAGCGCTGGATCGGCTCTTTGTAGGTCTTCTTCTGCTTCTCCAGCTTCTTCAGCAGCGTATGCAGTTCCGCCTCGGAGTAGGTGTAGATGATCTCGTTCGGCGTCCCGCGCTTCGTCACCACTTCGACTCGGTGCAGCGGCGGCACCGCGGCGTAGACCCGGCCCTCCTCGACCAGCGGCTTCATATAGCGGAAGAAGAGCGTGAGCAGCAGGGTGCGGATGTGCGCACCGTCGACATCGGCATCGGTCATGATGATCACACGTCCGTACCGAGCGGATTCGGTGTCGAAGCTGCGTCCGGAGCCGGCCCCGATGACCTGTATGAGCGCCGAGCATTCGACGTTGGCGAGCATATCGGCCAGCGCCGCCTTCTGGACGTTGAGGATCTTCCCGCGGATCGGGAACAGCGCCTGGTGGTCGGAATTGCGGGCCGCTTTGGCCGTTCCCATCGCCGAGTCCCCCTCGACGATGAACAGCTCCGTGTTCTCCACCCCGTTGTCGCGGCAGTCATAGAGCTTCGCCGGCAGGGAGGAGGCCTCCAGCGCGGTCTTCCGCCGCTGGTTCTCCTTGTGGGTGCGCGCGGAGATGCGGGACTTCATCTCGGCCACGACCTTCTCCATGAGGACTGCGGCCTGCTGCTTCTCGGCACGTTTGGTCGAAGCCAGCACGGCGCCGAGCTGGCTTTCGACGGTCTTTGCAACGATCTGTCGCACCGCCGCCGTGCCCAGCACCTCTTTGGTCTGCCCCTCGAACTGCGGCTCGGCCAGCTGCACGGTGACTACCGCGGTGAGACCGGCCAGGACATCGTCCTTCTCGAGCTTGTCCTTGCCGACCTTGAGCTTGCGTGCATTGGCGTCGACGGCCTTGCGCATCGACTTGAGGCAGGCCTGTTCGAACCCGGCGAGGTGGGTGCCGCCCTGCGGTGTCGCGACGACATTGACGAAGGATTTGAGCTTCGTGTCGTATCCGGTCCCCCAGCGCAGAGCGATGTCGACGCCGACCTCGCGCTCGACTTCCTTGGACTCGAGGTGGCCCGAGGAGTTGAGCACGGGCACGGTCTCTTTGAAAGTGCCGGTGCTGTGCAGCCGCCAGGTGTCGGTGATGGGCGGGTCGATGGAGAGGTGATCGACGAACTCGGTGATGCCGCCGTCGAATTTGAAGACCTCTTCGCGTTCGGCGATGACGGCGCCGGTCTCGTCGCGGGCGACTCCGCGCCGGTCGACGATGCGCAGTTCGAGGCCGGGAACGAGGAACGCCGTCTGGCGGGCGCGTTCGATGAGGTGCTGGTAGTCGAACTGGGCCTTGGCCAGGAAGATCTGCGGATCGGCCCAGTACTGCACGCGAGTGCCGGTCACACCGCGCTTGGACTTGCCGACGATGTCGAGGCCGGTCGGCTCCTGGAATGCCTCGAAGGGGTTGTCCGGGCTCGGAGTGCCCGAGGAGTCGTCGAAGCGGCCGGGCACGCCGCGGTGGAAGGACATCTTGTGCACTTTGGACCCGCGGGTGACCTCGACGTCGAGGCGCGCGGACAGCGCGTTGACGACGGAAGCGCCGACACCGTGCAGGCCGCCCGAGGCAGCATAGGAGGAACCGCCGAACTTGCCTCCGGCATGGAGCTTGGTCATCACGACCTCGACTCCGCTCAGACCGGTCTTCGGTTCGATGTCGACGGGGATGCCGCGTCCCCTGTCGGTGACCGCCACCGAGCCGTCGGCAGCGAGCTCGATGAGGATCTCGGATCCGTGACCGCCCAGAGCCTCGTCGACGGAGTTGTCGATGACTTCCCACAGACAGTGCATGAGACCGCGGGAATCCGTCGTGCCGATGTACATGCCGGGGCGTTTGCGCACGGCCTCGAGTCCGGACAGGACGGACAGGTGCCTGGCGCCGTAGCTTTCGTCTTCCACACATTTCCTCTCGTTCGATTAAATTCTAATCGTTCGACGACGCGGACCCTATTCCCGGCGGGTCGTGTCGAACCGAGTTTCGCTCGCATTCGACGGACGGGTCGGTTCTGCTGGAACAATGGGGATCATGACCCAACGCCTTCTCGCCCCGAGCCTTCTGCTCACCGCAGTGCTCCTCCTGCCCGGACTCGCCGCATGCGACCAGGGTTCGTCCGGCTCGGCGTCCGCGACGACACAGGCCTCCGAACGAACCACCTCGAAGGCGAAGACGGAGAGCGGCCAGGCCGGGAAGACCGCAGACGGCAGGGACGATACTGCCTCGGCGAGCGATCCCGGCGAGTTCGATCTGGAGGGGAAGACCATCGCGATCGATCCCGGCCACAACGGCGGCAATGCATCGCATCCCTCGGAGATCACCCGCCAGGTGCCCGACGGTCGGGGCGGCACGAAGGACTGCAACACGACGGGCACGTCGACGGACTCGGACTATCCCGAGGCGGATTTCACCTGGGACGTGGGTTCGCGCCTGCGCGAGTCCCTCGAAGCCGCCGGGGCGAAAGTCGTGCTCAGTCGGAAGGACAACACGAGCGTCGGACCCTGCGTGGACGAGCGGGGCACGTTCGCCGATGGGGCCGATATGCTCGTGAGCATCCACGCCAACGGCAGCGAGTCGAGTTCGCCGAAGGGCTTCCACCTCATCGTCGCTGATCCCGGTGCGGACGAGAAGACGGAGAGGGCCTCGACGACCCTGGCGAAGTCGCTGGGGCACTCGATGGGCGAATCGTTCAGCCCGAACAGTGCCTACGGGAAGGACGCGATCAGTCGACGGCCCGACCTGGCAGGCTTGAACAATGCGTCCGTGCCGGCCGTCATCGTGGAGTGCGGAGAGATGCGCAATCCCACAGAGGCGAAGCTCATGGAGTCGAAAACCGGCCGGGCGAAGTACGCGGATGCCCTGTTCCAGGGCATCGTCGACTGGTACTGACAGCTTCGCCTGGCACCGGCGGCTTCGAAGGGCTTCGCTGAGCGCGACGATGAGCTGGCTGACTGCGCCGAGGAGCTGAGGAAATGAGTGTGGCCGCACCGGTCGGTGCGGCCACAGACAATCGGTTCCTGACCGAAGCACTCGATGCCGATGCCCATTCGCGAGGAGCGGCGTCCTGGCCTGGACGCCGCTCCTCGATCACTGCGCTCGGCGATCAGTCGAGGTAGTCGCGCAGCACCTGTGATCGCGACGGATGACGCAGCTTCGCCATGGTCTTCGACTCTATCTGACGGATGCGCTCACGGGTCACACCGTAGACCTTGCCGATCTCGTCAAGGGTCTTCGGCTGACCGTCGTTGAGACCGAAGCGCATCGACACCACGCCCGCCTCACGCTCCGAGAGCGTGTCGAGGACCGAGTGCAGCTGTTCCTGCAGCAGGGTGAAGCTGACCGAATCCGAGGGCACAACCGCCTCGGAGTCCTCGATGAGGTCGCCGAACTCCGAATCGCCGTCCTCACCCAACGGGGTGTGCAGCGAAATCGGCTCACGTCCGTACTTCTGCACCTCGACGACACGCTCGGGAGTCATGTCGAGTTCCTTCGCGAGCTCTTCCGGGGTCGGTTCCCGACCGAGGTCCTGCAGCATCTGCCGCTGCACACGGGCGAGTTTGTTGATGACTTCGACCATGTGCACGGGAATGCGGATGGTGCGAGCCTGGTCCGCCATGGCGCGGGTGATGGCCTGACGGATCCACCAGGTCGCGTAGGTCGAGAACTTGAAGCCCTTCGTGTAGTCGAACTTCTCGACGGCGCGGATGAGGCCGAGGTTGCCTTCCTGGATGAGATCGAGGAAGAGCATTCCGCGGCCCGTGTAACGCTTGGCCAGAGAGACGACGAGACGGAGGTTGGCTTCGAGCAGGTGGTTCTTCGCGATCCGGCCGTCGTGGATGATCCACTTGTAGTCCATGGTCTCCCGCGGATCGGTGACCTCACCGGCGTCGAGGAGGTGCTCGGCGTACATGCCGGCCTCGATGCGCTTGGCCAGGTCGACCTCCTCTGCCGCGTTGAGGAGGGCCACCTTTCCGATCTGCTTGAGGTAGTCCTTGACCGGATCGGCCGTGGCGCCGGCGGAGATGACCTGCTGGGCAGGAGCGTCTTCCTCATCGGCGTCGGAGACGATGAATCCGCCTGCCTCTGCGACGGCGGCGTTCTTCTCCTTCTCCTCGGAGTTCTTCGTCTCGGTCGATTCGGCGGGACTCTCCTCGGTCGCCAGAGCGTCTGCCGCGGGTTCGACCTCTTCAGTGGTGTCGATATCCTCGACGGTCTTCTTCGTCTTTGCCGTCTTCTTCGCTTCCTTGGCGGCGGTCGGCTTCGTCGTGGCGGCCTTCGGCTCGGCCTTCGCTGCTGCGGACTTCGCCGCGGTCGTCTTCTTCGCGGCCGTGGTCTTCTTCGACGCAGCCGTCTGGGTCTTCGCGGCAGCCGACTTGGTCGTCGCCGACTTCGTGGACGCTGCCTTCTTGGTCCCGGCAGTGCCCGACGCCTTCGTCGTCTTCTTCGCAGTGGATTTCGACGCCGCAGCGGTCTTGGTTCCACCGGTCGAGGTCGTGCCGGCCGTTCCCTCCGACTTCTCCGTCACCGTTGTGGATTCCTTGTCGACTCTCGGCACGTGTTCACCTTTCGCGAGCGTTGAAACTTCCCCATGCATTCGGACAGTACTAAGACCCAAGTCAAGTGGGCCGTGTACGGTCCGGGGCGAACGCATAGCTCGCCCATCCTGCAATGACTGGGTCAACGCTTAATTTTCGCATGTTATTCCCGGGTTTGCGAATCGTCCTCGCGCGCGCGAGCGGCTCTGCCGGCCTGGGCAGTGGTGCCCGCAAGCGATCCGGCATGGACAACGCTGCCCGCACCGCCCGCCGGCTTCCGGGGACGGATTCGAAGCGGTCAGAAACGTGTGCGTTCGGTGTCCGCCAGCCAGCGCGGCAGGAAGCCAGAGGCCACGGCGTGCGCGATCAGCCGCGCGAGCCCGTGTTCCGGGTCGAGTTCAAGCGCGGCGAGCGCGTAGATCTCGGCCATCGTCGAGCCGCCCAGCGCCCATTCGAACCAGGCGATGACGGCATAGGCGGTGGCACGCACGTCCGGATGTCCCAACGGCAGGTACGTCTTGAGGAAGGCGATGGACAGCATGACGTCCCGCGGCTGCGGCGAGCGCGGGGAGAGTCCCACGAGTTTCCGTGCAGCGTCGGGACGGGAACCGACACGACGCGACAGTTCGCACAGCCTCCGGCCGTCGAATCCGGTGAGCAGCGCGGGCGGGAAGTCGGGGTGGTCGAAGCTCAGGATCATCTCGAGGGCATCGCGGGACCATTTCTCGGCCAGCAGAGCGTCGAGCGCCATCACCGTCGGCAGGTCCATGAGCCCGTGCAGACGCCCCTCGTCGAAGGGCTCATCATCACCGCGCATCGCCTCCAGACGAGGGTAGACGTCGGCGAGGATGGAGAAGGCCTCGTCCATGTCCATCCATTCGTCCGTCCGGCCCTTGCGACTGTGGGCGAAGGCCTCTGCCGTCATCGGGGCGATGACCAGCTCCTCCGGGTCTTCGGCCGGATTGGATCCCCCGGCCACGAGTTCGGTGGCGCACACCGAGGTGGTCGCCGCGATCAATGGTGTGCTGTCGTATCCCCCGTCGTCGATGCGTCCGAACCGATCGCGGCTGACCCACCAGGCGCTGAGGGTATCGATGCCTCCGGCAGCGAACGACTCGGCGAGTTCGTCGATCGCAGCGCGGACGAGCCCCCGATGGACCTCGGCGTATTCGTCGTCCGAGTCGTCTCCCACCTCGGCGTCGTCGTCTCCCACCTCGGCGTCGACACCCACCGCTTCAGCACTGCTGTCGCCTGCTGACTCGGCATCGCTGCGGGCAGTCGCCTCGGCGTCTGCGTCCTCGGCTGCCGCGCCAGTGAGCGAGCCGATCGGCTCGGAGGCGAGAGGATCGATTCCCTCGGGGCCCGGCGCATCGATCGGCTGATAGTCCTCGTCGTAGAGGATGAGGAAGACGCCGGTGACGGTGCAGACTCGAGACACGAGATCGACGTACCCGTCCCCGCCTTCGGCGATGATCTGGGCAGCGGTCTCCCGCGTGAAGTCGGTGCGCAGGGTCGTCGCACAGCTCTGGGTCCCATCGGCCTCGGAGCCGACGATGAGGGCCACGAGGCTGTTGCGCGGCGTATAGCCCAGGGTGTGGGGGATGATGCCGATGATGTCCTCGGGTGAGCGGGCCGGTGTTCGCATGGGTTCTCCTCGTCTCGAATGCTGCAGGGCCGCGACGCTGCGGTCGAGCTTCCACTGAATCCGATCCCGCAGTCATGCGACCACGTGCGTCCGACGCCCTGTGGACATCGGAATTCGATCCACAGGCCGGCGGCGGTCGAGTCGCCGTCGCTGTCCCCACGAGGATCCGGCCCGAATTGCCACGAGCGTCTGACTGGCATAGAAGTGAGGGGTGGCGAAGAGACGGATATACACAGCACCTGGCTCGCAAGTGGTCGACATATCGACGGGAACCGCGCGGCTGGAGAAGCTCGACGGCGAGCTCGACTCCTACGTCCTCCATGTCAACGGGGTCCCTTCGTCCTCGATCACGCTGAGCGACCCGCAGCGCCTGGATTTCGAATACCTCGACTGGATGCGTCGTGCCATCGACGTCACATTCCCCGAGCGGACGCTGCGGGCCGTGCACATCGGTGCGGCCGGCTGTGCGCTGGCCCGAGCCCTCGATGCCGCACGCCCGGGATCGAAGCAGACGGCGATCGACATCGATGCCGCCCTGCTCGACTTCGCCCGTCGGTGGTTCGACCTGCCCAGCTCCCCCGCTCTGGCCCTGCGCGCCGGTGACGGAGCCGTGGAGATCGGGAGTTTCAGAACCGATGCCCTCGACGTCCTCGTCCGCGACGCCTTCGACCACGACTGTGTGCCGGCGGCTCTGCAGACGGGAGAGTTCTTCGCCGCCTGCGCCGATGTGCTCAAGGATTCCGGACTCTACGTCGCCAATGTTCCCGATGCCGGGGACCACCGGGTCCTCAGAGCGGAGCTCGGCGCGCTCGGAGAGCATTTCGCGCATCTCGCCGCGGCCACCGAACCGGCGATCCTCAAAGGCCGCAGGCACGGCAACGTCGTCGTACTGGCTTCGAACACTCCGCTGGACACGGCCGGTCTCGACCGCAGTCTTCGCACCGCCGCCAGTGCGGCGACATTCCTCAGCGGGCGAGGACTGCGCTCCCGCCTCGGGCTGTGAGCCGAGCGGAGACTCCGATGTGAGAAACGCCCCGAGGCGAAATGACGTCCCGACTACAGTCACCGACGAAAGTTCGGCATAATTGAATGCCGACCCAAGAAGGTGAGATGACGGAAACTTCAGAAATTCGCGTCGAGCAGGCCAAGCTCGACGAACTCTACGCCCGACTCGATGAGCTGCGGGAGGAGACGACAGCCCGCCTGGGAACGGTGAGGATCTCCGAGGTCGGAGGCAACCACCAGCATCGCACCGAACGCGACGCCTTCGCGACGCTGTACGAAGATCAGCTCATCCGCCTCGACAGTGCCGAGGAGGGGCTGTGCTTCGGTCGCCTCGACCTCGTCGATGAGGACGACCCCACCTATATCGGCCGGATCGGTCTCACCGACGCCGAGCGCCAGCAGATCCTCATCGATTGGCGCGCACCGGCCGCGGAGCGCTTCTATCAGTCGACGGCAGCCAACCCGGACGGCGTCGCCCGTCGTCGCCACCTCGTGACCGGCAACCGGAAGGTCACCGGCATCGAAGACGACGTGCTCGACATCGACGCCCTCGACGATGCGCAGCGTTCGAATCTGCAGGGCGAGGGAGCACTTCTCGCCGCTCTCACCAGCCACCGCACCGGCCGGATGGGCGATATCGTCGCCACCATCCAGTCCGAGCAGGACGCGATCATCCGGCGCCCGCTCTCCGGCGTGCTCGTCGTCCAGGGAGGGCCGGGCACCGGCAAGACCGCTGTCGCCCTGCACCGGGCCGCCTTCCTCCTCTATCGCCACCGCGAACGGATCGCGAAGTCCGGTGTCCTGCTCGTGGGACCGTCGACTGTGTTCCTCAAGTACATCGAGAAGGTGCTGCCCAGCCTCGGTGAGACCGGTGCCGTCCTCCTCACCCCCGGTCAGCTCTATCCCGGGCTCGACACGGACGCCTCCGATGCTCCGGCCGTGGCGAGGATCAAGGGACGCTCGGTCATGGCCGAGGTCCTGAAGAACCACATCGCGAACTATCAGCGGGTGCCGGAGCGCGACGAGGAGCTGCGCGTCGGATCTCACACGATCGTGCTGCGCCGGAAAGACGTCCGCAGCGCCCGCGATCGGGCCCGTCGCAGCGGCGATGCCCACAACGCCGCGCGCAGCGGCTTCGTGACCGGGCTGCTGAAGATCCTCGCCGAAGACCTCGCCCGCGAGATGGGTCTGGATGCCGCGGGTGAACGCCTGCCGGAGCTGCTCGAAGAGCTGCGGTCGAGCATCGACGTTCGCCGTGCCCTCAACCTCGCTTGGTTCCCCATCGGCCCCGGCGGTGCCCTGCGGGCCCTGCTCGGCAAGCCGCACAAGCTGCGTGCCGCCGCCGGCGATCTGCTCAGCCCCACCGAGCAGGCGACCCTGCTCGAGCATCGGCGCGAGGAATTCACGGTCGAGGACGTGCCTCTGCTCGACGAGCTCGCCGAGCTGCTCGGCACCAGCCCGCAGCCGACGCAGGCACGGGACGACTCTGCCCGCGAATACGCCGAGGCCGTGGTCGACATGACCGAGACCGGCGGCATGGTGTCCGCTGAGATGCTCGCGGCCCGGTGGGAGGAGGAAGGACCGGCGACGACCCTGGCCGAACGCGCTGTCGAGGACCGGGAGTGGACGTACGGCCACCTCGTCGTCGACGAGGCCCAGGAGCTCTCCCCCATGCAGTGGCGCGCGCTGTTCCGCCGCGTCCCGTCGAAGTCGGCGACCGTCGTCGGCGACCTCGCCCAGTCCTCGCAGGTCGACAATGCTCGAACCTGGTCGTCGATCCTCTCCGAATTCGTCGGCGACCGTTTCGCCCTGCAGGTGCTCACCGTGTCCTATCGCACACCGCAGTCGGTGATGGATCTGGCGAATCGGTACCTGCACCGTCATTTCCCACAGCTCGAACTCGTCGAATCGGTGCGTCAGGGCGGCGCCGACCCGCAGCTGGACACCTTCGCGTCCGAATCCGAAACGCTCAGCGCACTCGCCGAGGCGATCGCTGCGGAGAGCGCGGCGGCCGAGGGCGGAAAGATCGCCGTGATCGCTGATGAGAGCCTCATCGAGCCCATCGCCGAGGTGCTCGCCGGCTTCGACTTCGGCCGCGCGGTCAGCGGGCTCGACCACCAGATCGCCCTCATCACCCCGCAGCAGGCCAAAGGCCTCGAATTCGATTCGGTGATCATCGTCGAGCCCGGCCGCATCGCCCCGGTCGGCAGCGAAGCGGGAGTCGGCGGTCTCTATGTGGCTCTGACCCGGACCACGGAGCGGCTGCGCATCCTCGCCTCCGCGCGCACCGAGCTCAGCGAGCTGTTCTCCCCCGAGGCCGACCGCCGCGCCGGCTGAGCCGGAAAACCAGTTGATCATCAACCCGAAAAGTAGAAGGCCGCTTGGGTTCGGCTTCCCCTCCGAACCGCAAGCGGCCGCGCGCCGTAGCGCGCACTCTCAATACTACACAACTATTCGGGTGCCGAGGCACTCGCAGGGAAGATTTCTGAGAGGAATTTTCGACATTCCCAGTCAGTGATCAGCTGGTGGAGGATCAGTCGGCGAAGTCCTCGGGCAGAGGTTCCCTGGACTGCCCTGCCTGCAGCAGCGCATCCGCCCGGAGGGAGTCGATCGCGGCCTCGAAGTCCTCGAGTGAGTCGAAGCCCTGATAGACGCTGGCGAAGCGCAGGTAGGCGACCTGGTCGAGTTCGCGCAGCGGTTCGAGGATCGACAGCCCCACCTCGTCGGCATCGATCTCGGCGATGCCCTTCGAACGGATGTTCTCCTCGACCCTCTGGGCCAGCTTCGCGAGATCGTCGTCGCTGACCGGACGCCCCTGGCAGGCCTTGCGCACGCCCGACATGATCTTCTGCCGAGAGAATTCCTCGGTCACACCGGAGCGTTTGATCACCGACAGGCTCGTGGCCTCCATCGTCGTGAATCGGCGACCGCAGTGGCGGCACTGTCGCCGGCGGCGGATCGCGGCGCCGTCTTCGCTGGTCCTCGAGTCGACGACCCGCGAATCGGACTCACGGCAGAAGGGACAACGCATCTCTACTCCTCGAACCTGATGTCGACGGCCCGGCCATGTGCCGGGAGCTGTTCGCTGGCGGCCAATGCATCGATGTGCTCGGCGACGGCGGCCAGGGCCTCACGATCATAGTCGATGACCTGGCTGACCTTGATGAATGAGTGGACGCCGAGGCCCGAACCGTGCGCGGCGGTGCCCATGGTCGGCAGCACGTGGTTCGACCCAGCGCAGTAGTCTCCGAGCGCGACCGGAGCCCAGTCGCCGAGGAACACGGCTCCCCCGTTCGTGATCCTTCGCGCCACCGCGGCGGCATCGGCCGTGTGGACCTCCACGTGTTCGCCGGCATAGCCGTTGACGACGGCGACGCCGGCGTCGAGGTCGTCAACGAGGACGATGGCCGACTGCCGTCCGGCCAGAGCCGTGGCGATGCGCGCGCTGTGCTCGGCCTGTGGAACCTGTTCGGCGAGTTCCGCATCGACCTGTGCGGCGAGTTCCGCGGAGTCGGTGACGAGCACCGAGGCGGCCAGTTCGTCGTGCTCGGCCTGGCTGATCAGGTCGGCGGCGACGAAGCGCGGATTCGCCTGAGCATCGGCGAGGATGATGATCTCCGTCGGCCCGGCCACCGCGTCGATGCCGACCCGGGACCGGACGAGGGACTTCGCCGCGGCTACATACGCATTGCCCGGGCCGGTGATGAGATCGACGGGTTCGAGCTCCTCCTCGTCGTCGAATCCGTAGGCCAGGGCGCCGATGGCCTGGGCGCCGCCCATCGCCCACACTTCGTCCACACCGAGGATGCGGGCGGTGGCCAGGACAGTCGGGTGCGGCAACCCGTTGCTCTGGGGAGGACTGGCGATCGCCAGGGAGCTCGCCCCCGCGGTCTGAGCGGGGACCACGTTCATGATCACCGTCGAGGGATAGACGGCGAGCCCGCCCGGGACGTAGAGCCCCACCCGCTCGACGGGCAGGTGGCGGGTGGTCACGAATGCGCCGGAGGCCAGTTCGGTGCGCACATCCGCAGGACGCTGATCGGCGGCGACCTGCCGAGCACGGTCGATGGACTCGACGAGCGCGGCCTTGACCGCAGGATCGAGTTCTGCCTCGGCGGCGGCCAGCGCGGATTCCGGCACGCGCAGCGACTCGGGGCGCACCCCGTCGAAGCGTTCGGTGAGATCCTTGACCGCAGCGGTTCCATCGGTCGCCACATCCTCGAGCAGGTCGGCCACGCGGCGTTCGATATCGGCATGGGCCTCGGCGGCTCGGGGAAGCCGCTGCGCCAGGAATCGCTTGTTCAGGTTCTCGCCACGGAAGTCCAGAATGTTCACGGAGCCATTCTAGTCGCCGTCCGTCACTCCGGCTCCCCCGGCCCAAGCTTCGGACCGGGCGCGCCTCAGCCGCTGAGGCAGCGAGAACCGAGCAGGGCCTTGAGGTCTCCGTACAGGCTCGGATTCGGATCCACGCGGATCGAGCGGTCGAGTCGCATCACCGTCTGCCGTCCCGGTTGGGACAGGGTCAGGTGCACGTCGGTCTGGCCCTTGTTGGATTCGAGGATCCGTTTGAGCTTGGTCGCCATCTCCTCGGTCGCCTTCTCCATGGGCATCATGAGATTCAGCGGCCGATCGTTGGGATCGGTGACATCGGGAATCGTCATCGACATCGCCATCAGCGACGTCGGGCGGTCGTCCGATGTCCGGATCCGTCCGGTCAGCGAGATCACGAGGTCGGTCGCCAGCAGGCTCGCCACGGGTTCGTAGGTGTCGCCGAAGAACATCACTTCGATCTCGGCCTCGAGGTCCTCGAGGGTGACGATCGCATAGGGACGCCCGGAGTTCTTCGACACCTTGCGCATGACCTGCGTGATCATTCCGCAGACCTTGATCTGCGATCCGTCGTGCCGGTGCGATTCGGGGTCGACGACCTCGGCGATGGAGGCCTCGGATTCGGCGGCCAGCACGCCTTCGAGCCCGTTGAGGGGATGATCGGAGACATAGAGCCCGATCATGTCGCGCTCGAAGGCGAGCTTCTCCTTCTTCTCCCACTCCGGACGGTCGGGGATGGCGACGGAGAAGCTCGGCGAGTCGTCTCCCCCGCCGAACCCGGCGAACAGGTCGAACTGGCCGTTGGCCTCCTGGCGTTTGACCCCGATGACCGAGTCCACGGCCTCCTCGTGGACTTCGACGAGCGAGCGGCGGCTGTGTCCGAGGGAGTCGAAGCCGCCGGCCTTGATGAGGGATTCGATCGTGCGCTTGTTGCACACGTGGCTGGGCACCTTGTCGAGGAAGTCGGTGAACGAGGTGTAGGCACCCTTCTCGCCCCGCGCCTCGACGATGCCTTCGACCACATGGGAGCCGACATTGCGCACCGCGCCCATGCCGAAGCGGATGTCCGTGCCGACCGGGGTGAAGTGCAGCGCGGAGTCGTTGACGTCCGGCGGCAGCACGGTGATGCCCAGGCGACGGCATTCGTTGAGGTAGATCGCGAGCTTATCCTTGTTGTCACCGACCGAGGTCAGCAGTGCGGCCATGTACTCGGCCGTGTAGTGGGCCTTGAGAAAGGCGGTCCAATAGGACACGACCCCGTAGGCGGCCGAGTGGGCCTTGTTGAACGCATAGTCGGAGAACGGGAGCAGGATGTCCCACAGGGCCTGGGCGGCGGCCTCCGAGTAGCCGCGCTCCTTCATCCCGCTGAAGAACCCGACCTGCTGTTTGTCCAGCTCGGCCTTCTTCTTCTTGCCCATGGCGCGACGGAGGATATCGGCTTGTCCGAGAGAGTAGCCGGCGACCTTCTGCGCGATCGCCATCACCTGCTCCTGGTAGATGATGAGGCCGAAGGTGGTGTCGAGGATGTCCTTGAGCGGCTCCTCGAGCTCCGGGTGGATCGGGGTGACTTCCTGCAGACCGTTCTTGCGCAGGGCGTAGTTCGTATGCGAGTCAGCGCCCATCGGACCGGGACGGTAGAGGGCCAGCGTCGCGGAGATATCCTCGAAGTTGTCGGGCTTCATCATCCGCAGCAGGGCACGCAGTCCGCCGCCGTCGAGCTGGAACACGCCGAGGGTGTCACCGCGGGTGAGCAGCTCATAGGCGGCCGGGTCATCGAGCGAGAGATGCTCGAGGTCGAGGTCGTAGTCCCGGTTGGCCTTGATGTTCTCGACGGCGTCGGAGATGATCGTGAGGTTCCGCAGACCCAGGAAGTCCATCTTGATCAGTCCGAGGCCCTCGGACGTCGGATAGTCGAACTGGGTGATGACCTGGCCGTCCTGGAACCGACGCATGATCGGGATGACGTCGATGATCGGGTCCGAGGACATGATGACGCCGGCGGCGTGGACGCCCCATTGGCGTTTCAGTCCTTCGAGTCCCTTCGCGGTCTCGAAGGTCTCCCGCGCCTCGGGATCGGTGTCGACGAGTTCGCGGAACTCGCCGGCTTCCTTGAACCGCTTGGCTTCCGGATCCTCGATGTCCTTGAGCGGAATGTCCTTGGCCATCTCGGCCGGCGGCAGCGCTTTCGTCAGCCTCTCGCCCATGGAGAACGGCTTGCCGAGCACGCGCGCCGAGTCCTTGAGCGCCATCTTCGTCTTGATCGTGCCGTAGGTGACGATCATGGCCACGCGTTCGTCGCCGTACTTCTCGGTCACATACTCGATGACCTCGCCGCGGCGACGATCATCGAAGTCGACGTCGAAGTCGGGCATGGACACGCGGTCCGGGTTGAGGAAGCGCTCGAAGAAGAGTCCGTGCTGGAGCGGGTCGAGGTCGGTGATGCGCATGGCGTAGGCGACCATGGAGCCCGCACCCGAGCCTCGGCCGGGTCCGACGCGGATGCCGTTGTCCTTCGACCAGTTGATGAAGTCGGCGACGACGAGGAAGTAGCCGGGGAAGCCCATCGAGATGATGATGTCGAGTTCGTAGTCGGCCTGTCGCCGCACGTCCTCGGGCACGCCGTCGGGATACCGGTAGTCGAGTCCCTTCGCGACTTCCTTGATCAGCCAGGAGGTCTCGTCCTCACCGGGCGGGCAGGGGAACTTCGGCATGTAGTTCGCCTCGGTGTCGAAGGACACCTCGCATTTCTCCGCGATCTCGAGCGTGTTGTCACAGGCCTCGGGGAATTCCCTGAACAGAGCGCGCATCTCTGCCGGAGACTTCAGGTAGTAGCCGGATCCCGAGAAGGCGAAGCGCGACCCGCCCTGATCATAGGTGGGTTCGATGAGTTTGGAGCCGGACTGGATGGCCAGCAGCGCCTCGTGCGCCTTCGCATCGGATTCGTGCGTGTAGTGCAGGTCGTTGGTGGCGACCAACGGAATGTCCATCTCCTTCGACAGACGGATGAGGTCCTTGGTCACGCGCTTCTCGATGGACAGACCGTGGTCCATGAGCTCGACGTAGTAGTTGTCCTTGCCGAAGATCTCGCGGTACTTCCCGGCTGCCGCACGCGCCTCTTCGTACTGCCCCAGGCGCAGACGGACCTGGATCTCACCCGAGGGGCAGCCGGTGGTGGCGATGAGCCCGTCGGAGTAGGTCTCGAGCAGGTCCTGGTCGAGGCGGGGCCATTTCGAGGTCACGGAGTCCAACGAAGCGTACGAGGAGGCCTTGAACAGGTTGCGCATGCCTGTGTTGTTCCGCGAGAGCAGTGTCATGTGGGTGTACAGACCGCCGCCGGAGAGATCGTCGCGCTTCTGCGATTCGTCGGTGCGCCATTTCACTCTCGTCTTGTCGCGCCGGTCCGTGCCCGGAGTGACATAGGCTTCGACCCCGATGATGGGTTTGATGCCTGCCGCGGTCGCCTGCGACCAGAAGTCGAACGCGCCGAAGAGGTAGCCGTGGTCGGTCGTGGCGATCGCGGACATGCCCGAGGCCTTCGTCGCCGCCATGAGATCTCCGAGGCGGGCCGCACCGTCGAGCATGGAGTATTCGGTGTGGACGTGGAGGTGGACGAAGTCCTCGTTCGGCACTGGCAGCCGCCTTCCTGATCTGGCCTGTGTTGCGCCCCCAGCTTAGTCCATCCCAGCTGGTCCGGACCGCCCGGAGGAGTGTTCCCTGCGGCACCTCGCCGACCGCAGACACTCGTGCCTCAGTGCGGCCGGATGCGGTCGATCGCCGTCTGCAGATCATCCGGGTAGCCGCTTTCGAATTCGACCCATTTGTGCGTGTCGGGATGCTGGAATCCGAGCTTCACAGCATGCAGCCACTGCCGTTCGAGTCCGAGCTCCTTGGCGAGCACGGGATCGGCCCCATAGGGCAGATCGCCCACGCACGGATGCTTGGTCGCAGAGAAGTGGACCCGGATCTGATGCGTACGGCCGGTTTCGAGATGGACCTCGACGAGAGCGGCACGACGATGGGCTTCGATCACCTCGTAGTGGGTGATCGCGTTCTTTCCGCCCGTGCGCACGGCATAGAGGCCGTCGTGCTTCGGGTGCCGGGCGATCGGGGCGTCGATGGTGCCGAGCACGGGATCGGGCAGCCCCTGGACGAGCGCGTGATAGGTCTTCTCGACGGTGCGTTCCTTGAACGCCCGTTTGAGCACACTGTAGGCGTATTCGCTCTTCGCCACGACCATCAGCCCGGAGGTGCCGACGTCGAGGCGCTGCACGATGCCCTGGCGTTCGGGGGCGCCGGAGGTGGCGATCCGGAAACCGGCCGCGGCGAGTCCCCCGACGACGGTGCGCCCGGACCAGCCGAGGGCGGGATGAGCGGCCACCCCGACGGGCTTGTCGACGACGACGAAGGCGTCCTCGTCGTGGACGATCTTCATTCCCGGCACCGGATCCGCGACGACTTCCAAGGGCCGCTGCGACTCGGGCATCATGATGTCGAGCCGTTCGCCGGCGATGACGCGATCGGATTTGATGACCGGACGCCCGGACATCTGCACTCCCCCGTCTGCGCAGATATCGGCGGCGGCGGTGCGGGAGAGCCCCAGCAGCTTCGACATCGCAGCGTCGACGCGCTGGCCTTCGAGCCCTTCCGGGACCAGGATTGAGCGTTCAGTCATGGGAGTCCTCTTTCACACGTGTGGAGTCCGATCCGTCGATCTCGATGCCCTTGAGACTGGCGACGACGAGCGTGACTGCAGCGGCGGAGATCGCGATATCCGCAACATTGCAGATGAACAGCGACAGATCGATGAAGTCGACGACGGCGCCGTGCAGGAAGGCCGGTTCGCGGAACAGACGATCGACGAGGTTGCCGAAGAGCCCGCCCAGAAGGAGGCCGAGACCGGTGGCCCAGGCGGTTGAGGCGAGTTTGCGCGACAGCACGAGGATGGCGATGAATACCGCGACGGCGATGAGCGGGAAGACCCAGGTCACATTCGAACCGAGGCCGAGGGCGGCGCCGGGGTTGCGGTAGAAGGTGAAGCCGGCCAGCGAGCCGATGACGGGCACCGGCGGACGATCCTCGAGCAGGCCCACGGCGAGGAACTTCGTGAACTGATCGATCACGAGCACGAACGTCGCGATTCCGAACAGCAGAGCCAGCATGGCGGCGCGAGGTCTCTTCACCCGTGAGGCAGGATCGTTCATTCGGATCATTCTAGCCCACCGTCCGCGCTCTGGCGTCCGGGGACGGCCGGTCGTGCCTGTCACTGGGGCGTCCGCGGGGTGCGCACATGACGGAGGTCCGGGGACTCGCAGGAGTCCCCGGACCTCGGTCGTCGCCGGTATCGGATCAGAGCTTGTGATTCGACGATCCGCCCAGCGGGTTGTTTCCGTCGAGGGTCTCCGGAGCCAGGCTCGTGGAGTTCTCGAGGTCACGCAGCTGATCGTTGAGGTAGCTCTTGAGACGGGTGCGGTACTGGCGCTCGAAGTTCGAGAGCTGATCGATCGACCGTTCGAGCGTCGACTTCTGCGATTCGAGAGTCGACAGGGTCTCGTCCCGCTTGGACTCGGCCTTGCCGACGATGTCGGCAGCTTCCTGCTCGGCGCCCTTGATGAGTTCGTCGCGCTTGCGCTCACCTTCGGCCACGTGCTCGTCGTGGACGCGCTGAGCCAGAGCGATGAGACCATGAGCGTCCCCGTCGCCGCCGGCTGCACCGAGTCCGACGCCTGCTGCGCCACCGGCAGCTCCCGCGGCCATGGCAGGCGCGGCAGAGCTCGAAGCGGGGCCCTCCTGCGGAGCCGGAGCGGCTTCCTTGACCACCGGAGCGGAGGCCTGAGTGTCGTCGACCGGTGCCGGAGCGGCAGGTTCCTGTGTTTCCGTCACCGCCGGAGCCTCGGCCTGCTCCTCGGGAGCGGGCACGGCGGCCGGCATCGCCTGAGTAGCGTCGGCGTCCTCCGCCGGTGCGGCGGAAGCACCGCCGGCTTCGAGTTCCTTCACACGCTGTTCGGCGGTGGAGAGCTTCTGACGCAGCTCGTCGTTCTCCTGGTAGAGACGGCGGATCTCAACGACGACCTCGTCGAGGAAATCGTCGACTTCGTCCTGGTCGTACCCGTCGCGGAACTTCACATGCTGGAACCGCTTGTTTACTACGTCTTCAGGCGTGAGCGCCATGAGGTCACCTTCGGTCGATCTACAATCATTACGCTGCCGCCCGGAAGGACGGCTTCAACGTCACATTAGCGTAACACCTGCAGTTCTGTCCCGCAGTAATGGCGTGTCACGCATTCGATAACGATATTTTCCATCCTGAGGCTAACAAGCCGCGGACCCCGACAGCCAATTCCGTGACTGCATTCACCCGTCTGCACCCCTGATATTCACCGAACTGCCGCTCTGGCAGGCCTCCGCCGACCCTGGTGGAGACTCACCACGGCATCGACGCCACGGGAAGTACGACCGGGTGCGTGCCTCAGGCCGAGGCGTGGGAGAGGTTGAAGAACACCGACGCGATGATCTGGATGCCGATGAGCAGGACGATGAACCCGAGGTCGAGCGACACCTGGCCCAGGCGCAGCGGCGGGATCACCTTGCGCAGCAGCTTCAGCGGCGGATCGGTGAGCGTATACACGATCTCCGCGAGAACGAGGAAGAAACCGGCCGGCTTCCAGTCGCGCGAGAAGACTTGGACGAGGTCGAGGACGACGCGGGCCAGGAGTACGTAGACATAGAGGCTCAGCGCCGTGCCGAGGATGTAGAAGATGATGGCCACGTGGTTCCCCCGCGCCTTTCGTTGCTGCTTGAGTGTCGACGCCCCAGCCTAACGGCTCGAGCTGAGGAGGAGTTGAGAGGAATTCCCGACTCGTTCAGCTCTGGTTGAAGAAGCTGGCCTGCGTGTCCGAGTCGGCCTCGTTCTCGCCCGAGACCTCGATGTTCTCGGGAGTGAGCAGGAAGACCTTGTTCGTCACGCGTTCGATCGAACCGTGCAGACCGAAGATCAGACCAGCGGAGAAGTCGACGAGGCGCTTCGAGTTGTTCTCGTCCATCTCCGAGAGGTTCATGATCACCGGAGTGCCCTCACGGAAGGCGGAGCCGATGACCATGGCGTCATTGTAGCTGCGGGGGTGGATGGTCCTGATGCGATTCATTGAGGTTCCTGGAGCCGGGGTGTCTACGGGACGAATCGGTGACGGGTGGATCGGCGTCACCGGGGCCGGCGACCGATCCTCTGCCGGTTCGGGCTCTTCATACTGTTCGACCTCGTCATAGGGCTCGACGACCTCACGCTCACGATAGGTGGGTTCGCGACGGTCGGTACGGTCGACGGTCTCGTCCTCCTCTTCGACGAAACCCAGGTATTCCAGCGTCTTCTTGATTGCTGACATGTCTTAGCTCCTCGGCCTTCGGCACTTGCTCACCTGTCGCCCAAACTATCGCACGCGAGTGTGCGGGCGGG
This sequence comes from Brevibacterium renqingii, assembly GCF_017808095.1. Taxonomy (NCBI): domain Bacteria; kingdom Bacillati; phylum Actinomycetota; class Actinomycetes; order Micrococcales; family Brevibacteriaceae; genus Brevibacterium; species Brevibacterium renqingii. The sequence continues at coordinate 88,553 of NZ_JADBHG010000003.1, read as the reverse complement.
TGAGTCCTATGGGTGTGTCGTGGTCTTTTCTTCCTGCAGCCAGATGATGCCGGCGAACCGACCCGTTCTGCGCTGCCTGCGGTAGGAGAACAGATCCTCGGATTCCTTCGTGCAGGTCCGTGAGAAGTGATCGATGATCACTCCCTCGCGGCTCAGCTGTTCGGCGACGGCGCCGGCGACGTCGAGCGCGGGCGTGCCCGACACCGACACCGAGGCGGCCGTCGGTTCGATCGCCGCGATTTCGCTGCGCAGCTCGGCGGAGACTTCGTAGCAGCGCGGGCAGACCGAGGGCCCGATCACCGCATGGAGCTTCTCCGCCCCGGCCTGTCGCATCTGGGCGATGGTGCCCTGGACGACGCCGGCCGCCATGCCCTGCCTGCCCGCGTGGACGGCGGCGATGATCCCGGCCTCGGGGTCGGCGAGCATGACGGGAGTGCAGTCGGCGACCATGATCGTGAGACCGATACCCGACAGCCGCGTCATCTGTGCATCGGCTTCGACGGGGAGCGGAGGCAGTTCGGTCTCGTCGTCGATCGTTCTCACTGCGGTGCCGTGGACCTGGGACACGAAGGCCAGCCGCTCCCCGCTCAGGCTCAGGACCTGAGCGAGGGATGCACGGTTGGCCGCAACGAGTTCGTCATCGTCGCCGACATGGCGGGCGAGGTTGAACGAGGCGAAGTCCCCGCTCGAGTACCCGCCGTGTCGATCCGTGAAGGCGACGTGGGCGGTCCGCCTGCCGGGGATGACGAACCTCGAGCGCAGCATATTACTTGAGGAAGTCCGGGATATCGAGGTCGCTGTCGAAGTTCGAGGTGCTGCGCTCGTTCGGCAGTGTCGCCGGAATCTGATGCTCCTCGCTGCGGCGCGGGGCCGCGGACTCGCTGGCTTCGGCGTCCTCGGTCTCGGACTCCGAGGCCATGGCGGGTTCGATCTCGGGTTCCCTCTCGCTCGCCGCGGCGGGGACCGCTGCCGGGATCGGCTCGACTCCGGCCGTCTCTGCATTCGGCGAGATGTTGTCGAAGCCGGCGGCGATGACGGTCACGCGGCATTCGTCGCCGATGTTGTCGTCGATGACGGCGCCGAAGATGATGTTCGCCTCGGGGTGGGCGGCTTCCTGGACGAGACGGGCCGCCTCGTTGACCTCGAACAGGCCGAGGTCGCCGCCGCCGGTGATGCAGAAGAGGACACCGTGGGCGCCGTCGATGCTGGCTTCCAGCAGCGGTGAGGCGATGGCCGACTCCGCCGCCTGCACGGCGCGGTCGTCGCCGGTGGCGGCGCCGATGCCCATGAGCGCGGTGCCCGCGTCCTGCATGACCGACTTGACGTCGGCGAAGTCGAGGTTGATCAGGCCGGGCACCGAGATGAGGTCCGTGATGCCCTGCACACCGGAGCGCAGCACCTCGTCGGCCGAGCGGAAGGCCTCGACGACGGAGACGCTGCGGTCGGAGATCGAGAGCAGTCGGTCATTGGGGATGACGATGAGGGTGTCGACCTCTTCGCGCAGGGCGGCGATGCCGGCTTCGGCCTGCGCGGAGCGGCGTCGTCCTTCGAAGGTGAACGGGCGGGTGACGACACCGATGGTCAGAGCGCCGAGCGACCGGGCGACACGGGCGACCACGGGGGCTGCACCGGTTCCGGTCCCGCCGCCCTCACCTGCGGTGACGAAGACCATATCGGCGCCTTCGAGGGCGTCGCGGATGGCCTCTTCCGAAGAGTCCGCGGCTTTGCGACCGATCTCGGGATCGGCTCCGGCGCCGAGTCCGCGGGTCTGGTCGCGACCGATCTCGAGCTTGACATCGGCGTCGGAGAGGACCAGCGCCTGGGCGTCGGTGTTGATTGCGATGAACTCCACGCCGCGCAGGCCGACGTCGATCATCCTCTGAACAGCGTTGACACCGCCGCCGCCGGTTCCGGCAACCTTGATATCCGCTCCGGATTGTGGGAATTCAGCCAAGTCGGTTCCTCGTCTCAAGCGCTTCAGCCACGCAAGGTCTGCGTGCGCATTCGGTCTGTGTTCTCTGCCTTGAGGCTATTGGGCCACGCAACAGCACTGCAACCATTCTCCCCGGAGTGTCGGACTTCGGCCAAACTTCAGACTCGGTGTGTCGGAGCCAAACGCGGGCATTCGGCGGCGACGGGCGCGGAGGAGGGCGCGGACCCTGCTCGCCGACTCAGTTCGTCACGGGCACCGACGGCACGGACACGTCGATCTCCGTGCGCCCGGCTGCGGCGAGCTGAGCCGCTGTCCGCACCTTGAGGCTCGGGTCGCTCGCGTCCCCGAACACGACCGTGGCCTGGTGCTTGCCCGTGTCGAGTCGGCCCTGCAGGCTCATCGGATCCTTCGCCTCGATCGTCGTCAGCTGCTTGCGCAGTTCGGGGCGCAGACTGCCCATGAAGCGGACCACCGCGGCCACGGTCTCCCGGTCGGGCTCTCCGCCCGAGCCGCCGAGCACGGTCAAGTTCTTCGGCGCCTTGTCGACCACGCCGAGATCGACAGCGTGGGCGTCATAGAGCCGGTAGCCGGCAGAGCCGTCGATCGCGAGCACGGGAGTCCGGTCGGTGATCTCGATCTTCAGTGTCCGCGGGCCGGAGTAGTGGACGGCGGCCTCGGCGGCTTTCGGGAACTCCTCGAGGACGGACTCCTCGACCGTGCCCGGCCGGACCTGCGGCAGCGGGGTCCCGCGCTCGGAGTCGAGGACGAAGCTGCTCACCTTGTCGTGGTCGACGAGTTCGCCTCCGGTCACGGTCACCTTCTGCAGTGCCAGCAGCGGTGAGAACCAGGCGACGGGCGCGAGTGCGATGAGGGCCGCGACGATGCCGAGCCCGATGAGCCGGGGGCGCCACAGCTGCCTCCGGCGGGCGCGGATGACTCCGGTGAGGTCGGCGGTGGAGTCGTCGCCGGTGCGGGCTGGGGGAAGCGGCGCCATCGCTCTCAGCGCTCCAGTGCGCTCAGCAGCTCGGGTCCGAGGATCGTCACGTCCCCGGCTCCGAGCGTGAGCACGAGGTCACCGGGTCGAACGCGTTCGGCGACGAACGGGACGGCCTCGGCGAAGGACTCTTCGAAGGTGACATGATCGTGCGGGACTCGGTCGGCGATGAGTGCTCCGGTGACTCCGGGCACCGGGTCCTCGCGGGCCGGGAAGACGTCGAGGACGACGACCTCGTCGGCCAGCCCCAGTGCCTGCCCGAATTCCTCCCGGAACTCCATCGTCCGCGAATACAGGTGGGGTTGGAAGATCGCCCACACGCGCCCCTGATCGGTGACCATTCCGCGTGCGGCGCCCAGCACGGCCCGCAGCTCGGTCGGGTGGTGGGCGTAGTCGTCGATGACGCGCACGCCGGCGGCGATGCCGCGCTCCTCGAACCGGCGCCGTGTGCCCCCGTAGCCGGACAGTCCCTGGGCGGCGCGTTCGACATCGGCGCCGAGGCTGTGCGCGACGGCGATCGAGGCGGTGGCATTGAGCGCATTGTGCAGCCCCGGCTGCCGCAGCTCGACCTGCAGCGGCTCATCGCGGCCGGGCAGGTCGAGGACGAAGCGCGAGCCGACGCCGGAGTCGAGGTCGCGCAGGACGATATCGGCGTCGGGGCCGGTGCCGTAGAGAACGACCTCGGCGCCTTGGGAGCGGGCGTGCGCGGCCACGTCGTGGGAGCCGGGATCGTCGGCGCAGGCGATGATCGTGCCGCCGCGGGACTGGATGCCGCTGCAGAATTCGATGAACGCCTCGCGCACCTTCTCGGGTGTGCCGTAGTGGTCGAGGTGATCGGCCTCGACGTTCGTCAGTATTCCGACTGCCGGTTCGTAGAGGAGGAAGGAGCCGTCGGACTCGTCCGCCTCGGCGACGAAGACGTCACCGGTGCCCGAATGCGCATTCGTGCCCGTCGTCGACAGCACTCCCCCGATGACGAAGGAAGGGTCGAGGCCGCAGGCCTGCAGGGCCACGGTGGCCATCGAGGTGGTCGTGGTCTTGCCGTGCGTGCCGGCCACTGCCACGGCTCGGCGGTCGACCATGAGCGAGGCCAGCGCTCCCGAACGGTGGAGGATGCGCAGTCCGCGACGCTGCGCCTCGACGAGCTCGGGGTTGTCCTTGCGGATGGCCGAGGAGATGACGAGGGTGTCGGCATCGCCGAGGTTGTCGGCAGAGTGTCCGATCGTGACCCTGGCGCCCAAGGTCCTGAGCACCTCGACGGCGGAGGACTCCTTCGCGTCCGAGCCCGAGACCGTGACTCCGTTCATCACCATGATCCGGGCGATTCCGGACATGCCCGAACCGCCGATGCCGATGAAGTGGACGGTGCCGAGTTCGCCTACGGGGACGATGTTCGCAGCGGTCATGTTCAGCCTTCCAGCGCGCGAGTGACGATTGCGGCCATTCTGGCCGCGGCGTCGGTGGGATAGTTCAGGGCGAGGGCGGCGCGGCTCATCTGCCCCAGCCGCGCCCGGTCGGTGACGAGCGGCAGGATCGTCTCCTCGACGGTGGTCCGGGAGAAGTCGGAGTTGTCGACCATGAGCGAGGCGCCGGCTCGGACGCTTCCTGCCGCATTCAGCCGCTGTTCGCCGTTGCCGATGGCCAGGGGCACATAGACTGCCGGGACGCCCGCGACAGTGGCCTCGGAGACCGTGGCCGCTCCCGAGCGGGCGACGAGCAGATCGGCCACGGCATAGGCCCGGTGCATGCCGTCGACATAGTCGACGACGTGGTAGTCCGGCAGCTCCCGGGTGGCTTCACGCAGGGCCTCGCCCTTGCCGGCGCCGGTGATGTGGAGGACCTGCACTCCCTTCTCCTGACAGCGGGCTGCGGAGTCGAGGAAGGCCTCGTTGATCTTCTGGGCGCCCGAGGACCCGCCGGTGACGACGAGGACCGGGCGGTCATCGCGCAGACCGAGGTCGGCTCGGAAGTCCGCCCGCTGTGCTTCGTCGCCGCGATCGAGTCCGGTGATCTCACTCGGCATGGGCATGCCGACGAGGGTGGAGCCGCGCAGCTTCGTATCGGGGAAGGTGATGCCGACCCGCCCGTCCGTGGTGAGCATCGCGCCGAGGCGGTTGGCCATTCCCGGCTTCGCGTTCGCTTCGTGGACGATGAGCGGGATCTTCGCCTGTCTGGCGGCGAGGAACGCCGGCGGGCAGACATAGCCCCCGACGCCGACGACGGCCGCGACGTTCCGGGCGGAGATGATCCTCTTGACCTCGGAGACGTTGGCGGCGAAGCGGCCGGGGAACTTGAGCAGTGCGGGGCTGATCGTCCGAGGCATGGGCACCTTGTCGATGGTGAGCAGTTCGAACCCTGCTCGCGGCACGATTTCGGCTTCGAGGCCGTCGGCGGTGCCGAGCGCCACGATGTCCCAGTCCGGGTGCTTCTCGCGCAGCCGGCGACCGATCGCCAGCATCGGCGAGATATGGCCGGTGGTGCCTCCGCCGGCCAGGAGGATACTCGTCATCTCATTTCCTTCTCTTGCGGGCAAGCACGGCGAACGAGGATCGCAGGCGATCCCGGTGGACGGCGATGGCCGCCTCGGCGCCCGGTTCGCTGCGGGCGAACGACAGCAGCACACCGACGGCCAGCAGCGAGGCGATGATCGACGAACCGCCGTAGGACACGAAGGGCAGGGGCAGCCCGATCACCGGCAGCAGCCCGGTCACGACGCCGATGTTGATGGCGGCCTGTCCGATGAGCAGGGCGAAGTAGCCGGCGGTGGCGACCTGGACCATGAGGTTCTGCGATCGCATGACCACACGGATCATCCCGTAGCCGAGAACGCCGAAGACGAAGACGACGATGAGGCTGCCGATGAGGCCGAGCTCTTCGCCGATGATCGCGAAGATGAAGTCGTTGTGGGCTTCGGGAAGCCAGGACCATTTCTCCCGGCTGGCGCCGAGTCCGACTCCGAGCCAGCCGCCGGAGGCCAAGGAGAACAGTCCGTGGTTGGACTGCCAGGCCTGCCCCATGGTGTCGGCCGCGGACTGGTCGGCATGACCGGTGAGCATGGCCTGGATGCGCTTGAGCCGGTTCTCGGAGCTGAGGACGAAGAACACGACGGCGGCGGTCAGGATGCTGCCCAGCAGAAAGAAGTACTTAGTCGGGAAGCCGCCGATGAACAGGCAGACGACGGCCATGGCCATGAGGACGAGGCCGGTGCCGAGGTCATTGCCGCCGACGACGAGCCCGACGGCGACGAGCACACCGGGCACGACAGGGATCATGGCGTGGCCGAAGGTCGTCATCTTGCCGAACTTCTGGGCGAGGATGAGGCCGAGCCACAGGGCCAGGGCGACCTTGAGGAATTCGGAGGGCTGGATCTGGAAGCCGCCGAAGCCGATCCAGTTCGCATTGCCCTTGGTGGACTTCCCGAAACCGGGAACGAAGACGCAGGCCTGCAGGACGATGCCGCCGAGCATCGCCCACCATGCGATGCTCCGCCACACGACCAGCGGCATGAGGCTGGCCGCGAACATGAGCGCGATGCCGACCCCGGCGAACATCGCCTGCTTGTTGAAGTAGGCGAAGGAGGAGCCCTCTCCTCCGTCGTAGGAGGTGATCGAGGATGCCGAGAGCACCATGACCAGTCCCAGGCCGGTCAGTGCGAGCACCGAGACGAGGATGAGGTAGTAGGTCGTCAGCGGATAGGCGGAGACACGGGCGAAGTCCTCCCGCAGAGTCGTCCAGGCGTGCCTGAGGACCGAGGCGTTCCTCGCGCCTCGCTCCTTCGCAGCGGTCGGTCTGCTCGCAGCGGGCTTCTTCCCGGCGGGCTTCTTCGCGCCCGGCTTCGTGGCCGTGGTCGTCTTCGTGGCCGTGGCCGTCTTCGTGGCCGTGGCCGTGGCCGTCTTCGTGGCCGTGGTCGTCGCGGCGGCAGATCCGCGGGAGGCAGCCGTCTTCGCTCCGGCCGTCTTCGTCGCACCGGGCGCAGAAGTCGCCTTGGACTTCTTCGCTGTCTTCCGGCGGCGGCGTTCATCCGCCTTCGCGGTGGTCTGCCGGCCCATCTCAGCGCCCCAGGCGGTTGTGGACGGCCTCGGCGAACAGCTCGCCGCGCGTGTTGTAGTTGAGGAACTGGTCCATGCTCGCCGCCGCCGGGGCCAGCAGCACGGTGTCGCCGGCCTCGGCGCAGTCAGCGGCCGCGGCCACGGCGGCTGCGGCCACGGCCTCGCCGCGGCGCTTGGGGACGCCGGAGTCGACGGCCAGGGCCGGTTCGATCCGGATCACCTCGAGGTCGGGCACGGTCGCGGCGATCGCCTCACGGAAAGCCGAATCGTCTGCGCCGATGAGCACCAGTGCCTTGATCCGATCGCCGTGGTCGTTGAACAGCGAGGTGAAGTCGGCTCCCTTGGGCAGTCCGCCGGCGATCCAGATGATCCTGTCGAAGCTGGCCAGGGATGCATCGGCGGCATGAGTGTTCGTCGCCTTCGAGTCATCCACCCAGCGGATCCCGTCGGCCTCGGCCACGGTGACCATGCGATGGGCGCCGAGCGAATGCTTGCGCAGTCCCGCGGAGATCGCCTGGCCCGGCACGTCGATGGCCCGGGCGAGGCAGGCCGCGGCCAGAGCGTTGGCCACCTGATGGACGGCGGGTTCGCTGCCCTCGACGCCCGTGGCGATCGCGACGTCGGAGACGGCGGCGAGCTCCGCGGCCGAGGAGTAGCGCTGCGGGATGAATGCCCGATCGACGAGCAGGTCCTCGACGACGCCGAGTTCGCCGGGACGGGGCACCCCGGTGGTGAAGCCGATGGCCTTGGCTCCCTCGATGACGTCGGCATCCTCGACCATATGCAGGGTCGCCTCATCGGCGCAGTTGTAGACGCAGGCGAGTTTGGCGTTGTGATAGATCTTCGCCTTGTCGGCAGCATAGGCCTCGGCGCTGCCGTGCCAGTCGAGATGGTCGGGGGCGATGTTGAGCACGGCCGCGGCGTCGGCGCTCATCGACTCCTGCCAGTGCAGCTGGAAGCTCGAGAGCTCGATCGCGAGCACCTCGAGTCCGGGTTCGAGCACGGCTTCGAGCAGAGGGGTGCCGATGTTGCCGCAGGCCTTGGCGTTGAGCCCGGCCGCGATCAGCATCGATTCGAGCATCGTCGTGGTCGTCGTCTTGCCGTTGGTGCCGGTGATCGCCAGCCATTTCGCGTCGTTGGTTCCGCGGATCCGCCAGGCGAGTTCGACCTCCCCGATGACCGGGACGCCGGCTGCGGCGGCCGCGGCGAGGACCGGCTGGTCCGGACGCCATCCCGGTGAGGTCACGACGAGGTCGATCCGTCCCTCGGGCAGTGCCTCGACGTGTTCGGGGCCGCGGCGGATGTCGACATCGAAGACCTCGAGGATCTGCGTCTTCTCGCTGACGTCCGAGGTGGCGTCGCCGTCGATGACGATGACATCGGCTCCGCGTTCGCCGAGGTGGACGGCCGCGGGGAAACCCGTGACTCCCAGCCCCGTGACCAGGATGCGCAGGCTGTCCAGGGAGGAGCTCGGCCCGCTGAGCACGGCCGGGATCTCGGCGTCGGTGGGACGGTTCTCAGCCAACTCGGGACACCCATTCGGCATAGAAGAGGCAGATGCCGGCGATGACGAAGAGCGCGGCGATGATCCAGAACCTGACCACGATCGTCACTTCCGCCCAGCCCTTGAGCTCGAAGTGGTGTTGCAGCGGCGCCATCCTGAACACACGTTTGCCGGTGGTCTTGAAGGAAGCGACCTGGATGATCACCGACAGGGTGATGAGGACGAAGAGCCCGCCGAGGACGATGAGGAGCAGTTCGGTGCGCGACATGATCGCCAGCCCCGCGAAGGCTCCGCCGAGCGCCAGTGAGCCGGTATCGCCCATGAAGATCTTCGCGGGCGAGGTGTTGAACCACAGGAAGCCGAAGCAGGCGGCCGCCATGGCTCCGGCGACCATGGCGAGGTCACGGGGGTCGCGCATGTAGTAGCAGGCGTTCGTGGCCTCGGACATGAGGTTGCAGTTCTGGGTCGACTGCCAGGTGCCGATGACGACGTAGGCGGCGAACACGACCACCGAGGCGCCGGCGGCGAGTCCGTCGAGGCCGTCGGTGAGGTTGACCGCGTTCGAGACCGCTGTGACGATGAGGTTCGCCCAGATGACGAACAGGATGAGCCCGAGCAGCGCCGAACCGAAGGCGAGGTCGAGGTTCGTGTCCCGGATGAACGAGATCTTCGTCGAGGCCGGGGTCTCGCCGAAGGAATTCGGGAACTGCAGTGCGAGCACCGCGAACGAGATTCCGACGAAGCCCTGGCCGATGAGTTTGGGCACCGGCCGCAGACCCAGTGACCGCTGCTTCTTGATCTTGATGAAGTCGTCGAGGAAACCGACGACGCCGAGCCCCCCGGCCAGCCACAGCACGAGCAGTCCCGAGGCCGTGGGCACCGAGCCGGTGAACAGGTGCCCGAGGAGGTAGGCGAGCACGGCGGCGCCGATGATGACGACTCCGCCCATGGTCGGGGTGCCGCGCTTCGTGGCGTGCGAGGTCGGACCGTCGTCACGGACGAACTGGCCGTATCCCTGCTTGACGAGCACGCGGATGAACAGCGGAGTGCCGACCAGCGCCAGGATGAGAGCCAGGCAGGCTGCGAGCAGTACGGCGATCATTGGGCCCCCGATACACCGGCGATTTCATCCCCGAGGTAGCGCAGACCGGCGTCTCGCGAGGATTTGAACAGGACGATGTCTCCGGGCGCGAGTTCCGCGCCCAGCAGATCCTTCGCTTCGGCGGCGGTGGCGACCCAGGTCGCCTCGTTGCCCCAGGAGCCTTCGAGGTTCGCGGCGTTGAAGATCGGCTTCGCGCCTTCGCCTACGACGATGGTGCGGGTGATGTTGAGGCGGACCACGAGTTCGCCGATCGCCGAATGCGCGGCCACGGACTCCTCGCCGAGTTCGAGCATCTCGCCGAGCACGGCGAAGGTGCGGCGCGGACGGCTCTCCTCGTCCCCGCGGCCCATCGAGGCCAGGGTCTTCAGAGAGGCGCGCATGGATTCGGGGTTCGCATTGTAGGCGTCGTTGAGCACGGTCACGCCCGAGGGCGAGTCGATGAGCTCCATCCGCCACCGACTGGCAGCCGAGGAGGTCGACAGCGTGGTCACGATCGATTTGGTCCCGACGCCGCAGGCGTGGGCGATGGCGGCCGCGGCCAGGGCGTTGCCGACGTGGTGTTCGCCGATCAGCGCCAGGCGCACCTCCTGCGGTTCCTCCCCGGGCAGGGTCAAGGTGAAGGTCGGATGGCCGGAGGCGTCCGTGGTCATCGCGGTGCTGCGGACCACCGCATCGTCCTCGCCCACCCATTCCGGCAGCGATTCGCGCTGGGAGAACCACAGGGTCTCGACCTCGGGAGCGAGCACCTCGCGCATTCCGGCCACACGGGAGTCATCAGCGTTGAGGATCGCGGTCGAGCCGGCCGTCAGCGATTCGACGAGTTCGGCCTTGGCCCGGGCCGTGTTCTCGATCGAGCCGAACACACCGGAGTGGGCGGTGCCGACGGCGAGCTCGACGGCGATGTCGGGTCGGATCAGGCTCGTCAGGTAAGCGAGGTTGCCGATGGAGCGGGCCCCCATCTCGAGGACGAGGAAGCGAGTGGACTCCCCGGCTCGCAGCGCGGTCAGCGGCACGCCGACTTCGTTGTTGTAGGAGTTCGGCGGCCACACCGTCTCGGCTGCGCCCGCCAGCAGGTCGGCGGCGAGGTCCTTGACGGTGGTCTTGCCCACGGAGCCGGTGATCGCGATGACGGTGAGTTCACCATCGGAGCGCAGGCCCTCGATGCTGTGTTTGGCCAGCTGGCCCAGCGCCTCGGTGGCATCGGCCACGACGACGGTGGGCAGGGCTTCGTCGTCGACGGTGGGGACGGATTCGCCGATGACGAGTGCCGCACCCGCCTCGATGGCGGCCGCGGCGAATTCGATGCCGTCGAAGCTCTCGCCTCGGCGGGCAATGTAGATGTCGCCGGGTCCGACTTCTCTCGAATCGGTCACCACACCGGCGGTCAGAGGGGTCTCGGGGTCGATGCCGTACAACTCACCGTTCAGGGCGGTTGCGATCTCGGCTGCAGTCAGTCGCTTCATATCATCTGTGAACTTTACCTGGTTGTTCGCCGCCCAGCCGCATGGACAGCGCCGAGCGTGTCCTCGCCCGGTCGTCGAAGTCGGTCACGGTGGTGCCGACCGTCTGGCCGGTTTCATGCCCCTTGCCCGCGATGATCACGGTGGATGACGGGTCCGCGAAGGCGATCGCCTCGTCGATGGCGCGCCCCCGATCGGGGACCTCGATGATCTTTTTCACACGCGCGCGTCCATCTGCGATCTCGGCGTCGATGCCTTCCCTGATCGCCGCACGGATCGCGGCAGGATCCTCGGTGCGGGGATTGTCGTCGGTGAGAACGATCACATCCGCCTCGCGCGCCGCCGCCTGTCCCATGCCGAACCGCTTGCCCCGATCGCGGTCACCGCCGGCGCCGAAGACGATGACGAGCTCCTCGCTGTCGGCGTGGAGAGTCGCCAGCGCCTTCGCGATCGCGTCGGGAGTGTGCGAATAGTCGACGATGGCCCGCGGCAGGAGTTCGGGGTGGGACTGTTCGAGCGCGCGCGGGCCGGACACGTCGATGATCTCCATCCGGCCGGGGACCGTGGCCGCGAAGCTTGCGCCGATGGCGTCGATCTCCGCAGGACTGACACCGGATTCGATGAGCATGGCTGCGGCCAGGGCGGTGTTCGTGACGTTGAAGTCGCCCGGCAGCGGCGAGCGGAGCCGGACCGCGGTCGTGTCCTCGCCCGGAGCGCCGAGGTGGAGCGTGAACTCCGCCTGTCCCGGTGTGTGCTCGATGCGCCACTGGCTGCGCTCGTCCCGGCCGAGCGTGCGCACCGGCACCTGCGCGGCCGCGACCATCCGCTCACCCCACTCGTCTTCGACGACGATGACTGCGCGGTCGGAGAAGGTGCGGGTGAACAGCTGTGCCTTGGCCTCGAAGTACTCTTCCATCGTGTTGTGGAAGTCGAGGTGGTCCTGGGACAGGTTGGTGAAGCCGGCGACCGAGAAGCGGGCTCCGTCGACCCGGTGCTGGCTCAGCGCATGCGAGGAGACCTCCATCGAGCAGGTGTCGACTTCGGCAGCCCGCATCTTCTGAAACAGGGCGTGCAGCTCGGGGGCCTCGGGCGTGGTCCGCACGCTCGGCACGGTGTCTCCGGCGATGAGGATGGCCACAGTGCCGATGACGGCGGTGCGATGGCCGAGAGCCGCGAGCATCCCGTCGGCGAGGTAGGTCGTCGTCGTCTTCCCGTTCGTGCCGGTGACGCCGATGAGTTCGGGCACCGAAGTCGTGCCGTAGACGGCGGCCGAGACGAACCCGAGCACCGCGCGCGGTGCTTCGACGATGAGCGCGGACATTTCGGCCAGCCGGGTCCGGTCCTCCTCGCTGCCGGACAGGGCCTCGGTGATGAGGTCCCAGCCGGCGGCGTCGGTGAGGACCGCGTCGACGCCGGAGCGGATGAGCTGGGGGGCGAATTTCGCACCGTGCACGTTCGCTCCCGGCAGCGCAGCGTAGAGCTGACCGGGTGAGACCGCGCGCGAGTCGTGGGAGACTCCCGTGACCTCCGTGTCGGGATCGCCGTGGAGGGTGCCGGGAGCGATCGGCAGCAGCTGTGAAAGACGCATCATTTCCATTCTCGAGCAGGCAGGTCGGGCTTCTCAGTCGACGGGGGGATCTTCAGGTGCCGCATCGCGAAGCCCGCGACATCGGAGAACACGGGGGCTGCGGCCTGTCCACCGTAGTAGCCCTTTCTGGGCCTCTGCAAAGTCACGGAGATCGCCAGCTGCGGGTCCTCGGCCGGCAGCACGCCCACGAAGGAGGCCGTGTAGCCGTCATAGCCTCCGCCCTCGGCGGCGGGTGCCTGTGCCGTACCGGTCTTGCCGGCCACCCGGTAGCCGGAGACCTGGGCGGACTTGCCGGTGCCTTCGGCGACGACGCCCTCGAGCATCCGCAGCGTCTGGTCGGCGGCCTTCTCGCTCACGACCCGCTGCGTCTCTCCCGGAGGGGTCGAGAGGGTCTGGCCGTTCGGTGAGATCATGCCGTCGACCAGCCTGGAGGGCACGTGCACTCCCCCGTTCGCGATGGTCGCGATGACGTCGGTGGTCTGCAGCGCGTTCGCGGCCACACCTTGGCCGAACATCACTGTGTACTTAGTGCGCCCGTCCCAATCCTTGTACGGGTGGAGGATGCCTCCGGTCTCGGCCGGAAAGCCGATGCCCGAGGTGGAGCCGAAGCCGAACTTCTTCATGTATTCGTAGCGCTGGGCCTCGCTGAGCTTCTGGCCGGCGAGGATCGTGCCGGTGTTGGACGACTGCGCGAGGATGCCGGCGAAGGTGAGCTTCTCGTCGGGGTGGTCATGGGAGTCGCGGAACTCCTCGCCGTTCGGCGCCTTCCACTTGTCGGGCACTGTGAATTCCTGCTCCGGGGTGACGAGGCCCTGGTCGAGCAGAGCGGCCGCGGTGACCATCTTCGCAGTCGATCCGGGTTCGAACATATCGGTGAAGATCCGGGAGCCGCGATCGTCCCCGTCGACCTTGCCCGGTGAGTTCGGGTCGACCGTGGGGGCGTCGGCGGCGGTGAGGATCCGACCGGAATCGACCTCCTTGATCACGATCGAGGCGGATTCGGCCTTGTGCTTCTGGCGCTGCTCCTCGATGGCCTGCTGCGCGTAGTACTGCAGGTCCGGGTCGATGGTCGTCTGCAGCCCTTTTCCGTCGACGGCGTCCTTGATGTTGTTGTCGCCGAGCGGGATGATCTCGCCGCGGGCGCCGCGCTCGTACTGCTGCTGTCCGTCGGTGCCGGACAGTTCGTCGTCATAGGCCATCTCGAGGCCAGCCTGAGCGGTGCCGTCGGAGCTGAGGAAGCCGACGAGGTTGCCGGCGACTCCGCCGGCGGGATAGGAGCGCACCGCGTACTCTTCGGCGGAGACGCCGAGGACGTCGAGCTTCTCCACCGCACGCCAGGTCTCGGAGGTCAGCCCTTTGGCCACGGGGTTCCAGCGTTTGTCGCCGACGAGTTTCGGGTAGAGCAGGCCCGGGTCGGTGTTGAGCGGCTTCGCCAGCGCCTCGGCCGCGCCCCAGGCGCCGACGAGCTTGCCGTCGACCTCGTACTGGGCGACGTTCTGCTGATCGACGACGAGCTGATAGCGGGAGACGCTGTCGGCGAGCACGGTGCCGTCGGAGGCCACGATCTGTCCGCGGTCGGCCGGCAGGGTGCGGGTGACGAGGCGATTGGACAGAGCCTTCTCGGCGAGCTTCATCGAGTCCATGCCCTGAATGGACACGAGCCGCACGGAGGTGATGAGGAGGGCGAGGATCGACAGCGCGGCGATGATGCCCATCCGCAGGCGCAGGTTCGGCCCGGTGCCTGTGCGCTTCTTCTTCAGTCGGATCTTGGCTGGGCCCATTGCACTGTCCTTGGTCCTTAGCTCTGTCGGCGAATGGTTCCGCGGGCGATCAGGCCGTTCCCTGTTCCCGGTGAGCTCGAACTACTTCGGGGACTCCTGGCTCGGAGCCGCAACGTCGTTGCTCGGGCTGCCCCCGACGACCGGGAGCTTCTCATCCGATCGTAGATTGGGCCGCAGGTCTTCTCGTGTATCGGCGCGCGGCCCGGGCACGACTGTGGGCTCTTTCTCACCGGAGACGTCGATTCCCGGCGCGTCGATGATCTCGCCGGTCTTCGCATCGAGGAACTCCGGCGATGAGTCGCGGACGAGGCCGAGCTCTTCGGCGGCGACGGCGATGTTCTGCGGGGACTCCCGGTACGAATTGTCCTCGACGAGGCGGTCCTTCTGCTCGGCCAGCGCCTCTTTCTCGGACGTCAGCTGGTCGACTTTGTAGGACGTGTGGGACACGAAGATGTTGAGCAGCAGCACGGCCACGAGGGTGGCCACGAGGATCGCCACGCACATGAGCGAGAATGGCAGGCGCGACTTCGGCAGTTCGAACTTGAGCAGGCGCAGCTTCGGCGTGCTCGGAGCGCCGCCGGTCTCCTCGAGCCGGCGGAAGCGTTCGGTGAAGTGGGTCTGACTCGCGGTCGCCTGGGAATTCCTCACGATCGTGCCTCCCTGATCTTCTGCACGGCCCGCAGGCGGACGCTCGCCGCCCGCGGATTGTTCTCTGCTTCGTCCGAATCGGCCATCTCGGCCCCGCGGATGATCTCGACCAGCCAGGGCTGGTGCTCTTCGGGGACCACCGGAAGGTCCGGCGGCGCCGAGGAGGTGGTGGCTGACCGGAAGGTCTTCTTCACGATCGTGTCCTCGAGCGACTGATAGGACTCGATGACCGCCACTCCCCCGATGTGCAGTGCTTCGAGTGCGGCCGGCAGCGCTGTGCGCAGCACGCCGAGTTCGTCGTTGACCTCGATGCGCAGGGCCTGGAAGGTGCGTTTGGCGGGGTGGGACTTCTTCTTCGTCTGCGGGATCACTCGGCCGAGCATGGCCGCGAGCTGGTCGGAGGTCTTCCACGGGGTGTGCTCGCGGTCGCTGACGATGATCTTCGCGATCTTCCCCGCCAGCTTCTCTTCGCCGTAGTCACGCAGGATGCGGCGCAGCTCGGCCTCGGAGTAGGTGGCGAGCACCTCGGCGGCGGTGAGCTCCTGAGTCCGGTCCATGCGCATGTCCAGCGGCGCGGGCCGGGCGTAGGAGAAACCGCGGTCGTCCTCGTCCAGCTGCAGCGAGGACACGCCGAGGTCGAGCAGGATCGCGCTGATGGAATCGATGCCGAGGTCCTCGAGGATCTCGGGCAGCTCGTCGTCGACGGCGTGGACGATGTCGGTGCGATCGGCGAAGGGCGCCAGTCGCTCGGCGGCGATCTCGATGGCCTGGAGGTCGCGGTCGATGCCGACGAGGTGGACATCGTCGAAAGCGCTGAGGACAGCCTCTGCGTGGCCGCCCATGCCCAGGGTGCCGTCGACGACCACGGGGGTGAGTCCGGCCGCCCGGGCGGCTTCCACGCCGACGCCGATGAGTTCGACCACGCGCTCGAGGAGCACCGGTACGTGCTGAGCTGTCATGCGTGGTTCCTTCGTGCGTGGGTGGTCATGGGGTGCGCTGCTGGAGCCAGAACCTTGTCCGCCGCGGCCCTGGCACCGGGGAAGTGTGTCAGGACGTCCGAGCTTCGGAAACGGGGAAGTTCCCCGAAACTCGAGCGCGGCGGGCAAGGATCAAACCCGAGCAGAATCAGATCACTCCGGGGATCACCTCCTCCTCGCGTTCGGCGAAGGCCTGCTGAGCGCCGACGAGGTAGTCCTCCCAGGTCGGTGCGTCCCAGATCTCGACTCGGTTGCCCATGCCGATCACTGCGACTTCCCGTGTCAGTGATGCGTACTGCCGCAATATGTTCGGGACCGTGATGCGCCCCTGTTTGTCCGGTTGGTCCGCAAATGCCGCCGACAGGAACACACGCTGGTAATCGCGGGCTTCCTTATTCGTCTTCGGCGCGTTCTGGATTCGCTCGTGCTCGGCTTCGAACTCCGTGGTGGGGAACAGGGTGAGGCAGTTCTCCTGGCCACGAGTGAGGACGAGTCCGGGCGACAGCTCCTCGCGGAACTTTGCGGGCAGGATGAGCCGACCCTTGTCATCGAGCTTCTGCATATGAGTGCCCAAGAACATGTCGTCTCACCCCTTTCGAAACCCATCGGCTCCGATAGCAACCACAGTACTCCACTTCCCTCCACGTATTCCAGCGTTTTACCCCATCGGTGTGCAAACTTCCACGTTTTCCCAGGTCAGGTACGTGGAGGAAAGTGGGGATTTTTTCGTGTCGGTGCGTCGCAACGGCTCCTCCGGAACTCCGGACGAGGGTCAATACGGTGGGCGGACACCCTCGACGGGGAAGGGCTGAGGGGGTCGGGATCCGCAAGATGGCGCGGATCCCGCCGCTCTCCCCCACCGAGGTGGAGCGAAGTGGGGAGGAAAGTGGAGGGTCGGCGTGGAGGGAAGTGGGGAGCGAAGTGGGGAGGGATGCGGGGAGCGAAGTGGGGAGGGAAGTGGGGAGCGAGATGGAGGCGGGTTCGCAGGGCCCGCCGGAGCGGTTCGGAAGCTGAGAGAACCTCGTGTGGCCGGAGCCCCGGGCATAGGGAACAATGGAGGGTATGTCGATCAGCCAAGAAGGTACACAGACCAATTCCGTGATCGGTGCGCAGCACATCGAATGGGTCCAGCATCTGACCTCCCGGGCACGCACCGCCATGAACGCTGTCCTCGAAGGCAAGGACGAAGCGGTCGGACTCTCCCTCATCGCTCTGCTCGCCGGCGGCCACGTCCTCCTCGAGGACGTCCCGGGAGTCGGCAAGACACTGCTGGCCCGCGCGATGGGCAAGGTCGTCGACGGCTCCGTCCGTCGCATCCAGTTCACCCCGGACCTGCTGCCCACCGATGTCGTCGGCGTCAACCTGTTCAATCAGGAGACCCGCCATTTCGAGTTCCGACAGGGCCCGGTCTTCGCGAACATCGTCATCGCCGATGAGATCAACCGCGCCTCGCCGAAGACCCAGTCGGCGATGCTCGAGTGCATGGCTGAGGGCCAGGCGACAATCGACGGTCAGACCTATCCGATGCCCACGCCATTCATCGTGGTCGCCACGCAGAACCCGATCGACATGGAGGGCACCTACGCCCTTCCCGAGGCGCAGCGCGACCGCTTCCTCACCCGGATCTCGCTGGGCTACCCGGCCACGTCCGATGAGGTCGACCTGCTGGACAACCAGATCCAGAACGACCCGCTCGAGTCAGCGTCCGCAGTGACGAACCTCGAGCAGATCACCCAGGCCCGCAGCATCGTCCGCCACGTCTCGGCCAGCAGGCAGCTGCGCGAGTACATCGTGGCGATCCTCCAGGCCAGCCGCGACGATCAGGCGATCCTGCTCGGCAGCTCGCCCCGCGGCGGCGTCCACCTGCTGCGGGCGGCCAAGGCCCGTGCGGCGCTGTCGGGTCGGACCTTCGTCACCCCCGACGATGTGCAGGCGCTGGCCCCCTATATCCTCGCTCATCGCATCATCCCCCGCGACGGCGACGATTCGGAGCTGGCGACCGAGCTCATCGGCCGTGTGCTCTCACGCGTGCCCGTCTCGACGAACCAGTGACGGCATGCGACTAAGCACCTCAGGAATCATCTTCGTCCTCGCCGGGGCGGCGCTGATCATTGCGGCCTACCGCTTCGCGCTGCCCGGACTGCTCCCAGCGGGTCTCCTCCTGCTCGGGCTCGTCCTGCTCTCGGCTCTGCTGATCGCCTGGGGCACCCGGCGGGTCTCGATCGCGATGAGCACGTCCCTGCCCGAGGTGGCGCTGTCCCGCTCCCGGGACCGCTACCCTCTGGCCGCCGAGGGCAAAGAGGTCGAGATCGAGGCGCGGGTGACCAATATCGGTCAGCTCGCGATCCCTGCGTCGACGATCGACTTCGTCACGGCCGAGGGCTTCGGCGATTCCACCTCCGGAGAGGTGCCGCCCCTGGCCCATCGCGCTTCGCAGACCGTGCTCACCTCCTTCACCCCCAACCGCCGCGGCGTCAGCGGCATCGAGGCCGTGCTCATCACCGTCCATGGGCCGTTCGGCCTGGTGAAGATGAAGCGGAAGGTCCGCGGAGCCTTCCCGGTCGCCGTGTCCGTGCCGGTGCTCGGCGCGCGCATCCCGCAGGACTCGTCCATCCGTCCCGCCCGTCTCGACGAGGGGAAGATCCGGTCGGGACATACGACGCGTGACTTCCACACCCGGGAATACGTGCCCGGCGACGACCTGCGGCACGTGCACTGGCCCTCGACCGCGAAGTTCGGTGAGCTCATGGTCCGCCACGAGGCCGACGAGGAGACGCTCTACGCACTCATCGTCATCGACCTCGCCGCCGACGAGGCGGACGCGGAACCGACCGACCTCGAGGTCGAGTTCCTCCTGGCCGCAGCTGCTGCGGCCGGCACCGCATTCCTCAGAGCCGACTACGAGGTCTTCGTCGTCGCTCCCGGACACGAAATCAGATTCAAAGGAGCGCGTGACATCGACAAGCTGCGCCTTCTCTCCGCTCTCGTTCGGCCGGGCAGGGTCGAACTGCCGGCACACGACAATCCGAACCACATCGTCATCTGCTCCATCGGAGATCAGCGCGGTCAGGAACTCGCCTCGCACTTCTCTCGTCGCGTGCCCGTCACAGTGCGCACGCTCAGCGAGATCGGCGATATGACGATGATGGGCCTCAGTGAGGACCTGCCCGAGTCCTGGACGACGTTCGAGTCGAAGCGGGTGGGACGATGAGCCTCGACGCCTCCCCCGCCCCCTCGCAGGAACCGCCTGCCCGGGACTCCGCATCGGCGCACGACTCGCGCCCGGCGACCGGCTGGCTCGAGGCGATCATCGTCTTCGCTGCCATGTCGCTCACGGCCGTGGCCATCTCCGCGGTGTTCAAGGACCTCGCCTGGTTGGCCCCCGTGCTCGTGGCCGTCGGACTCGTCGTCCTCGTCGGCGCCGTCTTCCGCAGCGTGCCGGTGCTGCGCTCCAGCGGCACCGCGGTCATCGCGCAGTGCGTGGCCGGCCTCATCGCCGTCTTCGTCGTCTGCGCCAAAGGCTCTCTGCTGCTCGGCTTCATCCCCACCGGCGAGTCGTTCGGAACGGTCATCGACCTGCTCTCTCAGGGCGTGAACGATCTCTATGCCACCGCTCCCCCAGCCGCCAGCACGCCGGGCTTCACTGCGATGCTGACGATCGCCTTCACCCTCATCACGATCCTCATCGACGGCCTGGTCTCCGACCTCAGGGCACCGAAGGTCGGCGGTGTGCTCCTGCTCGTGCTGTGGATGATCCCCGTCTACTTCGCACCTCAGGAGGTGCGCTGGTGGCATATCGTCGCGATCCTCGCGGCATTCCTGCTGCTCATGCTCAGCCCCTATCTGCCCGCGACTCGCTGGCGCGGCGGAATGACCGCGGCTCTCGCCGGTGGTCTGGCCCTGGCGATCGGCATCGGTCTGCCCCTGCTGCTGCCGCCGGTGCCGACCCTGCCCGATCGTGCTTCGGACAAGCAGGGCGACCTGACGGTGACGAACCCCTTCCTCGATCTGCGTCAGAACCTCGGCGAACGCGATGATGCCCGGCTGTTCAGCTATGACACCACGGGTTCGGAATCGGAGCCGATCCGCCTCACTTCGATCGACGACTTCGACGGCGAGAACTGGGCACCGAGTTCGTTCAGCCTCGACCCCTTCGCCATCGCGACCGACGGCATGCCGTGGCCGGAGGGTCTGCCGCGGGACAAGAACTTCGAGAAGGAGACCATCGACGTCGACATCGACGACGACTACGACCAGCAGTACCTGCCCTCGCCCTATGCGCCGCAGCAGCCGGACGGGCTCGACAGACGATGGATCTTCGACGAGAAGACCCTGACGATCGTGGGCAACGGTGAGAAGACCGGCGGTCTGCAGTACTCGATGACCTATCTGTCCCCCAACCCCTCGGCCAAGGACCTCAAAACCGCGACTCCGGTCAACGAGAGTGACTTCGAGACCGAGCTCGCGATCCCCGATTCGCTGCCCAAGAGCGTCAAGGAGACCGCCGAAGAGGTCACTGCCGATGCCGACAACCAGTGGGAGGCCGCGGTCCTGCTCCAGGCTTACTTCCGCGGCGGCGATTTCGAGTACTCACTCGATGCCCCGGACCGGGCCAGCGGGGACGCGATCTCGGACTTCCTCAGCGATAAGAAGGGCTATTGCGTCCAGTTCTCCTCGGCCATGACGATCATGGCCCGGACGATGGGGATCCCCGCGCGCATCGGTGTCGGCTTCGCCGGCGGAGAGAAGGCCGACGGCGGCTATGACGTGAGCATGCAGGATTCGCACGCCTGGCCCGAACTCTACTTCGAAGGCACCGGTTGGGTGCGCTTCGAGCCCACTCCCGGCGGTCCTGCCGGGGATCCGCCGAAGTGGACCCTGGCCAGCGGTGAACAGCAGGATGAGTCGAGCGAGGAGTCGGAGTCGGCGAGCCCCAGCGAGGAACCGACCGATAAGGCCTCGAAGTCTTCTGGTGACGGATCCGATGAGCCGAGCGACGAGGCCACGAGCACCGAGGCGGCCGAACCGGCCGGCGCGAACATCGGCACCTATCTGTGGGCCGGAGTCATCGTGCTCGGCCTGCTGCTGCTCGCCGCGATTCCCGCCATCTGGCGTTCGATCCTGCGTTCGCGCCGGACGAAGGATCCGCACGACCTCGAGGCGGTGTGGACCGAGGTGCGTGCCTTGGCCACCGACTACGGCCAGAGCCTCGATCCGAGTCGGACGCTGCGCTTCAATGAGCTCGTCCTCGCCGGGGACGCCTCGGTCGAAGGCGGCGCCCGAGGCTCGGCGGCAGGTGCCGAGAGCACGGCCGCGGACAACGGCTCCGCTGCGGCTGCGAAGGGTTCGGCGGGGATCGACCCGGCGACCGGCGAGCCTCCACGCAAGTCCGCCGCCGAGGTGGCTGCCGGCTCGTCCGCTGCCGCGGGCCCCTCCGGCGCAGCAGATCCGTCCGGAACCTCTTCATATGCCCACGTCGACGACCGTCTGCGACGTCTGCACGCTCCGGCCCCCGCTGGAACGACGGGGCAGGAGCGCGAGGACACCGCGCTCTCGGCGTTCGTAGATGCGCTCGAGGCCCAGCGCTACGGCGCCGCGGCCGAGTCGCTCGACTCCTCCGAAGTGCAGGCGCTCATCGATGAGGTGGGCACGGATCTGTCCGAACGGGCGACACCGGGAAGCCGGATCTCGGCGAAGATCTGGCCCGCCAGCCTCTTCGATCCCCCGCGCTGAGATGCGTCTGGGCCGGCTCCGGCGGTCGTCCCGCCCTAGAGCGCAGCTTTCTCGCGGTCGAGCCTCCGCAGCGCCAGCAGCCCGCGCGCAGCGGCGATCGGCTTGACGAACGGCAGCTCACCGAACCGGTAGTCGGCTCCGGCGACGAGCCTGCGCCCGAGGTCGGGCCGCAGCTGCCAGAGATGGTCGCGTGCCTTCTCCGCGTGGTGGGAGTTCGAGGCGATGCTGATCGTCGAATCGGGCCGCAGCACCTCGTCGATGAGCGGGACCGCTTCGGCGATGTTCTCCCATGTCGTTGCGCTGTCGGTCTCCAGCAGCGCACAACCGGTGTAGCCGAGCTCCTCACGCGCATAGCGTTCGAGCAGCCGGGCCTCGGGCACCCGTCCGCCGACGGCGCCGCCGCAGAAGACGACGACCGCCGATCGCGCCGTGGGGTCGATCGAGCGCAGGCCGGCCCTGACTCGGAAACGATTGAGCCAGTTCGCCCGCACTCCCGAGTTGCGAAAGCCGAGGACCACGATGATCTGGTCGCTTCCGGTGCTGGATCTCGTCGTTCCCAGGCGACGTCTGCTCGATCGCAGATGGGTGATCTCTCCGAAGGCGAAGACGGCGGCGAGGAGGCCGATGGCGACGCCGCCGGTGAGCGTGGGGCCGGAGACAGAAGAAGGCACTCTCATGATGAGAGTGCCTTGTTCGGTCGAGCCGGGGTCATTCGCCGCGCTGGCGCTTTTCCCACCGGTCTTCGAGCCGGCTCATGAATCCGGCGCTTCCCTTGGAATCGGATTTCCCGCCGGCGCTCTTCGAATTTGTTCGGCTCGTGTGCCCTTGCCCCGGGCGGCTGAACGCCCAGTACATCCCGGTGACCATGAGGCCGAAACCGACGACGCCGAGAGCGATCCACCACACCGAGCTGGAGACGAGCGAGATCGCGAGGATGGTCGCGGCCAGCCCGACCAGTGCGATGAGGATGCCGAGCACAAAGCGCTTGGCGGAGAACCCCGGCCCGGTGGCCGCGGCTTGGGTTTCCGAAATATTGCGTGCGAAACGAGGGTCTTCACTGCGCAGCTGCTTCTCCAGCTGATCCAACAGCTGCTGTTCGTGATCGGAGAGTGGCATCTCGAACCCCCGTTTCCCTACTCAGGTCTTTGCCTCAATCATAGTCTCTGAGCACCGAAAAAACATCTCGGGAGTCGCTCAGGGCCTGGATTCCCACTGGGTCTTCAGACTATGGTCCAGCTCACCGCTCAGGAGGAGTCCGAGCGTCTGCGCAGAAGTGAGGCCTGAGAGATCGCTTCGGTCCCGAATCGGCGCCTCACTTCGTCCAACGCCACCTCGGCCTCGCGCCCCGAATGCTCCGGTTCGTCCAAGGTCGCTTGCCGTCCGGTGACCGCGAAGTCGATGAGACCCGCGGCCCTGACTCCGAGCAGCCTCACGCCCTGGGTCCGCTGTTCGCGCAGCTTCCGCACCGCCGGTCGCAGCGCCTCGTACATCTCTCTGGCCAGGTCCGTCGGCGCCGACAGCGTCACCGACCTCGACAGAGTGGTGAAATCGCCGAGCCGGTACTTCAGTCCCAATGTCGTCGCCACCTTCCCCTCCGCACGGACCCGGTAGGCGACCTTGTCGGCCAGGCGCAGGAGTTCGTGTTCGAGCATACCGAGATCCCAGATGTCCTCGGAGAAGGTGTTCTCCGCACTGATCGAATGGTCCTTGGCCTGTCGATCGAAGCCCGCGGAGTCCCACCCGTGGGCGCTGCGCCAGAGATGGTGCCCATGAGCGCCGAAGACTCGCGCGGCCCAGGCTTCCTCGACGGCCGCGAGATCGCCGATGAGACGGATGCCGTACCGGGAGAACGCCTGCTGCGTCTTCTCCCCCACCCCCGGCAGCGCCTCGATCGGCATCGGATCGAGGAATGCCTGGGTCTTCGCGAGAGGGACCAGAAGCTGCCCGTCGGGTTTCGCTCTGGCGGAGGCGAGCTTGGCGACGACTTGGCTGCCGGCGATCCCCACCGAGGCGCTCAGACCGGTCCGCTCCTTGATCTGCGCCCGCAGCTGCGAGGTGATCGTCACCGGGGGGCCGAGTCGGCGCACCGCACCGGAGACGTCGACATAGGCTTCATCGACGCTGACCTGACGGACGTCGGGGGTCACCTCGGCGACGAGCTCGAAGACCTGTCGGGAGAAGGCGGAGTACAGGCCGTGGGAGGGCGGGATCACCTCGGCGATGGGGCACAGATCCATCGCCCGGGACATCGGCATAGCAGCGTGGACGCCGAACTCGCGCGCCTCGTAGCTGGCCGAGACCACGACGCCCCGACCGCTTCGCCCGCCGACGATGACCGGTCGCCCGATGAGCTCCGGACGGCTGAGGAGCTCGACGGAGACGAAGAACGAATCCATGTCGAGGTGGAGCATGGTGGCACCGGAGTCATCCGTGCCGAGTCGGCTCAGATCACCTCCGGACCGTGCCAGCTGCTTCCGACTCATCGCCTGCCCCTCGCTCGTTCCTTTCGGCTCCGCCGAACAGTCCAGGTACTCTTGAAGCATGGTATCGCGCACCACTGTCATGACACTGCCCATCGCCGCCGCTCTCGCCCTCGCGGGCTGTTCGGGGGCCGAGGGAGGCCAGGCCGAGTCGACCCCGCAGACCGAGCAGACCACCTCGACGGCGGCAGCGCCTGCGGAGTCGTCGACCGCCTCGACCCCGGCCTCGGCAGAGGCCACAGGCCAGGACCCCGACACCTCGAACGATGTCGGGGATCTGCCCGGATACGTCAAGCCCTACCCGGACTCCAAGGTCCTCTCAGCCTCGATCGTCAAGGCCCACAACGACAAGGACACGAAGAAGCCCGAGCAGGTCAGCCTCGTCGTCGAGACGAAGGCAGAGGCGAAGGACATCTTCGCGTTCTACGAGAAGGAGCTCGGCAAAGCCGGCTTCGAACCGCTCGGCGACGAGGTGAAGACGAAGAGCGCGCGAGTGGTGAATTTCCGGCACAAGGACAATGACAGCGTTCTGGTCGTCACGATCGCCGATGACGGTGCCGGCAAGGACCAGTCGATCGTGACCATCGGCGGAAACATCGTTCCATGACCTCTTATCGCCCCATGACGCCCGGCGGACCTCAGGAACCGCACCCTCGGGCGGGCACACCAGCGCGAGTCGACGATCTCGACACCCCGCAGTCCATCGCCGCCGAGGTCTCCGCTGAGCTCGAGAGCTTCCTTGCAGAGAAGGCCGCCGAGTTCGAGTCCATCTCCCCCGATGCGGCCGCGATCGGTCAGTCGCTCATCGCGTTCACACGCGGCGGCAAGCGGATCCGCCCCGTCCTCCTGTGGTGGGGCTTTCAGCTGGCCGGCGGGACGGTCGGGAAGGATGCCGACCTCCGTACGGGGCTGGCGCAGGCCGCGGGATCGCTCGAGCTGCTGCATGCCGCGGCGCTCATCCACGACGATGTCATCGACAATTCGGACACGCGCCGCGGTCAGCCCTCCCTGCATCGCCAGTTCGAGGCCCGCCACGAGCAGTTCGACCTGCGCGGCGACGGCGCATCCTTCGGCGTCTCCGCATCCATCGTCATCGGCGACATCTGCCTGGCGCTGAGCGAGGAGCTGTTCGAACGCTCCGAGGAGACGCTGGGCCGGACGCCGCTCACCCGTCGGCTGCGAGCCACCGTCCGTCGCGATGTGATGGTCGGCCAATACCTCGATGTGCTCGCCGAGGTGATCGACCTCGACGACGCCCGCATCGCCGACCGGGCGTGGGAGGTGCTGAGCTTCAAGTCCGCGAAGTACTCGGTCGAGCAGCCGCTCCTCCTCGGCGCGGCCCTGGCGGGGGCCGATGAGGATGTGCTCGCAGAGATCTCCGCCTTCGGTCTCCCCCTCGGTCAGGCCTTTCAGCTGCGCGACGATGTGCTCGGCATCGCCGGTGACCCGGAGGCCACGGGTAAACCCGCCGGCGACGATATCCGCGAGGGCAAGCGAACCGTGCTCATCGCCGAGACCGCGGCCCGGATCCCGGCCGAGCAGCGATCTGTCCTGGCCTCTCGACTGGGCGATCAGGATCTCTCCGCCGCTGAGGTGGCCGAATGCGTGGAGATGATCACCGCGTCCGGAGGCCTGGCCGCGGTCGAGGCATTCATCGCGGACAAGCACGCGCAGGCTCAGGGGCTCATCGACGCCTGGGCAGCCGGCGAATCGGGCCGCATCCGCATCGGCGGCTCGGCGCAGGAGCGGCTCAGGGAGTTCGCGACGGGGCTGAGCTACCGCACGAGCTGAGACCGCCTCCGGACGGGTTCGGATCGGAAGCAGTCTGAGCCCCGAATCGCCCAGGATGGCGCGCGGCTCAGAACCGGGTGAGACTCAGAATCGGGCGCGGTTCAGAACTGGCTCAGAATAATATGCGGCTCAGAACGCGAGGGCCTGAGCGCGGCGCCGGACTTCCTTGCGGTTGCCCACCCGGAGCAGATCGATGGGTCGGCCCGGCAGGGAGTCATCGGGGGTGAAGAGCCACACGATCGCTTCCTCGTCGTCGAAACCGGCGTCGTGCAGAGTGTTCAGCGTGCCCTTGAGCGGTTTGACGACCTCGCCGTCGATGAAGAAGGCCAACGGCACCTGCAGAACCTTCGGCTTGCCGATCTTGATTCCGCAGATGGCGCCGTCTTCGAGCAGCCTGCGCACCTGGGAGATGCTCAGCCCGGTCAGCTCGGCGATATCGGGAAGCGGGGCCCAGTCCTGGACGAGTTCTTCGGTATTCACGCCCTCAAGCCTAGCAATATTTGCCAGAAACACCCCGCCATGCGGAGCCGAATGCTCGGGTCGGCGGCGGCCACTCGTTAGGCTGGGGATCGTAGCTTCCCCACTCGACATGAAGTCAACAGGTGACAGATGACACGACCGCGACGGAATCAGCAGATGCCCATCACCGCCGCTCCTGACATCCGTGCCGCCTCGAAGGTGAATTCGACCGGTCCGATCCCAGGAGCCGATCGCGCCGACCCCGAATCCGATCAGCGCGGCGATGCCGCCGACACTGCCACCGACGAATCCGCGACCTCCCCCGCCGAGGCGACCCCGTCCGCGGATGCCTCCGCCGACGAATCGGCGACCTCCCCCACCGAGGCCGGGCCCACCGCCGATCCGAACGCCGAGGACTCGAAGGCCGCATCCCAGGGCTCGTCCGCCTCGGCGGCCGCACCCGAGACCGCCGCCGGGCCGCAGTGGACTTCGGGCACGGCCGGTGCGACCGTGCCCGTCACGCACGGCGGCCGGACCTACAAAGCCAAACAGGGTGACACCCTCTACGGTGTCGCGAGCAAGCACGGCGTCTCCGTTCCGGCCCTGGCCGAACTCAATCGGATCTCACCGCGCCAGAACCTCCACCAGGGCCAGGTGCTCTCGCTGCCGGAGAAGAACGATCTGCCCGATGAGGACCCGTCCCACGTCGTCGCCCCCGGTGAGACCCTGCAGGGCATCGCCGCCCGGCACGGCATCTCGCCGTCGACCCTGCGTCGGGCCAATGCCATGGGCGAGGAGTCCTTCCTCAAGGTCGGCGAGCTGCTTCTGCTGCGCCCCTCGACGGCCCGCCCTCGCCGCACGGCGCCCGAACCGCCGCGCGACATCCCCCGAGTGGCCGCCAGCGCCCAGGTCGAAGGCATCCGCCCGGCGGTCCTCCACGCGGCGCGGCTGAACAAGTACACCCTGCTCCACCGCCGGCATCCGGCCCCGGCGCAGGCCCGGCTCATCGTGGCCTCCATCGCCGAGGAGCTCGGCGCCGACCCCGCACTCATGCAGGCAGTGGCGGCTCAGGAATCGGGATTCCAGCACACGACTGTCTCGGCCGGCAATGCCATCGGCATCATGCAGGTGACTCCGCGGTCGGGCCGCTGGGCCAGCGACATCGTCGGTCGCGGTCTCGATCTGCTCGACCTCGGCGACAACATCATCGCCGGAACCGTCATCCTCGGGTGGCTCATCGAGACCGCCGAGACCGAGAACGAGGCTCTGGCGGGCTACTACCAGGACCTGCGCTCGGTCCGCACGGACGGGCTGCTGCCCGAGACGAAGGCCTTCGTGCGCGCCGTGCAGCTGCAGCGTTCGCGTTTGCAGGAGGCGCTGTGACCGCCCGCCGGGATCCCCTCATCGGCACGGTCCTCAACGACCGTTACCGCATCGACGCCAAGGTCGCCCGCGGCGGCATGGCCATGGTCTATCGCGGCACCGATCTGCGCCTGGACCGCGAGATCGCGATCAAGGTCATGCACGAGCACCTCATCTCCGATGAGACCTTCGTCGAACGCTTCCGCCGCGAGGCCATCAATGCCGGTCGCCTCACCCACCCGAACCTCGTGGCCATCCACGATCAGGCCCGTGACGGCGACATCGTCTATCTCGTCATGGAGTACCTGCCCTCGGTGACGCTGCGACGCGAGCTCAAACATCGCGGCACTTTCACCCCGCGGCAGGCCATCGTCGTCCTCGACGCGATCCTCGCCGCATTGGAGGCTGTGCACTCCACCGGCATCATCCATCGGGATCTCAAGCCCGACAATGTGCTGCTGGGCACCGATGGTCAGGTGAAGCTCGCCGACTTCGGTCTCGCCCGGGCCGTGACGACGGCGACGACGACGAAGACTCTCATCGGCACCGTCGGGTATGTCGCTCCCGAGCTCGTCACCAGGGCCGGAGCCGACTCGCGGACCGATCTCTACACAGTCGGCATCATGTTCTACGAGATGATCACCGGCGCTCAGCCCTATACCGACGATGTGCCGATCCAGGTCGCCTACCGACATGTCCACGATACGGTGCCGCCTCCTTCCGAGGTCGTCCCGCGTCTGAGTCCGCGCCTCGACGCGCTCGTGCTGTGGGCGACGTCGAAGGATCCGGAGGACCGCCCCGCCGACGCCGCTCAGTTCCGTCTGGCCCTGGCCGAGGCCCGCGCAGAGATGAGTGAGGCCGAACTGGACCTCGGCGATCCCGAAGTGGCTGCCGGGGACCACTCCCCCGTGCTCACCGCCAGCATCGATCTCGGCGAGGAGCTCCCGAAGGAGAAGCGCTCCCGCACCGACGAGATCCCGTATCTCGAAGGCGAAGACGACGCCGAGGACGAGAGCAACGCCGCGAGCGGCAGCGCCTCCGGCAGCGCGGGCCCGGTTGCCGCCGGCGCCGGCGTCGCGGCCGCAGCGGCAGGCATCGGCGGCGTCACCGCCGCCGTGACCTCGAGTTCCGACGAGGAAGCCGACCCCGAAGAGACCGAGGTGCCGGACGACGAGGGCGGCGACTCGTCGGACGGCGAAGACGCGAAGTCCTCCGACGACGAGAAGTCGGGCGAAGCCGCCGCCTCCGGTACCGCCGCCTCCGGCGCGGCTGCCGCTTCGAGTGAGCCAGCGAACAGCGAGTCACAGAATTCCGACGATTCGGACGATGAGAACAAGGCCGCGGTCGCGGCCGCCGCCGGTACCGCCTCGGCGGGGGTGCCTGCCAGTCGCCGTCGCCGTCGGATTCTGACCTCGGTCGTCGCGGCTGTGGCTGTGCTCGCGCTCATCGCCTGGCTGGTCATCGTCAACCTTCCCGCCCCGACATCCATCGTGCCCGGTGAACTCGCGGGAAAGCAGGTCGAGGAGGTCACTTCGCAGCTGCGGAAGAACGATCTCGAGGCCGAACCCAAGGAGGTCTTCGACGACACCGTGCCCGCGGGTGTGGTCATCGGCACCGAGCCTGTCAGCGGCTCCGAACTGGCCCCGGACTCGACCGTCACAGTGGTCGTGTCGAAGGGCGAGGAGAAGTTCGCCGTCCCCGAACTCGAGGGACTGAGCTCCGATGAGGCGAAGGCCGCGCTGAAGAAGGCCCACCTCGCCGTCGGCAAGGTCGAGGAGAAGTACAGCGATACGGTCAAGGACGACGCCGTGATCTCTGCGTCGGAGAAGCCCGGGGCGAAGCTGTCGAAGGGCGAGAAGATCGACCTCGTCGTCTCCAAGGGCGTCGCGCCGATCCCCGTGCCCAATGTCGAGGGCCTGACCTTCGACGCCGCATATGCGACTCTGGCCAAACGCGGCTTCCGGGTCGGCAAGGACGAAGTCTTCTCCGATGACGTGCCCAAGGGCAAGGTCGTCTCACAGTATCCGAGGAGCACCGAGGCCAAGCCTGCGAACTCGCTCATCATCGTCCGCGTCTCCAAAGGCAAGGAGAAGAAAGAGGAGGACTCCAAGGACTCCAAGGAGGACAAGAAGGACGAGAAGTCGAAGGACGACAAGAAAGACAGCTCGAAGGACGACAAGAAGGACAGTTCCAAGGACAAGAAGGACTGACCGGCAGAACCTCGACAGGCTCCTTCTCAGCACAGCAGAATGCCGGTGGCCCCGCAGTGCGACTGCGGGGCCACCGGCATTTTCAGCGTTCGGGTGCGCCGGTCCTCATACGTCCCTGGTCATTCCGTCTCCCGGAACGGCTCCGGGGAAGCCTCGAGCGCCTCAGTGCCGACGGGTGAGGTATTCGGCGACCTGGAAGGCCATCTCGAGCGACTGGTCGTGATTGAGACGGGGGTCGACGAGGGTCTCGTAGCGACGACGCAGGCCTTCGTCATCGATCTCCGTGGCTCCGCCCATGATCTCGGTGACATCGTCGCCGGTGAGCTCGATGTGCAGGCCGCCGGGAACGGTGCCCGCGTCGCGATGAGCGTTGAAGAAGCCTTCGACCTCAGCCATGACGTCTTCGAAGCGGCGCGTCTTGTAGCCGGTGTTCGAGGTGATCGTGTTCCCGTGCATCGGATCGCAGACCCAGGTCACATGCGGCAGCCGATCGCCGATGCCGGCGAGCAGTTCGGGCAGCGTCTCACCGATCTTGCCCGCGCCCATACGGGTGACGAAGGTGAGGCGACCATGCTCGGCATCCGGGTCGAGCTTCTCGGCCAGTGCCATGGCGTCATCCGCTGTGGCCGTGGGACCGAGCTTCACACCGATCGGGTTGCGCACCTTGGACAGGAAGTCCACATGCGCGCCGTCGATATCCCGGGTGCGCTCACCGATCCACAGGAAGTGTCCGGAGACGTCGTAGGCCTCACCCGTACGCGAATCGATGCGCGTCAGCGCCCGCTCGTACTCGAGCAGGAGAGCCTCGTGGGCGGCATAGAACTCGGTCGTCTTGAGCGCCTCGAAATCGGCTCCGCAGGCATCCATGAAGCGGATGGCGCGGTCGATCTCGGCAGCCGTGCGCTCGTAGCGCTGGTAGCCGGGGTTCGAGGCGAGGAAGCCGCGGTTCCAGTCGTGCACGAAGCGCAGGTCGGCGAATCCGCCCTGGGTGAAGGCGCGGATGAGATTGAGCGTCGACGCGGACACGTGGTAGGCCTTGAGCAGGCGCTCAGGGTCGTGCCGACGGGATTCCTCGGTGAATTCGTAGCCGTTGACGATGTCCCCGCGGAACGAAGGCAGGGTGACTCCCTCGCGAGTCTCCATGTCGGCTGAACGGGGCTTGGCGAACTGACCGGCCATGCGGCCGATCTTCACCACCGGCATCGAGCCTCCGTAGGTGAGCACGGCCGCCATCTGCAGCACCGTCTGTACCCGGGCCCGGATCTTGTCCGCCTGCGCTCCCTCGAAGGACTCGGCGCAGTCGCCGCCCGCGAGGACGAAGGCCTCTCCGCGGGAGGCGGCGGCAATGCGCTTCTTGAGCACATCGGCCTCACCGGCGAACACCAGCGGGGGTGAGGTCCGCAGATCACCGAGCACCTCTTCGAGCGCAGCGCTGTCGAGATAGGTCGGCTGCTGCTTCGGATCCATCTCACGCCAGTCGTCGAGACCGCGGAGATTGTCATGGCCGGCAGCGGCGATTTCCCTGTTGGCTAGCACTGGATCGGTGTGGAGGCTCACTGTTTCACTTTCATGGGTTCTCTGTTCCGGTCTCGAAGTCCTCGGCAGACACATTGTCGAGGAAATCCCTGAACTGGGCGACTTCCTCTTCGTCGGCTTCGGGAGCTTCGATTCCGGACTCTTCGAGCAGTTGGGATTCGACGTAGACTGGGCACTCTGCAGTCAGTGCCAGCGTCACCGCGTCCGAGGGGCGCGCGGAGATCGATTTGCCGTCATTCGTGTGGAGCTCGGCCAGGAAGATCTGACCGTCCTTGCCCGTGATCGTCACGTCTTCGAGCTCGGCGTCGTACTTGGAGAGGACATCGAGCAGAAGGGCGTGCGCCATCGGACGCGGCGGGGTCAGCCCCCGCTGCGCGATCGACAGCGCATTGGCCTCGATCGCGCCGACCCAGATCGGCAGATAGTAGGCGGGTTCACTGGCCTTGAGCAGGAGAATAGGTTGGTTGGCAGGCATTTCGATGCGGACGCCGACAACCTCGACTTCGACTTTTGACATTATCCCCCGGTCAGGAGCGCGGACGCTGCTGGAAGATCATTCGGAACTTGCCGATCTGCACATCGGCTCCGTTCTGGAGTTCGATGGAATCGATGAGCTGACGGCCCACATAGGTTCCGTTCAGCGACCCCGTGTCCCGCAGCGTGAACCCGCTGGGCGTCCGGATGAACTCGGCATGCTTGCGGGATACGGTGACGTCGTCGAGGAAGATGTCCGCGTTCGGGCTGCGGCCCACGGTCACCACATCGGTGTCGAGCAGGATCTGCGAGCCCGAGTCGGGCCCGGAGACCACGACGAGGAGCGCATCGGCTTCCTGCAGACCGTCGAGGTCGGGAACCGGATGGATCTCACCGGTGTGCGGATCCAGGATCCCCTGGAACTGCTGACGGCCCGAATCGCTCATCTGATCCCGGCTTCCACCGCCCGGGCCGCCTTGCGGCTGACCGGACTGGGGCTGACTGCCCTGCGGCTGACCATAGCCACCTGACTGCGGCTGACCGCTCTGCTGCGGATAGCCGCCCGGCTGCGGCTGGCTGCCCTGAGGCTGGCCGTAATGGCCCGCACCGTTCGAACCGTACTGCGGCTGGCTACCCTGGGGCTGACCATAGCCCTGCGGCTGTTGCTGTTGGCCCTGGCTGCCCGGCCCGTTGCCGGCATAGGGCTGGTTGCCAGGCTGTGACGCACCATAGTTCTGGCCGTTGCCGAACTGCGGCGCCTGCGGCGCACCGTCGGCAGGCTGCTGACCGTAGGGAGGAGTGCTGCCCTGCGGATTCTGATCGACCTGCGGGCTCATCCGCGTCGCCGACTCATCACTGCCGTTGCCGGCCCCGAAAGGGAACTTCTTCGACTGGGGAACCTGACCGTTGTCGTACCAGGACTGCGAGGGGGCTGGTCGATTCTGATCGTTATTCTGCGACATTATGCCTCCTCGCTCTGAATGAGCTCTTTGTACTGCTCGCTGTCCATCAGCGATTCGACCTGCCCGGGTTCGCCCAGTTCGACAAGATACATCCACCCGTCTTCGAACGGGGATGAATTCACGGTCTCGGGCGCGTCGTCGAGCGAGTCGTTGACCTCGGTGATGGTCCCGGAGACGGGTGCGATGAGGTCGGAGACGCTCTTCGTGCTCTCGACTTCACCGCAGGACTCCCCAGCGGTGATCGAATCGCCCACGGCAGGAAGGTCGACATAGACGACGTCACCCAGCTGCTCCTGGGCGAAATCAGTGATACCCACACGGACAACGGCGTCGTCCTCCGTGGTCGCAATCCACTCATGGTCGCGCGAGTACCGCAAAGACACTGGATAATCCAGATCTGCCATGTCGACTCCTCTTAGTTTGTCGGTGTACCAAGCATAGCCGCCTGGACCACTTTCATAACAATCACGAAACGGAAATGTTACCGACTCACCGAGGCAGGCCTGAGACAGCCTCGATTCTTCGGTATCCACCTGGGATGATACCCGCTTTTCGGAGGTCACGGTATGCGGTTTTGGCACTTGGCCCCCGATCGGTATAAGCTGGTTCTCGTTGCCCACGAGGGAGTACGGTAACGGGCTATGGCGCAGCTTGGTAGCGCGCTTCACTGGGGGTGAAGAGGTCGTGGGTTCAAATCCCGCTAGCCCGACTTTGTGATGTCCCACGTCATCGTTCACTCGATGGTGTGGGACATTCTTCATTTTCCGGCACACTCACGCTTTCACGGATTCAGCCTTTCTCTCACGCACACAGGCCCGCTTGTCAGGCTTTAGCTCGCCGGTTCAGGTCTGTTTGTCGCTCACCGCCCTTCGGACGGTGCATCCGGAGCGCCGTCTTCAGCTCTCGGCGGTGCGAACCGGGTCGAGCCGATGGGCGAACACCGTCGCCAGCACGCCGACGAGCACGAGGAGGCCGATGCCCCAGCGCAGGCCCGCCTCGGCGGCGATGATCCCGACCAACGGGCTGGTGCCGAGGTAGCCCACCCGCATCAGCCAATTCACGAGCGTCACTCCCCCAGCTCGGCCGATCCCGGGCAGCTGCGCGGCCGCTCCCAGGGCCCCGGGCACCAGAGTCGCCGAACCGAATCCGAGAGCGCCCATGCCGAGGAGCAGCACCACCGGCTCCTGAGCGAAGGCCGCTCCGATCCCGCCGAGGGCGATGAGCGCGCCGCCGATGCGTCCGATGCGGCCGGCCCCGAATCGCGTCACCAGCAGGTCCCCGCTGAACCGGCCCAGGCACTGACTGCCGATGACGATGCTGAAGGCGATCCCCGCCGAGGCGGCCGGAACGTCGGCGAGCTGCGCGGCCGCCAGGCCCGCCCAGTTGTTCGCGATGTCCTCGACAGCGGCACCGCAGGTGGCGACGATCGCCAGCGGCAGGGCAGCCGAGAGAACCGCTCTCTTCGAACGCCCCGTGACCGATGCACCATCGCGATCGCGGACGACCGGATCCGAATCGGCCACTCGCCTCGCCGAGGCGGCGTCGCCGATGAGCCGCCGCCCGAGCACCGTCACGGCCACGGCGATCACCGCGACCACTGCGAGCCACAGGCGCATATCCACGCCGGAGGTCGCGGCCAGTGTGGCGGCCGCTCCGCTCAGCAGACCGCCCAGGCTCCACAGCGCGTGCATCGAGGAGAGGATCGTGCGCTTCAGACGCTCCTGGACGGCGATTCCGACGACGTTCTGGGCGACGTCGACGATCGCATCACAGCAGCCCAGCAGGAGCAGGCAGATCGCCATCATGAGTCCGTTGACTGACCAGGCGGTCGCGGCTGCGGCCAAGCCGAGCAGCGCCGTCCCGCCGATGACGACCCGATGCGCTCCGAAGCGGGCGATGAGCGCGGCCGGAAGCGCAGAGGACAGCAGCGATCCTGCCGCGAAGCAGGCGACGACGAGACCGAAGTGCCAAGGACTGAGGCCGAGCCGGTCCACCAGCAGCGGGTACCACGGCAGAATGCCCGCGAGCACCGTGCCGTTCCCGGCGAACCACAGGCCGACTCCGGCGACGGATCGGGGACCGGAGCCGCGTGCGCCGATCAGCGCCGCCTCTGCAGCTGAACAGGGGTGCGGCCGTGGGTGTGCATCGTCATTCAGGCGGCCTTCGAAACTGCGGCGGCGCGCAGATCACGGCCGGCCTGGCCGAGGATGAGCAGCCCGACGAGCACGCCCAACAGGCTCAGCCAAAGGCTCTCGGTCATGAAGATGAGCACCATCGAGGCGAGGATGGGCGCGAGACGACGGAGGGACCACCACACATAGCCGCCGAAGCTCGGCATGGCCACGTTCGCGGAGTCCGCGACGGACTTGACCATGAAGTTCGGTCCGTTGCCGATGTAGGTGATCGCCCCGCCCATGACGGCGCCGAGGGACACCGCGATGAGCAGCGGCTCGGCGACGCCGGCTACCCGCGGCTCGCCGGGGACCTGAGCGGCCATCTCGAAGAAGGTGACATAGGTCGGCGCATTGTCGAGCACCGAGGACAGCCCGCCGGTGAAGACGAACAGCGAGATCTCGCTCAGCGGGATCCTGTGCGCGACCTGGCTGAGATACTGCAACGCCGGCATCATCGTCAGGAAGATGCCGATGAAGAGCGCGCCGACCTCGAGGATCGGCGTCCAGGTGAACTTGTTGAGGTTGAATCTCGCGCCCCGGTCACCGACGAGGAACGATGTGAGGGCCGAGCCGAGCATGACGAGCTCGCGCCAGGGCACATAGTCGGCGAATGTCGCGTGCCCGGCTTCGACCGCATGCGTGTCGACCGAGGGGATGAAGGCGACGGCGAGGATGATGATCGCCAGGAAGACCAGCCCGCTGGCTCCGCGCAGACCGAGCCTGGTCACATACTCGGCGTCCTTGGCCAGAGCCTCCTCCGGCTCCCGGGCGTACATCTTCGTGTCCAGAGCGAAGAAGCTGATGAGCAGCAGCACATTGACGAACAGCCAGTACGGCCACAGCCCGAAGGTCCATTCGAAGGGCACACCGCGCAGCATTCCCAGGAACAGCGGCGGATCGCCCAGAGGTGTGAGCAGCCCGCCGCAGTTCGCGACGATGAAGATCGTGTAGATGACCGTGTGGGTTCGGTGCCTGCGATCCTGGTTCGTATTGAGGATCGGCCGGATGAGCAGCATCGCCGCGCCCGTGGTGCCGATGAATGAGGCCAGGACGCCGCCGACGGCGAGGAAGATCGTGTTGTTCTTCGGTGTCGCTTTGATGTCGCCGACGAGGAAGATGCCGCCCGAAGCCACGAACAGGCTGCCGATGAGGACGATGAATTGGAAGTACTCGAGCAGCGCGTGGACGACGGTGTCGCTCTCACCGCCGAGGAGGAACCACACCGCAATCGGCACGCCGAGGACGAGGGCGACGATGAGTTTGACGAGGTTGCGGTCCCAGATCTTCTCTGTGGCCGGGATCAGCGGGAGCACCGCGATGCACCCGAGCAGCAGCACGAACGGGATGATGCTCCACCAGGCCACGACCATCCGAACTCTCCTTCTCACGCTGTCGACGAGTGCCCTCGCCTTGTCGACGCTGACAGCTTCCCACTCTACTGAATTCCGACACCGATTCTGATCACCGGAGATGCGGGAAATGAAGCAGCCGCGGAATCACGCGGGTCGGCTGTCGGCACGACTCGAGTCGGATACTACGGACAGATATGAGGGCCTATGGGTTCCGAACGGCTCAGAACCGAGTGGACTTCGCGTTCGAATCGGTCGCCGCCTCGGCTCCGACGTCCACCTCGGAGGAATCGTGCGGCTTCTTCAGGCCGATCACCAGTCCCGCGACGGCCAGCGCGAAGCACACCGCCAGCCCCACGGTCAGTCCCGGTGCCGCCTGGTAGCCGGCTGCGAGAGCCTTGAAACCGATGAGGCCGACCGTCGAGTAGATCGTCGCCCACATCGCGCCGCCGACGGCGAGCGCAGGCAGATACCGGCGATAGCTCATTCCGGTCGTCCCGGCGGCGAGGTTGAGCACCGTCTGGACTCCGATCATGAGGAAGCTCACCGCAATCACCGGCGCACCGTAGCGTTCGATCATCGCTTCGGCCCTCCGGTACTTCGGCCCCGACATGATCCGATCGACTCGTTCGATCTTCCGCATCCCGGACCGCGCCAGCCGCCCCAAAAGGAACGTTCCGCCGGCACGGGCGAGGATGATTCCGAACAGGATGAGCCACGTGACGGCGACCGGGAATGACCAATTCAGTGGATTCATCGCGGCCGCCTTTCGTCTGATTCGAACCGTCTCGGAGAACTCGGGAGTGGAGTCGCGCGGAGTCGTCCTCCTCTGCCAATCCTACGCCATATGAGGTTAGTCTTGCCTCACTCCATGGCTCGCACGCGCATGATCCGCGCCACCCGTTCAGCTGGCTGAGCGAGTCCCGCTCAGCCACCCGGCGGCCGCCTGAGCGGGCCCCGCCGGGTCAGACGAGTTCGCCGGCGAGGTAGACCGCGTCCACCCGGTCTTCGATCCCCCGCACGCCGGCCGTCCGCAGATCGGCGTCGACGACGACCAGATCGGCCATCCCGCCTGCACCGAGGTGACCGATGCGGTCATCGTCGAGCACGCGTGCGGCCACCGAGGTTCCTGCGGCGAGCGCCTCCTCGGTCGAGAGCCCCACCTCGGCGAGCAGGCTGATCTCTTCGAGGTTCTCACCATGCGGGCCGACGCCGGCATCGGTGCCCATGGCGATCGGCACTCCTGCCTCGTGCGCACGCGCGATCGAGTTCCGGTGCGCCTCGACCACGCTGTGGGCTTTGTCCACGACCGAGACCGGCAGGCTCGCCCCAGCCTCGGCGGCCTTGATCACGGCTTGTGGGGCCTGCAGGGTCGGGACGAGGAACGTGCCGTGCTTGAGCATGAGATCGATGGCTTCGTCATCGAGATAGATCCCGTGTTCGATCGAACGGACGCCGGCGCGGACGGCGTTCTTGATCCCCGGCGCTCCCTGCGCGTGGGACATCACATGTGCTCCCTGGGAGGCCGCCTCGGCGACGATGACGGCGATCTCCGCCTCCGTGAACTGGGAATGCCGCGGATCGTCCCGCGGTGAGAGCACTCCGCCGGTGGAGCAGATCTTGATGTGGTCGGCGCCGGCGCGCAGCAGTTCGCGGACCTTGCGCTGGACGCCTTCCAGGCCGTCTGCCACACCGGAGGGCCGCCCCGGGTGCGGAGACAGGAACGGCGATTCGGCGCCGGAGACGAGGCGGAAGTCTCCGTGCCCGCCGGTCTGGGACATGATGTTCACCGCGATGGACAGACGCGGTCCGCGTACGATCCCGGTCTCCACGGCGACCTTCGCGCCGAGGTCGGTGCCGCCGGCATCCCGCACGGTAGTCACTCCGCCTTTGAGGGTGGCCGCCATATGGGCCACGGAATTGTAGAACTGGAGGGAGAAGGGGTCATGGAAGTTCGAGGTCGCCGCCGCTCCGGAACTCGTCAGATGGACGTGGCAGTCGATGACCCCCGGGATGATCGTCTTCCCCGCGCAGTCGATGAACTCGTCTTCGGCGTTGTGCGAACCCTGACCGCCTTCCTTCACTGCGGCGACCTGCCCGCCGTCGATGACGACGTCGCGGGTGCCGGGCAGGAAACGGGTGCCGTCGAAGACCGTGGCGTGGGAAAGGACTGTGACCATGGGCGTGCTCCTCATCGTTGAAAGCCAAAGGGGTGACCGCGCGCGCCTCGGGTCCCGGACGCCTCGCGGCTGTCCGTCATCGGCGGCCCGCAGACCGAGGTGATGCATTCGGTCTTCCACATCTATCACGGACGCTCACGGCTGCGCACCTGAAGCCGCCAGCGGAGAACGAGCGAGCAGATGCCGTGCTCGACCCGACCAGCCGACTGCTCGTGTGTCAGTCCTGGATGAGGCTGCGCACCAGAACGTCGGAGTCTCCGCTGCGGCCCACGGAGACGAACCCGTGATCGGCGTAGAGCTTCGCCGCTCCGTTCCCGTCTTCGACGGAGAGGCTCACGGCGGGGAATCCGCTCATCCGTGCGAGTGTGCAGACGGTGTCGACGAGCACACCGCCGATCCCCTGCCCCTGATGCTCGGGCAGCACCGCGACGGACAGTTCGGGAATGTCGGCGGCGACCCAGCCGTAGCCGGTGAACGGGGTCTCGTCGGCATCGCTGAGGTCGGGAGCACTGTCGGCAGCAGCGGCGTCATCCGAGTTCGAGGCGGAATCAGCGGCAACGTCACCGGATGCATCGGCGGGCACGGTCTCGCTGCGGACCACCTCGGCGCCGGTCTTGCCCAGCGCTGCGGCGAAGTCACCGCCCACACCGTCATCGGCCTTTCCGACGACGTCGGTGATATCGGCCAGACGCACCCAGGCCAGTCCGATGATCGGCGATCCGGGATCGGCTTCGGCGTGCGCTCCCACGGCGATGTCCCCGTGCCTGCCCCACCCGCGATAGTAGAAGGCCGCATCGGTGCGCTGACGGATCTCCGCGATTTCGATGCGGGGCCTGTCCATGGACCAGTTGAAGCACAGGTCGAGGAACGGCAGGAAGGTCTCTTCGTCGGTCTCGGCAGGCAGAGGACGGATCCGTCCGCGCAGCGTGGCGGCACCCGCCTCGGCGGGTTTGGGCTCCGATCCATGAGCGTCGTTCGGCCCAGCGTTCATGAGATTCCTTTCTCGACGGCGCGATCGATCCACGCCCGATTGCGGACGCGCCACCCCAGGGTGAGAGCCCGGAAACCGACGAATCCGATGCAGAATGCGGCCCAGAGCCCCGGTGCCCCAGGCCAGATGGCAACGACCGGAACGAGCAGGACGGCGTATCCGACCACAGCGACCAATTGTGCCAGAGCGAGGTACCGCGCGTCCTCGGCTCCCATGAGGACACCGTCGAGGACGAAGACGTATCCGGCGATCGGCATGCTCAGCGCGAGGACCGGCAGGAGCGCGCCGAGCTCATCCACGACCTGGGGGTCGGAGGCGAAGGCGCGCGGGATGATGCCCGATCCGGCGAAGAGGACGATGCCGACGACGATTCCGAAGACGATCCCCCATAGGCACAGGCGACGGTTGATCGCTGCCACCGCGTCGATGTTCTTCGCCCCCAGTTCGAGGCCGATCATCGCCTGTCCCGCGATCGCCAGCGAATCCAGGGCGAGCGCGAGGGCGAAGAACAGGCTCTGTGCGACCTGGATCGCGGCGAGGTCGGTGGTGCCTAAGGAGGTCGCGATGAACACGAGGATGATCAGTGCCGCGCGCAGAGAGGCATTGCGCACGAGCAGCCAACCGGAGGTCTTCGCCGAGGTGAACACCCCGGACCAGTCCGGTCGCACACTGGCATGCAGCCTCCTGGCCGCGCGGACGGAGATCACGAGATAGACCGTGCACATACCGGCCTGCGCGATGACCGTGCCCATCGCCGAGCCCGCCACACCCATATCGAGCCCGTAGATGAAGAGGGCGTTGAGGCCGATGTTCGCCACACATCCCGCCGCAGCGACGATCAGCGGAGTCTTCGTGTCCTGCAGTCCGCGCAGGAGTCCGGTGGCCGCGATGACTATGAGCATGAAAGGCAGGCCCCACCACGAGATCGCCAGATAGGAGTGGGCGCCGTCGGTGATTCCCGGTCCTGGGTCGAAGGCCGCGATCGCCGTGTCCAGCAGTGGGAGGCCGATGATGATGAGCAGCACCGAGGTGCACAGCGCCAGCCAGATCCCGTCGAAGCCCGCCGTGATCGCTCCTGCTCGGTCACCGGATCCCATCCGCTTCGCGACCCGAGGAGTCGTGGCATAGGCGAGGAAGATCATCAGGCCGAGGACCGTCTGCAGGATCGTCGATGCGATCGCCAGCGATCCCAGCGCACCCGCGCCGAGGTGGCCGACCATGGCCGTGTCCGAAAGCAGGAAAATGGGTTCGGCGATCAGTGCTCCGAGTGCGGGAAGGGCCAAACGGAGAATGTCCTTGTCGATCGCAGCCACAGGTCGAGTCTAACGAAACCGGCGAGGACCTCGACAAACCCGAGACGGGCGCCCGGCGGTCGCGAGACTGTGGAGCGCGAGATCCCCCGGTTCCGGTGCGAATCCCTTTCTTTGGTGAGTGGCCGAGGCGGTCTCGTGTCAGTGGCAGGAGCGGTCTCGTGTCAGTGGCGCAGAGTACCGTTGATGATCAAACGCACCGAGGGCTTGGAGACGGTCATGGAACCTACTAATCATGTTCGCCAGAGTGTTTCGTTCTATTTGTAATCGTATTGTGACATTCATGTCAGTCGTTTGATTGTATAATTGAGTCAAGGATTTTTCTCGAGGGCCAGCTTCCACAGAGACGTGGAGAGGAGAAGCACCGATGAAGAACATCGGCAATGCGGACGATGCGACATCGAACCTGCACAGTGCTTCGCGGGATGCCGCGAGTGCTTCTTCTCCGTCCCAGTACCGCAGAGCGCACGGCCGGCGGCTGGAGATCGCGGAAGAGAACGAGCTCGTCGACCTGCTCCGCGTGTATGCGGACAGCAGCCTCGCTCAGATCAAGTCCCTCATCGCGTCCAGCGAGATCATCGTTCAAGACGTCGCCTATGTCCGTGGTCTCAAGAAGGGCGCCCCAGACCGCAACTATGCGTTCGCCTCTTTCACAGAGACCGTCGCTCGATATCGAAATCCCGAGCCTGTCACATCCGACGCCAGTACCGGCTCCCCCGATTCACCTGTACTCAGCCCCGATGCGGAGGCTCGCGCCTGGGAGGACGCTCTGGCTCAGACAGAGGCCGAAACCCGAACCAGATCCCGGCGCCGCGGCAGAGGACGGAAGAAGGACCGGGCAGCAGGCCGACGCGTTCGCCGCGCGCGGAAGCAGGTCCAGGAGCTTCTCGACAACCCGCCTCCCCTGCCCGACTTCCCCGGTTACGACCCGAAGCTGACCTTCTTCACCTGGCTCCGCGGCAATATCGAAACGACCGAGGTCGGGGTGTACTCGAGTCTGCTCGGAGCCACGACGAGCAACTCGCTCAAACACCTGACCGCCTCGGTCACGCTCGCTCACGGTCTTCCGAAATTTCTGCGTCGTTGCCTCGACGGGGACTTCACCATCGAACACGTCGACTATGTGACACGCCGTTGTCGTGACCTCCGCTTCGAGCACCTTCCCGTCATCGACGACTTCTTGGACAACAGGCGTGCTGATATCACGATCGAGACGTTCAAACGTTCGGTCGCACTCAAGATCGCCGCGACGCAGCCGCCCGAGGACAGTCTGGAGAACGTCGCCCTCCGCCGTCGGGTCGACATCAGCACCGGCGATGACGGCACCGCCTACCTCACCCTGACCGGTCCCGCACCCGAGCTCCAGGCGTGCTACAAACGGATCGAGGCGTTCGCACGCTCCGTCTGCAAGAGCAATACCGGCGCATTCTCCGATCAGTTGAAAGCGGGAGACTGCTTCGACGACGATCGCACGATCTCGGCGCTGATGTTCGACATACTCACCCGCACGAGGCCGCAGCTGAAGCTGCGTATCATCAGCACCGGCGGCACCGACGGCGAATCGACGAGCACCGAATTCCCGCTCGATGGACTCTTCGCAGGTCCGGACGGCGTTCCGATGCACCACGGGGAATCACTGCTCGACTACATCGAACGCGTCTTCGACGAGATGGACAGGAGCCGATACGCCCTAGACTCGACGCTCGAGTCCCCAAGGCCGGAGATGGACCCCACGCAGGCCGAACCGGAAACCGCGGAATCGATGTCAGGAACCGCAGGGGACCGCAACTTCGAGTCACAGATCCTCGAGGCCCTTCTCAGCAGCCGCACCTCGACGGGCAGCGTGGCAGGCAGCGATATGCATAACGCATTCTCTTCGCTGGTCGGAACTCGCGCTGCGGGAGAACGGCCCCGCACGGCAGGAGCCGACGAAACGGTGGTCGGAGCCACGGACGCCTTCGGAACCCCCATCCGCAGCGAAGGCGGAGGACGAATCAGCTACGAGCTCCTCCTCGACATGCCGACGAATGAGTACTGGCTGTCGAATCAAGCACGTACGTTCATCACCGTCCCGATGCTCACACTGCTGAGTCAGTACCTCTCGGAAGCCGATGGCGAGGAAGCCCAGTTGTCAGCGGGACGACTCGGCACCGACGGCCGCCGCACAGCTTGCGATTGCGGCAGGTGCATCTGCGGGAGGGCAGGCGATCCTCCATACGAACCTGATCCTCCATACGAACCTGATCCTCCACACGAACCTGATCCTCCAGCCCGTGAGAGCGATGGCCCACCGCGTAGACGCACCGTACCCCCGCCACCGACCACGAAGAATCTGACCTCTCAGGAAGTGTGCGATCTTGCCGGCACGCTGCCGGACGGTTCACCGATCCCTGCCGACATGGCGCGCAGGGTCGCGGGCTACGCCAGCACCTGGACTCGCTTGCTCACCGACCCGGCAACCGGCACTCCAGTCGATGCGAAGGCATTGAGCTACACGATCCCCGAAAGCATTCGAAAGACCCTCATCGCGCAGTATGTGTCCTGCACGTTCCCAGGGTGCACTCTGCCCGCCGAGACCGCCGAGGTCGACCATATAGACCCCTTCGACCACGACGAACCCAGCCGGGGAGGCCTCACACGCTTCGGTAACCTGCACTGTCTCTGCAAGCAGCACCACCAGGCGAAGACCGACGGGAAGTTCGACGTCAAGATGACCGCGCCCGGCCACCTGGAATATGTGTTCCGCCGCGGTGTCGCCGTCGAAGTGGAAGCACCTGACAATCCTCTCAACGTCGAACACGCCCGGCTGTTCCTCGAACGCTTCGGCAGTGCGCTGCCTCGGCCGAATCGTGCACCCGCGCCTTCTCCTGACCCCGCTGCGAAAGCGGAACCGCCTTCGCCAGGAGCGCGAAGGAAAGCCCGTGAATGCCCCGAACCGGCTGCAGCGCCCGGCCAGCCGGGATGGAAGGAGGCCGTGCCCGGCTTCGCCAACGGATTCGGCGACACTGCCCCGGCCTGCGATGACTCAGCCGAACTCCGTGACTGGTTCTGGGACTCCGGCGAGCCCCCACCGTTCTGAGGCAATGACCATGCGGCAATGGCCAGACGGTACGACACAAGCCGGTGGCATATGGCCACACGTACGACACAAGCCGGTGGCATATGGCCACACGTACGACACAAGCCGGTGGCATTCGACTCTGAACAGAGCCGAATGCCACCGGCTTTGACCTGCATCTCCCCGGCAGGAACTCAGGCACCGGCAGTCGGCGTGAACCGCCTCGCCGACATCATCCTGAGGTCAGCAGACTTCGAACAGTCCTGCCGCGCCCTGCCCGCCGCCGATGCACATCGTGACCACGACGTATTTCGCTCCACGGCGACGGCCCTCGATGAGAGCGTGCCCGACGAGACGAGCTCCGGTCATCCCGTAGGGGTGCCCGACCGAGATGCCTCCGCCGTCGACGTTGTACTTCTCCGGATCGATTCCGAGTCGGTCACGGCAGTACAGGGTCTGCACCGCGAATGCCTCGTTGAGCTCCCACAGA
The DNA here is from genome assembly GCF_017808095.1 of Brevibacterium renqingii. Taxonomy (NCBI): domain Bacteria; kingdom Bacillati; phylum Actinomycetota; class Actinomycetes; order Micrococcales; family Brevibacteriaceae; genus Brevibacterium; species Brevibacterium renqingii. The sequence goes on along the minus strand of NZ_JADBHG010000003.1, from coordinate 43,958 downwards.
TCGATGTCATCGATGGACAGCCCATGTGTCTTCAGCAGCTTCGGGATGGCGAAGACAGGGCCGATGCCCATCTCATCCGGTTCGCATCCGGCCACTGCCATCCCGCGGTAGATGCCCATCGGCTCGAGACCACGCCTGCTGGCTTCCTCGCTCGACATGAGCACCGAGGCCGAAGCACCGTCGGAGAGCTGCGAAGCGTTGCCGGCGGTGATGCTCGGAACCTTCGACGCCACACCGGGCTCGAGCACCGGGTTGAGGCCGGCCAGGCTCTCCAGCGTCGTGGACGGGCGATTGCCCTCATCGGCCTCGAGCGTGACGTCCTGCCTCGAGGTCTCCTTCGTCTCCTTGTCGACCACGACCTTCGTGGTCGGCAGCGGCACGATCTCCTCATCGAAGCGACCGGCCTCCTGCGCGGCCGCGGTGCGCCGCTGGGAGGTCAGCGAATACTCGTCCTGCGCCTCACGACTGACGCCATAGCGTTCAGCGACCACCTCGGCGGTGGCCAGCATCGGATAGTAGATGCCTGGAACGTGCTCCTCGAGCCAGGGATCCTTCGCCCTGAACGTGTTCATCTTGTCGTTCTGCACCAGCGATACCGACTCGACGCCTCCGCCGACGGCGATCTCCTGCCCGTCGAAGAGGATCTGCTTCGCGGCGGTGGCGATCGCCATCAGCCCCGAGGAGCACTGTCGATCGATCGACATGCCGGGTACAGTGACCGGCAGTCCGGCGCGCAGTGCGGCCTGCCTGGCGATATTCGTGCCCTGGCTGCCCTGCTGAAGGGCGGCACCGAGGATGACATCCTCGACCTCCCCGCCCTCCAGACCGGCACGTTCGACGGCATGCTTGACTGCGTGCCCTGCCAACTCCTGCGCCTGAGTGTCGTTGAACGCACCGCGGTAGGCCTTGCCGATCGGCGTGCGGGCCGTCGAGACGATGACTGCTTCTCTCATGGGTCAAACCTTTCAATGTTCTCGGACTCCGTGTCCGAAGTTCGTGGGTGGTGCGTCCTCCACGCAGGAGGAAACGGCTCATTCGCCCGAGTCAGTCCTTCGGGCCGCCGGCGACGTAGATGACCTGGCCGGAGACGAAACCGGCACCCTCGGATGCGAGGAAAGAGGCCGTATGGGCGATGTCCTCGGGCTTGCCCGACCGTGCAACGGGAATCTCCTTGGCAGCGGCGGCGACGAAATCGTCGAAGCTCATCCCCACGCGCTCAGCGGTCGCCTTGGTCATATCGGTCTCGATGAAGCCTGGAGCGATGGCGTTCGCTGTGACGCCGAACTTGCCGAGCTCGATCGCCCAGGTCTTCGTGATTCCCTGAATGCCGGCCTTGGCAGCGGAATAGTTCGTCTGCCCCCGATTGCCGAGCGCCGACGTCGAGGACATCGAGATGATGCGCCCGAACTTCTCCTCGACCATGTACGACTGCACCGCCTTGGCCATGAGGAAAGCCCCGCCGAGGTGGACGGAGAGGACCTTGTTGAACTCCTCGTGCGTCATCTTGAAGAGGAGATTGTCGCGCAGGACGCCGGCGTTGTTGACCAGCACCGTCGGAGCGCCCAGGGTGTCTGCGACCTGCTTGACCGCAGCATTGACCGATTCCTCGTCGGAGACGTCGGCCTCGAGACCGAGCGCCTCTCCCCCGTCGGCCTTGATCGCCGCGACGGTGTCGTCGGTCGGCCCCATGTCGAGAACGGCGACCTTGAGTCCGTCAGCGCCGAGGCGCTTGGCGATTGCGGCGCCGATGCCGCGTCCGCCGCCGGTGACGATTGCTGTCCGAGTCATATTCGTGCTCCTCACGAGGGTGGTCTCAAGTGTCCGTTTCACATCGCGCCATCGGCCGCTGTCCACGATTGCTCCGCTGCAGGTGTGACCGAGATCTCTTGCGCAACTGCTCCCACTCTAGACCACAGAACTCGCTGAACGATTGATTGCTCAGAGTATGGGCAGTTCGGTTCGCCCCCAGCGTCGAAGATTCATCGCGCCTCAGCACGCGAACGTTCTCCAAGCGCCAGACCTCGGCTTTTGTCCGCCCGGCCAGCTCAATCGCGCAGATTATCGAACGTTCAGAAATCTCGTGCAAAACCATTGACTTAGCAAAATGGATTTGGGATGGTTCAAATCAGTCGCAGTCAATTTCGTGTCGACCACGACTCCGGGAACCGTCACCGATGACGTCTCGGGCACTGTGCGGAGCGGTCTCGCTCCAGGAGCTTTTCAAAGGAGAAAAGATGAACTCTGTCCCGCGAAGCCGCCGCCATAGGCTTCTGGCATCCGCAGCAATAGGCACACTCGCATTGTCGATGGCCGCCTGCGGTGGTGGAGGAAGTGGCGAGGGAGACACCGTTGTCATCGGCTACACCGGCCCACTCAGCGGCGGCGGCGCCGCCTATGGCGAGAACGTGCAGATCGGCCTCGAGATGGCCATCGACGATCTCAACGCAGACGGAGTCGAAGTCGATGGCGAACCCATCACTCTCGAACTGAAGTCCCTTGACGACAAGTACGCTCCGTCGACAGCTGCAAGCAATGCCCAGCGCCTGGCCGATCAGGACAAAGCTCCTGTCGTCGTCTCTCCCAATGCCGGAGCGATCAAAGCGATCCAGCAGATCAACAGCGGACGGTCGAACTTCCTGATCTCTGCCTACACATCCGATCCGGCCATCGTGCAGTCGGACAACCCCCTGACGATGATGATTCCTCCGAACTTCGAATCCTACGCAGCCGAGTTCACCGAGACAGCGATGAAGCACGGAGGGAAGAAGCTCGCTCTGCTCGGGACCCAAAGCGAGTACGGCCAGCAGTGGACCGAGTCGATCACTGATGCGTGGAAGGACGCGGGAGGGAAGATCGGCGGGGACAACAGCGTCGACTACGCCACCGTGTCCGACTTCGCCGGGCCGGTGTCCAAGGCCCTGGCCGAGAAGCCAGATGCGATCTTCGTCGGAGGGCCTTCGCAGCCGACCGCGCTGATCATGGAAGAAGCTCGCAAGCAGGGTTTCGAGGGCAGTTTCCTCGTCATGGATCAGGCCAAACTCGATGAGATGGCAACTGTGACGAAGCTCGACAACCTCAAGAACTCGGTGGGGGTGCTGCCGGTCTCGGAGTACGAGGACCCAGGTACCGCGGACTTCCTCAAGAAGTACGCCGATAAGGCCGGAGACAAGAAGGTCCCGACCAGCGAAACCGCTCTGAACTACCAAGGCATCGCGATCATCGCCAAAGCCATGGAGGTCTCAGGCTCGGTCGACGATCCGGAGAAGATCCGCGCAGCCATCTCCGATGCGCTGCCCGAGGTCGACGACAAGTACAAGGTCAACGGCTTCCCGGAGGAGATCACCGAACAGGGACATCTGCTCAACCCCAACCTGGAAGCCACCTACCTCGATGATGAGGGCAAGTACACGAAGGTGCCCATCGAACAGGTCTCCGACAATAAGTGACCTTCACCTGCGGCACGCCTGAGGGCGGGGCATACCGGCTGTGCCCCGCCTTCGCTGCCCTCATGCTTGCAGAGGACCCAGATCTTCATGACTCTCTTCATCCAACAGCTCTTCAACGGCCTCGCGCTGGGCGGCGTCTACTGTCTCGCCGCGATCGGCCTGACACTGGTATTCGGAGTGCTGCGCATTCCCAACCTGGCTCACGGAGCACTGTATATGCTCGGTGCCTACATCACTTACTTCTTCCTGACGACGCTCGGTGTTCCCTACATCGCCGCCATCGGCATCGCGGCGCTGCTGCTCTTCGTCGTCGGCGTCGGGCTCGAGCGTCTCGTCTTCCATCCACTGCGCAACTCTCCGCACACTCACCACATGATCGCCGCGGTCGGCGCGATGTTCTTCTTCCAAGCTCTGGCCCAAGCGATCTGGGGAGCTGACTTCCGTCGGATGAAGACACCGATCACAGGTGGATTGGACATCCTCGGCGCGGAGATCTCCGCTCAGCGGATCGTGATCATCGTGACCGCTGTGATCGTGCTGGCGCTTCTGGCCTGGTTCATCAAGCGTTCCATTCACGGCCAGACGATCGAGGCGATCGAACAGGACCGGATCGGTGCGTCCCTCGTCGGAATCAGCCCTTCGATGGTCTCGATGCTGACCTTGGGGCTCTCCGCCCTCCTGGCGACCGTCGCGGCCGGCCTGGTCGCCCCGATCAACCTGCTCTCGCCGACCATGGGCGATGCCCTCAACCTCAAGGTCTTCGCGATCATCATCCTCGGTGGGCTCGGCTCCCTGCCCGGCGCCATCGTCGGAGGCTTCGCCCTTGCCCTCGCCGAGACGATGACAGCGACCTATATTTCCTCGGCCGTCGGAGAGGCAGTCGCATTCATCGTGTTGGTCGCAGTCCTGGCCATCAAACCCACGGGCCTGTTCACGAAGGCGGTCCAACGATGAACGCGTTGAAGAACCCTCGTCTCCTCGGCACTTTCGCCGTCGTCGTCCTCATCGGCGCAGCGCCGGCGGTCTTCGCCGAAGAGAACTACGCCATGCGAGTCATCACCGTCGGAATGTGCGCCGCGATCGCTGTCTACGGTCTCAACATCATCCTCGGCTTCACCGGACAGCTGTCATTGGCGCAAGGCGGATTCTTCGGCATCGGCGCGTACGGGGTCGGGCTGCTCACCACCGACTACGACTGGTCGTTCTGGTCAGCGTTCTTCGTTTCGGTCATCGGCACAGCCGTCATCGGCTACCTGTGCGGTCTCATCGCGCTGCGCACGAAGGACGAGTACTTCGCCATATTCACGATGGCCATCGGCTTCATCATCTTCCTGGTCATCAGCCGTTGGGAAGCCGTCACTCATGCGCATTCGGGGGTCAACAACGTCAAATTCCCCGAGGGTGCGGGGATCGTCGATTTCAGCTCGCCGATCGCGATGTTCTATCTCGTCTTCCTCGTCCTGCTCATCTGCATCTACATCACCCATGCGATCCGCCGCTCGGGTGTGGGCAGGACCCTGTTGACGATCAGGACCAGCGAGGATCTCGCCGATGCGATCGGCGTGCGGGTCGGCTTCAGCAAGCAGCTCGCGTTCGCAGCCTCGGCGGTCTTCGGAGGCATCGGCGGCGGGCTCTACGCCACGGTCGTCGGCTTCATCGGTCCCGATGCCGCCTCGATCGACAAGACCTTCGAGTTCCTCATGTTCATCCTCGTCGGCGGAATGGGAACGGTCGCGGGCCCCCTCTTGGGGAGCATGATCGTGACGTTCCTGTTCGAACTCTTCCAGGATTTCCAGGCCTATCGCTTCATCGTGCTGGGACCGATCATCGTAGCTCTCGTCATCTTCGCGCCCCGTGGGATCATCGGCTACCTCGGCGAGTTCATCGACAGACGCAATCGGCGCAGACGGCTCGCAGGCATGCGACGATCGTCGGAAACGTCCGCACCCGAGGGCCCATCTGCGGTACCGACCGCGGAGACCAAGACAGAGTCCGGCGCCGGAACGACGTCCGAGGAGACGAAATGACACTGCTCGAAGTACGCGGACTCGGCAAACGCTTCGGCGGGCTCGACGCGGTCAAAAGCGTCGACCTCGATGTGGATGAAGGCAGGATCACTGCGGTGATCGGCCCCAACGGAGCGGGCAAATCGACTCTGTTCAACCTCATCCACGGCTTCTATCGCCCCACGGCCGGAACGGTCACGTTCAGGGGCGATGACATAACGCATTCCTCCCCGCACCGGACGGTGGCCGGAGGAATCGCTCGCACCTTTCAGACGACGAACCTGTTCGAAGACAGCACCGTATTGGAGAACGTCCTGGCCGGCCGGATCGTACGGTCGAAATCCACCATCTTCGATGCGGTCTTTCACACGCCGCGTCATCGTCGTGAGTCGCGGGTCAACGAGGACAAGGCGATGGAGGCCCTCGAATACTGCGGGATCGCCGAACATCGCCACGACCTGGCCTCCAATGTTCCCCAGGAAGTGCAGAAGCGGACGGCAGTCGCGATGGCTCTGGCCACGGAGCCCGAGCTGCTCCTGCTCGATGAGCCGGCCGGAGGCATACCCGAGGAGGAGACAGCGGACTTCGGCGACCTCATCCGCTCTCTGCCGGGACAAGGGGTCTCCGTCCTTCTCGTCGAACACAAGATGACCATGATCATGGGCCTCGCGGACACGATCCTCGTTCTCGATCACGGGCAGAAGCTCGCGCTCGGAACGCCGGCGGAGATTCAGTCGAACCCGGACGTGATCCGCGCCTATCTCGGATCTTCGACAGATGAGGAGAACTGATGCTCACCCTCGACAACGTCAGCACGGGATACGACGCCACCGATGTTCTCCACGGCGTGAGCATCACTGCCCGCCCCGGCGAGCTCACAGTCATCCTCGGTGCCAACGGATCAGGGAAGACGACCCTGTTCAAGACGATCAGCGGTCTCATGCCGGTCCGTTCCGGCTCTGTCGACTACGAGGGGCGCAAGCTCCACCGTGCTCGACCGAATGCGATCGTCAAAGCGGGGATCGCTCACTGTCCCGAAGGACGCCACCTGTTCGGGAAGATGTCGGTGGAGAAGAATCTGCGCTTGGGGTCCTACCCTCATCGGAACAGTTCCCGCACAGAGGAGATCTACGCTCAGGTGCTCGAACTGTTCCCGATTCTGGGCGAGAAGGCGAAGCAGCCCGCCGGTTCGCTCTCGGGCGGTCAGCAGCAGATGGTCGCCATCGGAAGAGCGCTGATGTCGGATCCGAGTCTGCTCATCCTCGACGAGCCTTCGATGGGCCTGGCACCGATCATCGTCGAACAAGTGCTCGCCTCTGTGGCGCAGATCAACGACCGAGGCATCGGAGTCCTCCTCAGTGAGCAGAACGCGAAGGCATCGCTCGCGATCGCTCACCGCGGCTATGTCCTCGCTGAAGGACGGGTCGTCCTCGCCGATGACGCTTCTCGGCTGCTGGACAATCCCGACGTCCAGGCCGCCTATCTCGGGCTGTGAATTCCGATCGGCCTCGCCGAGGTGGTCCCCCGACTCCCCGATCTGGGGCTCTGCGGCAGACCTCTCATTCGTCGAGGAAACGCGAGACGTCACCAGCACCGACGCGGGCCACTTCAGGGAATTTGCCGGTGAAGTCGATGACCGAGGTCGGCACGACACCGGGAACTCCGGATTCGATGACGACATCGAGATCGTTGCCGAGCTGGTCCATCACATCCTCGGCGTGGGTGAGCGGGTCCTCATCGCCGGGCAGCAGCAGGGTCGATGACAGGATCGGCTCGCCCATCGCCTCGACGAGGGACAGGGCGGTGACGTTCTGCGGGATTCGAGCTCCGACCGAATGCTTCTTCGGATGCATCATCCGGCGCGGGACCTCCTTCGTCGCCTTCATGATGAACGTGTACGGACCGGGCGTCATCGATTTGATGGCTCGGAAGTCCGCATTGCCGACGATGACGAACTGTCCCAGCTGGGCGAAGTCGTGGCACATCAGTGTGAAGTGGTGCTTCGAGCCGAGGTGGCGGATGCGGGTGATCCGCTCGATGCCCTCCTTGTTGTCCAAGGCGCAGCCGAGCGCGTAGCAGGAGTCCGTGGGATAGGCGATCAGCCCTCCGCTTCTCAAGGACTCAGCGGCCTTCTCGATCAGTCGGTTCTGTGGGTTCTCCGGATGGATATTCAGTAGTGTCGCCATACTTCATGCTAACCACTCAGACCGCTGAGGGCGAGGGTCTCGCAGCGACTCTCCCGGTGTCGGGGTCCGAGGCCAGGAGGATATTCACCCACCGTGACCGCGGGTCCGCGTCGACGAGCAGCGCCTTGAGCAGCAGGGTCGCAGGCAGGGCCAGCAGGGCCCCGAGCCAGCCGAGCACCCACACCCAGAACAGCAGCGAGAGGAAGGAGATCAGCGGTGTCACTCCGACCGATTCGCCGGTGAACTTCGGCTGGATGATCGCCTGGATGACGAAGTTGAGAACGCTGTAGGCGATGACCACCCAGAGCGCGGCCTGCCATCCGCTGTCAACGAGGGCGAGCAGCGCGGGCGGGACGAGGCCGATGACGAATCCGATGTTCGGAATGTAGTTCGTCAGGAAAGCGAGCACGCCCCACACCCAGATGAGCGGCACATCGATGATGGCCAGGGCGATGACGTCGAGGAACGCGACGATGAGGCCGAAGATCGTCGCCACCACCCAGTAGCGTCGCACACCGCCGGCGAAATCGCCGAGGGAGGCCGACAGGGACGGCTTGACGTCGAGGAGCATCCGCATCCGCTTGTCGATGCCCATCGAATCCATCGCTACGAAGAACACAGCCATGATGACGGTGGTCAGCAGACCGGCGACCGATGACGCGTTCGACAGCAGAGGATAGATGGCGTCGAGGACCGAGCGGACGTCGAAGGCCTTGAGCTGTTCCTGGATCACCGAGGACGTCACCCCGATGTCCGAGAGCATCGCCAGCGTGCTCTGATAGGTGGCCGCGAGCTGGTTGCTGTAGCTGGGGATGAGGATGACGAGCTCGGCCACGGACCAGGCTGTGAGCCCGAAGAACGCGAAGATCATGCACAGCACGAGGACGACCGAGATGCAGGCGCCGATCGCGCGCGGGATCTTCAGTCTGGTGAGAATCCTCTGCACGGGATAGACGACGATGTAGAAGTTCAGCGCCAGGAACACAGGGGCCACGATGTCCTGGAGCCCGCGGAAGAACGACAGCGCATAGGCAAGTCCCGCGATCGTCAAGGCGATCATGAGAGCACGCGCGGGTGAGCGCGAGAACCAGGGCCGCGCCTCGGCTTCCGCTCCGGCTGAGACAGAGGTGACAGAGTCCCCCGCCGAGGCGGGCCCGCCGGACCCGTCCCACGCCGAGGCGGTCCCACTGGCCCCGTCCCCCGCTGGTGCCGAGTGCACGGAGGTCGGTTCAGCCCCCGTCGAATGCGCGGACCCGACTGTCGCCGAGGCCGAATCCGGCCGCGGGTCCGAACTCGAGGACGGAGCAGGCGCGGCAGGGCGGGCATGCTCGCCGGACGTGCCGACGGCGTCGTCGACGCCCGTGCCCTCTGGCTGCTCGTCCTCGTTCATTCAGCGCCTCCGCCGCTTCTCTCGAATGCGCATCGACACCTCGATCGGCGTGCCCTTGAAACCGAAGGTCTCACGCAGACGTCGAGTGATGAACCGACGGTAGCCGGGATCGAGGAAGCCGGTCGTGAACAGCACGAACTTCGGCGGACGCGACTGCGCCTGGGTGCCGAAGAGGATGCGAGGCTGCTTGCCGCCGCGCACGGGATGCGGATTGGCCGCGACCAGCTCGCCGAGGAACGCGTTGAGCCGACCCGTGGGAATGCGGGTGTCCCAGCCCTCGAGTGCCGTCTCCATCGCGGGCACGAGCTTCTCGGCGTGCCGACCGGTCTTCGCGGAGATGTTCACCCGCGGCGCCCAGGCCACATGCGAGAGGTCCCTCTCGATCTCTCTCTCGAGGTAGTAGCGGCGTTCGTCGTCGAGGAGGTCCCACTTGTTGAACGCGAGCACCACGGCTCGACCGGCCTCGGCGGCCGTGGTCACGATGCGCACATCCTGTTCGCTCAGGGGTTCCTGGACCTCGAGGAGGACGACGGCCACCTCGGCGCGCTCGAGCGCGGTCTGGGTGCGCAGCGCGGCGTAGAAGTCCGCGCCGCTGGCCTGATGTGCACGCCGCCGGATTCCTGCGGTGTCGACGAAGCGCCACTGCTTGCCGCCGAGCTCGATGAGTTCGTCGACGGGGTCACGAGTGGTGCCGGCGACATTGTCCACAAGCACACGGTCGGTGCCCAGGAGCTGGTTGAGCAGGGAGGACTTGCCGACGTTCGGCCGCCCCACGAGAGCCACACGGCGCGGCCCGCCCTCTTCGATGCGGGTGTCGACGGCGGAGACCTCCGGCAGGACGGTGAGGACCTCGTCGAGCAGGTCGGCCACTCCGCGCCCGTGCAGGGCCGAGACCGTCCACGGCTGCCCCATGCCCAGGCCCCAGAGTTCGGCGGCCATGAGCTCGCCGCGTTCGTCATCGACCTTGTTCGCCGCGAGGATGACGGGCTTCTTCTTCCTCCGCAGCATCTGCACGATCATCTCATCGGTCGAAGTCGGCCCGGTGGTCGCATCGACGACGAGCACGACGGCATCGGCCATGTCCACAGCGATCTCCGACTGGATCGCGATCCGCGAGGCCATGCCCTTCGAATCCGAATCCCAGCCGCCGGTGTCGACGAGGGTGAATGCCTTCGTGTTCCACTCCGCCCGGTAGCTCACCCGGTCACGGGTGACGCCGGGAACATCCTCGACGACGGCCTCGCGACGGCCGAGGATCCGGTTGACCAGCGTCGACTTGCCGACGTTCGGGCGTCCGACGACGGCGAGCACGGGGGCGGCCCCGAGCACGTCCTCTTCCTCGACCTCGAAGCCGTGAACCCTCAGCAGGGCACGGTCCTCGTCCTCGAGCTCGTAGCTCTCGAGCCCGGCCTCGAGTGCGGTCGCCCGCTGTTCGGCCTCCTCGTCGCTGATGCTCTCGACCCGGTCGACCAGGTCCTCATCGGGTGTTTCGTGGAATTCGGATTCGCTCATTGTGAGTCCTTCACCAGCTGCAGCACCGTCTCGACCACCTGGTCGAAGTCGATGTCGCTGGTATCGAGTGTGTACACTCCGTCGGCGGCCTCTGTGAAGCTCGTCGTGGCGGAGTCCTTCGCGTCACGGCCGGTGACCAGGTCTTCGGTGGCGGCGATCGCCTCGGCCTCGGTGTTTCCGTGCACTTCCTTCGCACGGCGGGCCACCCGCACCTCGTCACGGGCGGTCATGAGGATGCGCACCTCGGCGTCGGGTGCCACCACGGTCGTGATGTCCCGGCCCTCGACGACGATGCCCTCGGGTGCGGCGGCGATGTATTCGCGCTGCATCTCGATGAGCTCCTCGCGGGCGTCGACGACGCCGGAGACCGTCTGCACATTCGCCGACACGTCCGTGCCACGGATCTCCTCGGTGACGTCGATGTCGTCGACGGAGACGAAGAACTCGTCGGGGCTCAGCGAGATCTCGAGATCGGCCCCGCGCACCTGCTCGAGGACGTCGACGGGATCGGTGACCCCGCGGTTGAGGCACAGCCACGCCATTGCGCGATACATCGCACCGGTGTCGAGGTACTGGTATCCCATCCGACGCGCCACCTCCTTGGCGGTGCTCGACTTCCCCACTCCGGATGGTCCGTCAATGGCTACGACGCTCATGCAGTTCCTTCTTTCTCGATGGCGGATTCGGGGATCTGCCATCCCTTCGACAGCAATCCGATCTCCAGCTCCTGCTGGATGGCCGGAACCACGGACACGTCGACCATGCCGAGCTTCCGACCGGAGGCGTGATCCATGCGGAAGTCCTCGACATTGACGCCGAGGTCGCCGATGTCCTTGAACAGCCGGGCCAGGGTCCCGGGCGTGTCCGGAACCAGGATCGTGACAACAGCATAGGTGGTGGGCGGCTGCCCGTGCTTGCCGGGAATCCGGTCGTGTCCCTCATTGCCCAGAGCGATCGCCTTCGCGAGCAGCCCGGTCGAACCGGGACCGAGTTCGAGCGCGCCGATGACCTCGTCGAGTTCGCTCCGCAGATCCACGAGCACGGACCGGACCTCTTCGGCGTTCCCGGACAGTATCTGCGTCCACAGGCCCGGGTCGCTGGCGGCGATGCGCGTGACATCGCGCAGCCCCTGTCCGGCCAGGGCGATCTCCTCCAACGGTGCGTGCCGCAGCTGGGAGGCCACCAGAGAGGCGACGACTTGCGGCACGTGTGAGACCTTCGCGACCGCGGCATCATGGATGCGCGGATCGAGGTGCAGCACCGAGGCACCCGTGTCCTCGGCCATGGCGATGACCTCGCCGAGGCGGTCGGACGGTGTGTCCGCATCCGAGCAGATCACCCACGGCCGGGCCGTGAAGAGATCGGACTGCGCGGCGATGGCGCCGGACTTCTCCCGGCCGGCCATCGGATGGCAGCCGATGTAGCGATCGAGCTGGGCATGCGTGACGAGCGCCGTCACCGACTCGAGGAGACGGGTCTTGACGCTGGCGACGTCCGTGACCGTCGCGTCCGGGTAGGTCTCGAGCGCCGAGGCGATGACGCGTGCCGCGACATCGGGCGGGGTCGCGACGACGACGATGTCCGGGTCGGCGGCGGAGCCGGCGGACGCAGATGCGTCAGCGTCGGCCTGGGCGAGCACCCGTCCGGCGCCGAGGTCGGCGGCGAGCTGCTGAGCGGTCGGCGAGGCGTCCTCGAGGGTCACCTGATGGCCCTTCTCGCTCAGCGCCAGCCCCAAGCTGGCACCGAGCAGGCCGGTGCCGATGATGTGGACTCTCACAACCCGACGGCCTCGAAGAGGGCACCGACCTCATCGGAGCGCAGCGGGCGGATCTTACCCTGCTTCTGCTCGTCGAGCACGATCGGTCCGAACCTCAAGCGCACGAGCCGCTCCACCGGATGGCCGATCTCGGCGAGGAGTCGGCGCACGATCCGGTTGCGGCCCGAGTGCAGGGTGAGTTCGACGACGGACTTGCCCGGCGTCGAGTCGACGAGCCTGAAGTCGTCGACCTTGACGAAGCCGTCCTCGAGGTCGATGCCGGCCTTGAGGATCGCGCCGGCGTCCTTGGCCAGCTGCCCCTTGACCTTCGCGAGGTAGGTCTTCGGGATCTCGTAGCGCGGATGGGCCAGGCGGTTGCTCAGCTCTCCGTCGTTGGTCAGCAGGATGAGCCCCTCGGTCTCGGTGTCGAGACGACCGACGTGGAAGAGGCGCTCGTTGTTGTTGCGCACGTAGTCGGCCAGGCAGGGGCGCCCCTCGGGGTCGCTCATCGTCGACACGACACCGGCCGGCTTGTTGAGCACGAGGTAGACCTTCTTGGTCTGTGTCGAAATTCTCACCGTATCGACATGCACGGACTGCGTCTCGGGGTCGATCCGGGTGCCCAGCTCGGTCACGACGGAGCCGTCGACCTCGACGCGCCCGTCGACGATGAGCTGCTCGCACGCCCGACGTGAGCCCAGGCCCGCCTCGGCGAGCACCTTCTGCAGCCGCACACCACCGCTGATATGGGCATCCGATGTCTGGCCGGTCCCCGAAGCAGGCTTCCGGGAGGCCTTGGAATTCGTTGCTGCGCGCTGTTTTCGACTCGGTCGGTTCTGGCGCCCGCCGGGCGCACGGGGATCACGGTAGGGACTCATACTTCCATTCTCTCAAATCAATCGGCTGCTCGTGACATCTCGACGCTCTCATCGGCGATATCGTCCGAGCCGATCTCGGCGAGCACCTCGGTGTCTTCCGAGCCGAGTTCGGCGACGTCGGCGTCCTCGGGCAGGTAGGGGGCGATGTCCGGCAGATCGTCGATCGAATTCATCCCCATGGTGTCGAGGAACTCACGCGTCGTCGCATAGAGCAGCGCCGAGGTCGACGCCTCCTTCCCCGCTTCGACGATGAGTCCGCGCAGCAGCAGGGTCCGGATCACCCCGTCGACGCTGACGCCGCGGATCGCGGCGATGCGCGGTCGTGAGATCGGCTGCCGGTAGGCGATGACGGCCAGCGTCTCGAGCGCCGCCTGGGACAGCTTCGTGCTCTGATCTGCGGTGAGGAAGTCCTTGACGACGTCGTGGTAGTCGCCGCGGGAGAAGATGCGGAAGCCGCCGGCGACGTGGCGGATCTCGAACCCGCGCTGCCGACGGTCCTCGTCGCCGTCATAGTCGGCCTTGAGCACGGCGATGGCTTCGAGCACTGTGTCCTCGTCGAGGCCGAGCGAGGCGGCGAGCTCCCCGGCGCCGACGGCCGCATCGGTGATCATGAGCACGGCCTCGATGCCGGCGAGGATCTCGTCGTCGATCATTCGTCCTCTTCCAAATCGTTTGCGGAGTCCTCGTCCTCATCGGCTCCCGTGTCCCCTGCGGAGCCCTCGTGCGCTGATTCCGTGCCGGCGCCGGCCTCGTCCTCGTCGGCGCTCCAGGCGCCTTCGGTGCGCAGGTCGACGCCGTCCTCGCTCATCTCGGTGCGGTGGATGAGGAGGCGTCCGAGCGGTTCGGGCTGATCGAAGTCGCACAGCCCGACCTTGAACAGCTCCAGCAGGGCGAGGAAGCGGGCGACGACGACCAGAGTGTTCTCGGCCGTGTCCATGAGATCGGCGAAGTCGACCTCGCCGCTGCGCAGCAGCGACAGGATGTGTCCGCGCTGCTCGGACACGCTGACCAGCGGCAGATGGATGTGGTCGACGGCCACGCTCGGCGGGGTGTGGTCGCGTTGGAGCACGGTGGCGAAGATGCCGGCCAACTCCCCGGGACCGATGTTCAGCTGCAGCGGAGGCAGCACGTCCTGGAACTCGGCCTCGAGGCCGACGTCGCGGGGTGCCCGGATCGATCCGGCGGCCATCGCCTCGGCGAGGTAGCCGGACACGGACTTGTACGCCTTGTACTGGAGAAGTCGGGCGAAGAGGAGGTCCCTGGCCTCGAGCAGTTCGAGGTCGAGCACCTCCTCGCCCTCTTCGTGCGGGAGCAGACGCGCGGTCTTGAGGTCGAGCAGCGTGGCCGCGACGAGGAGGAACTGCGAGATCTCGGCGAGGCTCGCCTTGTCCTTGAGCTCGGCGGTGTAGGCGATGAACTCGTCGGTCACCTCGGCCAGCGCGATCTCGGTGACGTCGAGCCGGCGTTTCGAGATCAGCCCGAGCAGCAGGTCGAAGGGGCCGGAGAAGTTCTCCAGCTCCACCTGGAATCCCTGCGCGGCCTCCTGCACTGCGGCGTCGTTCAGGGTGCGCCTCCGCGGGCGATGAGCTCCCGGGCCAGACGCCGGTAGGCCTCCGAACCCGCGTGCTTGGGCGCGAAGCTCGTGATCGGCTCGGCGGCCACGGAGGCGTCGGGGAACTTCACGGTGCGATTGATGACGGTCTCGAAGACCTTGTCGCCGAAGGCCTCGGTGACACGCGACATGACTTCCTTCGAGTGCAGGGTCCGCGAGTCGAACATCGTCGCGAGGATCCCGTCGATCTCGAGCGAGGGGTTGAGCCGATCCTGGACCTTCTCGATGGTCTCGACGAGCAGGGCGACACCGCGGAGGGCGAAGAACTCGGTTTCGAGCGGGATGACGACCCCGTGGGCCGCGGTGAGCGCATTGACCGTGAGCAGGCCGAGCGAGGGCTGGCAGTCGATGAGGATGACATCGTATTCGTCGGCGACCTTCGCCAGTGCTCGGGCCAGCACCTGCTCGCGGGCGACCTCCCCGACGAGCTGGACCTCGGCGGCGGAGAGGTCGATGTTCGCGGGCAGGATGTCGATGTCCTCGAAGTCCGTGCCGACGATCACCTCGTGCGGGTCCAGCCGCGGGTTCATGAGCAGGTTGTAGACGCTGATGTCGAGGTCATAGGGGTTGAGGCCGAGCCCTACGGACAGGGCGCCCTGCGGATCGAAGTCGACGAGCAGCATCTTGCGCCCGTAAGCGGCCAGAGCGGCGCCGAGGTTGATCGACGAGGTCGTCTTCCCGACCCCGCCCTTCTGGTTGACCATGGCGATGATGCGGGCGGGCCCGTGCGAACTCAAGGGGGCCGGCTCCGGGAAATCCTGGGGCTCGGATGCTGCGGACCTCTGCTGGGGAATATCCAACGCCTCTTGCGTATTCATCACTCGGATGGCCACCTTTCGTTGCTCTTCGTCCAACCCTACCGCGCCCGGGGGTGCGAGGTCGCGTACACTTCCCGCAGTGTCTCCTCGGTGACCTTCGTGTAGATCTGGGTCGTCGTCACCGAGGCATGCCCGAGCAGCTCCTGGACGACGCGGATGTCCGCCCCGCCCTCGAGCAGATGCGTGGCGAAGGAGTGGCGGAAGGTGTGCGGCGACACTTCGACCTCGAGTCCGGCGTGTTCGCCCGCGGTCTTGACGATCTGCCAGGCGCTCTGCCGCGACAGGCGAGTCCCCCGGGCGTTGAGGAACAGCGCTCCCGCCGGCGAACTCGTCTTCGCCTTCGCCGCCATCGTCGGCCTCACTCGCGACACCCAGCTGCCCAGGGCGCGTGCCGCATGGGAGCCGAAGGGCACGATCCTCTCCTTCCCTCCCTTGCCGTAGACACGGACGAGTCCGGAGTCGAGGTCGAGGTCGTCGAGATCGACCCCGACGGCCTCGGAGATGCGTGCGCCCGTGGCGTAGAGGAGTTCGAGGAGGGCCGCGGCTCGGATCTGCGCGGGTTCCTCACCGGCCGCGGTCGCCAGCATCGCCTCGATCTCCTCGAGTGAGAGCGCCTTGGGCAGCCGCAGTCCTTCCTGCGGCGGGCTGACCTCGGAGGCCGGGTCGGTGGGGGCGAGGTTCTCGGCGAAGGCGAAGGTGTGGAAACGACGCACCGCCACGAGCGCGCGGGCCCGGGTCCGCGGAGCGAGGCCGGTGTCGAGCAGATGCAGTCCGTAGTCCTCGACCCGTCCCCGATCCACCTCGCCGAGGCGGCCGATCCCCTCATCGTGCAGCCAGGTCCCGTAGCGGGCGAGGTCACGGGCGTACGCATCGATTGAGTTCCGTGACAGGCCGCGTTCGAAGCGCAGGGAGTTGAGATAGGACTCGAAGCCGCGCCGCAGCCCCTCGGGCAGCTCCTCGGGCAGGAGTTCGGCCCCGTGCCGAGCCATGGCCCTCAGTCCTCGTCGGTGATGACTTCGGCCCCGCGGCCGAAATCGGCGCGGCCGTCGACGAGGCGACGCGGCGCTTCGACCGATCGCAGGCTCACGGGACTGCCCTCGGCCTCGGCGCGGAGCACGCGAGAGACCTGGAGGATCGCCAGCTGGGCGATCGCGTTCGTGATCCGCCCCATCACGACGGCGTCGAGCGCCTCGTCGATGTCGACCCAGCGGAAGCGGAGCCCGGCTTCCTCCTCGCTGCGCTCGTGCCGCTCGGCCTCGGGGACGAGGCTGATGTCTCGGGCGAGGAAGAGGCGCATCGTCTCGCTGCTGCCGCCGGGGGTCAGGCAGGAGTCGCTGAGGACCTCCCACCTCTTCGCGGTCAGATCGGCCTCCTCGACGAGCTCCCGCTTGGCCGCGTCGAACGGATCCTCACCGGCCACATCGAGCAGCCCCGCCGGCACCTCCCACAGGCGGGCCCGGACCGGGTGCCGGTACTGCTGGATGAGAAGGATCCGCTGCTGCTCATCGACCACGGCCACACCCACGGCGCCGGTGTGCGCCATCATGTCGCGGACGAGCCCGGGGGCCTCCGGCAGGTCGAAGGTCTCCCGGCGGACGTCCCAGACCGCACCGCGGTAGACGAGTTCGGACGCGGTGATGTTCGGGGTGTGGGTCTCGTCCTGCAGTGTGCTCATCGGCTGCCTCCCGGTGCCTCGACGGTGGTGGGAAAGGCGATGCCGCCGGCGCTCTCGCCGACGGCATCGCCAGAGTGGTCCGGGTCTTCGAGCTGCTGCCGAGTCTCCCGTGCCATGGTGTTGTCTCTCAGTCTCTCACTGATGCGCCCGGTCGCTCACTGGCGTTCCAGTGCCGCGGCCACCAGCCCCGCGAACAGCGGGTGCGGACGAGTCGGGCGCGATTTGAGTTCGGGGTGAGCCTGCGTCGAGACGTAGAACGGGTGCGTGGCCGCCGGCAGCTCGACGAATTCGACGAGCTCGCCGTTGGGCGAGGTGCCCGAGAATTCGAGCCCCGCCTCGGCGAGCTGTTCGCGGTAGGTGTTGTTGACCTCGTAGCGGTGGCGGTGGCGTTCATTGATCGTGCTCGCTCCGTAGACGCCGGCGACGACGCTGCCTTCGGCCAGCTTCGCCTCGTAGGTGCCCAAGCGCATGGTGCCGCCCAGGTCGCCCTCGCCTTCGACGATGGACAGCTGCTCGGCCATCGTCGCGATGACCGGGACCGCGGTCTCCGGGTCGAACTCGGAGGACGAGGCCGCCTCGATGCCGGCGACGTTGCGCGCGTATTCGATGACCATGCACTGCAGGCCCAGGCACAGGCCCAGAGTCGGGATCTGGTGGGTGCGCGTGTACTCGAGCGCGCCGAGCTTGCCCTCGATGCCGCGGATGCCGAAGCCGCCGGGCACGCAGACCGCGTCGAGTCCGGACAGGGCCTTCTCCGCGCCCTCGGGGGTGCGGCAGTCGTCGGAGGCGATCCAGTGGATCTTCACCTTCGCGTCGTTGGCGAAGCCGCCGTGGCGCAGGGCCTCGGTCACCGACAGGTAGGCGTCGGGCAGGTCGATGTACTTGCCGACGATGCCGATCGCGACCTCGCGGGCGGGATTGTGCACTCGTTCGAGCACCCAGTCCCATTTCGTCCAGTCGACGTCGCGGAAGGGCAGGTTGAGGCTGCGGATGACGAACACGTCGAGGCCGCCGTCGTGGAGGACCTTCGGGATGTCGTAGATGCTCGGGGCGTCGACGCAGGAGACGACGGCGTCGGTCTCGACATCGCAGGCACCGGCGATCTTCGACCGGATCGAGTCCGGCAGTTCGCGGTCGGAGCGCAGCACGATCGCATCGGGCTGGATGCCGATCGAGCGCAGCGTCGCCACCGAGTGCTGGGTCGGCTTCGTCTTCAGCTCTCCGGAGGGCCCGAGGTAGGGCACGAGGGAGACGTGGATGAAGAACACATTGTCCCGACCGATGTCGTGGCGGACCTGACGGGCCGCTTCGAGGAAGGGCTGGGATTCGATGTCGCCGACGGTGCCGCCGATCTCGGTGATGATGACATCGGGACGCTCGGCCTCGGGGCGTTCGGCCTGCGCACGCATCCGCGCCTTGATCTCGTCGGTGATGTGCGGGATGACCTGCACGGTGTCGCCGAGATAGGCTCCGCGGCGCTCCTTCGCGATGACCGAGGAGTAGATCTGACCGGTCGTGACATTCGCGGCGCCGTCGAGGTCGTTGTCGAGGAAGCGTTCGTAGTGGCCGATGTCGAGGTCGGTCTCGGCACCGTCCTCGGTGACGAAGACCTCACCGTGTTGGAAGGGATTCATCGTGCCGGGATCCACATTGAGGTAGGGATCCAGCTTCTGCATGGCCACCGTGAGTCCGCGCTGAGTGAGCAGGTGGCCGAGGCTCGAGGCCGTCAGTCCCTTGCCCAACGAAGAGGCGACGCCTCCCGTGACGAAGATGTGCTTTGCCGTATGTGTGCCACCAGGGCCAGTTCGATTCACCACGGGATTTGATTCTATCAAAGTCCGGCTCACGAATCCGAGGCCGCGTCGACCTCGGCGTACAGATCGAGCAGCGTTTCGGAGATCGCGGCACCGTTGCTGACGTCGATGACCCGCTTCTTCGCCGCCACAGCGGAGGTTCCGCGTCCCGTCGGATCGTCGAGAAGATGATTGATCTCACGCAGCAGCCCGTCGGTGTCGTCTGCCTCGACGCTCTGCGCGGCCTCGCCCCAGATGCCTGCGCGGCGTCCGCTGCCGATGAACACGGCCGGCTTCGACAGCTGCATGAGGTCCTCGTGGCTCAGTCCGGTCATCGTCTCGCTGGCGATGACGACGTCCGCTGCCGCGGCGACGTCGACGAGGTCACCGGCCGGAGCGACGATGACGCCGCGGTCGGCGAATTCGCGAGCGACAGTCGAACGGTCCTTGCCGGTGCCGGTGAGCACGGTGACGACCCGTCGGCCGGGACGCTTGCGGTTGATCTGGTCGGCGGCGTCGAGCACGGTCGCCAGCGCCGTGTGGTCGCGCAGGGCGATGGGGCTGGCGACCAGCCAGGTGCCTTCCGAGATGCCGAGTTCGCGTCGGACCTCCGCCCGCGGGGTGCGCACGGTGAGGTCGACGTCGATGTCCGGGTGGACGAGTTCGGCGCGTTCGACGACCGGGACCTTGCCGCTGAAGTAGTCGACGACGGGTTCGGTGGTTCCCAGCACGGCGGTGGCCGTGCGTCCGACGATGTCGGCACCGGTCTTCTCGATGACGTTCGCGGAGTCGAAGGACTCGACCGTGGCCACGACCTTCGGATGCAGGCGGGCGGGCAGACCGGTGAAGGCGAGTCCGGCGAGCGTCGCCGCGTGGAGTCCGTGCGCGTGGACGATGTCGACGTGCTGGTAGTACTTGTGAAGGGTGAAGGCGGTGTTCGGATCGGCCATGCTGAAGCGTCTGCGAGCGGCGAGTTCGATCTCGCGGAATTCGCCGGCCAGCTCCTCGGGAACACCGAACGTGCCCAGCAGCGACCGGTGTGCGGCGACGGCGACCTTGAAGCCCGCGCGGAGGTGACCGAGCACGGCGAGCTTCGCCACTTCGACGACCGGACCTGTGGTTTCGGCGAGCACGTGCAGAATCCTCGTGTCTGCGCTCAGTGGGTTGACCTCGCCGGATTCGCTCATTTCCTCATCCTCTTCTTTCGATCGACGCTGCTTCTAGCCTACCTGGGCTCATAGGAGTTCCGTGTAAAGGCTCACGAGTTTGTCGGCCACTTCCCTCTCATCGGGAAGCTCGGCTCCCCGGGCCCGAGCGCGGGCGCCCAATTCGGCCCTGCGAGCGGGATCGACGGCGAGCTCGGCGACCGCCTCGGCCAGCGCCCGATCATCGTCATCGGCCACGAGGATGCCCGCGTCGGCAACGAGTTCGGCGCTGCCGCCGGTGGCGGTGGCGACGATCGCCTTGCCGGCCATCAGCGCCTCCTGGAGCACGAGTGCCCGGGCCTCCCACACGCTGGTGAGGACGTAGACATCAGCGGCGGCGGCGAGTTCGGCGACGTCGTCGCGGGCGCCGAGGAAGTGCAACGGGGGAATCGTCTGGGCGGCCGCGAGCTGATCGTACTGCGCGCGGACATCGGCGAGCACCGCTTCGTCGGCGGCGCCGGCGATGAGGACGACGAGCGCAGGGTCGGCTGCGTCCCGGTCCGAGTCCTCAGCGGGGCCGTGTCCGGCTTCCGGTTCCTCGCCGAGGCGGCCGAGGGCGCGCACGAGCATCGGATAGTTCTTCTGCCGCGCCACGCGGCCGACGGCGAGCACGATGACCGCTCCTTCGGAGAAGGAGTATTCGGCGGCCAGGCGGGCACGTGCGGTGCCGGCCGCCTCGGCGCTGATCTGCTCGACCTGCGGGGCCGCGGCGGGCAGGAAACGCGCATCGCTCGCACCGAGTTCTCGGGCCCGTTCGACGAGGTCGGTGCTGGCACCGAGCACGAGGTCGGCCCCGCGGGCGAGCATCGTCTCCACCTGGGTCTCGACTTTCGCCCGCAGCCCGTGCCCGCTGGCCCGGTTGTGGAGGCTGAGGACGAACCGCGGCCGGGCCCGCAGGGTGCGCAGGGTGAGCAGGGTGATGAGTCCGGCGCGGAATCCGTGGGCGTGGACGATCTCGGCATCGAAGCTGCGCAACAGGGTGCGTTGGCGCCTGACCAGCGCCGCATCGCCGACGCCGAGGCCGGTGCCCAGCTCGAGGGCGGCGAAGCGGACACCGGGCAGCCGAGAGAAGCCGAAGTGCTCATCGGTGGCGGCGGGGCCGATGACGCCGACCTCGTGACCGGCGGCGGCCATATCGCGGGCCAGCGCGCGCACATGGGTGCCGACTCCCCCGGTCGAGGTGCCGAGTGCGTAGACGATTCTCATGACTCATCCTCACTGTCAGCTCGTGTGGTTTCGGACGAAGTGCGTTCGGTGCGGTCGGCGAGCAGTCGGCGGATCTCGCCGAGGAAGCCGCGGTCGGCGACGAGGACGATGACGGCGAAGACGACGCAGCCCAGCAGGGCCGCGGCGATGCCGGCGATCACGCCCGAGCTCGCAGTGTTGTCGAGCACTCCCCCGATCCATTGGGAGGTCACGATGCCGGCGGTACCGGCGACGACGGCGGCTCCCACAGCCAGCAGTCCGCGGCGACCGACGAAGGCGAGCCCAGTGGGCCCGAGCACGCGGCGGATGGACACGAGCAGGAATCCGCCGGCCACGCTCATGCCCAGCGCGTAGCCGACGCAGATCGCGACCAGGGTCAGCCCGGGATCCCCGTCGGCATTCGTCACCAGGATGGCGACGATCATGCCGACGATGACGAGGACCCACCCCGTCGTCGTCGCCGCGGCCGAATGGCGGGAGCGTTCGAGAGCGTAGAACACGCGGGTGCCCCAGGCGACGAACGACCAGCCGGGCACGGCCAGGGCCATGACCATGATCGCCCGCCCCATCGAGTCGAAGGGCACGTCGGCGACGTCTTTGGCGGCGTCGATGGCGGTGAAGAAGGTCTGCAGGGGTCCTGCCGCCGACAGCAGGATGACGGCACCGAGCCCGCCGATGGTGAGGATGAGCGCGGTCGTCGTCGAGGTCAGGGCGCGCAGGCGCACCGCTGCCTCGGCACGTTCGGCCTCACTCGCCTCGGGGGTTCTGCTCCGGCCCGCCCAGGTCGACAGGGACGGGAACATCACGGTCGCCACCGGCACGGCGAGCACCGCATAGGGCAGGAGGTAGACGGCGTTGATGTAGCTGAAGAGGACGAAGGTGCCTTTGCCGCCCGAGTGGTTCGACAGCGTCAGGGTTGCGAGCACGGCCGCCTGCTGAGCCAGCAGCGCCGCCATTCCCGCTCCTGCCAGGCGCAGCACGCGGTGGGCGACTCCGGGTGGGAAGGCGAAGGTGGGGCGCAGCCGCAGACCGGTCGAGCGCATCGGCAGCGCCAAGGGCAGGGCCAGTGCCGCCACGCCGAGCGTGGTGCCCCAGCCGAGCCACCCGAGGTGGGTCTGCCAGCTGTCGTCGGTGCCGCCGACGAGGCTGTAGGCGATATAGCTGCCGATGACGACGAGGCTCGACAGCAGCGGGGTGAAGGCCGGCCAGAGAAACTTCCGGTGCGCCTGGAGCACACCCGTGAGCACGGCGCCGATGCCGTAGAGGACGAGCTGCGGGGCGAACATCAGCAGGAACTGCGCGGTCGCCTGGACCTCGGCGGATTCAGGGGTCTTCGCGTCGACCAGCAGGTTCGCGATCTCAGGGGCGAAGACGGCGAGGATGATCGACAGCGGCAGGGTGACCGAGACGGCCCACGTCAGCAGCGCCGAGGCGATGCGGCCGGCCGTCTCCCGGTCCGAGCGCGCCAGCGGGATCGCGAGCAGCGGGATGACGGCTCCGGCCAGGGCACCGCCGGCGACGACCTCGAAGAGGATGTTCGGCACCTGGTTCGCGCTCTGGTAGGCGGTGCCGACGGTGCCGGCGCCGACGGTCGGTGAGAACACCAACCAGCGGAGGAATCCGACCAGTCGGGTGAAGAGGGTGATGATCGAGACGAGCAGCGCCGTGGAGGCGAAGACTCGAACGAGCTTGCTCACACGTCCTCGCGGCCGAAGGAGTCGATCTCGCGCAGGCCCGGGGTCGCTTCGATGACGGAGGTGAAGGACACCTTCTCGCTGGCCAGGGTGAGTCCGGCGAGGACGGCGAGGATGATGCGGCGCCCGACAGGGTCGGCGGTCTCGGCCAGGATCGTGCCGATGGCCGCTCCGAGTGCGTTCGCCCCCGTATCGCCGAGCATGACCTCCCCGGCCAGGTCGTCGGGCCAGGCGGCTGCCGAGGCGCCGGCGATCGCGGTGGCGGGAGCCCAGGACACACCGTGGACGTGGTCGGCGAAGGCCACGGTGAGCAGCCCGGCCTTGAGCGTCCGGCCGGGACGGAGGTCGAGGAGGTTGAACAGGTTCGCCGATCCGGCGATGACTCCCCCGGTGACGACGATGTCGCAGGCCTTCGCCGCCCAGGAGATCCCCTCGTCTGGTCGGGCGCAGCCGAAGAGCCCGGTTCTCCGCGAGCCGGTGCGCAGGATCGCGGCGGCGGCGATCGAGGCCAGCGGGATCCCGGCGACCTTGATCGCCCCCGTCGTGATCTCGCCGCGGGCCAAAGCGCTGAGGTGTCCGCGCAGGCCCTTCGAGGTTCCCGATTCGCAGAAGTCGTCGACGGCGCCGAGGCTGCCGGCCGCGCCGGTGGCCAGCAGGGTGGCCGCGCGCTGGCGGGGGTCTTCGATGAGCAGGCCGCCGGCCAGCAGGCCCGCGGTCACGGCCGGGCCTTCGATCAATGAGACCTCGCGGCCGGCATGGTTGGTGCGCACGACGCTGTCGTGGGTGCGCAGCCGGGATCGCAGCACGGCCTTCGTCGCGGCGAAGCCGGCGAGCCCGGCCACGGCGGAGCTGACGATGGATCGGATCATTGCGCGTCGCCCTTCTTCGTCTCGGAGGTCTTGGCGGGCAGTATTCCCTCGGCATCCTCGGCGAATCCGAAGTGTCCGTGCTTGCCCTCCTCACCGGCGGCCAACGCCCGCACCGCGATGACGGGACCGGCTCCGAGGCCGAGCCCGTCGACGGTGCTGGCCCGGGACTTCTCGGTCCGCAGCACGTTGACGAGTCCGTTCTGGGCCGATCCGGCGTCGCCGGCGACGACCACCGAGGCGGCTTCGGCGGTCAGCGCGGTGACGAAGTCGGTGACCAGGGTGCGGGTGGCCTTGTCATCGCTCGCCTCGGGGCTGGGCTCCGTCTCCTCGGCCAGGGTCGAGTTCTCGTCGTCGATGACGATGAACAGCGAGGTCGTCTTGTGGTCGGTGTCGGTGCGCAGGCGGTCGGCTTCGACGAAGGCGTCGTAGAGCTTCGGCGACTTCTTCTCCGCGGCCTTGCTGTCGTCGGCGTCCTCGAGCATCGAGGCATTGCCGGTCAAGGCGATGACGAGCGCCGCGCGGATCGCGGTCGAATCGTCCTGCGGCAGGGCCGGCACGATGGTGCGCAGCTGTTCGAGGAAGTCGGCGGAGTTCTCGAGACTCAGCGTGTTCGGCACGAAGGACACGTCGCCGGCGATGGTTCCGTCGGCTTCCTTGACGCGGTTGCTGACCTCTTCGACCTGTTCGGGGTCGGCCTCGGGGCCGGCGATGATGCTCACCGCCTGGTCCTTGAGCGCACCTTTGATGAGTTCGGGGGCCGCGGCGGTGACGAATTCGTTCTGCTTGTCGATGTTGCCCTTGGCCGCGTCGAGGTTCGAGCGCAGATTGTCGCGGTCGGAGCGCAGCGCGTCGACCTGGCTCTGCAGGGACTCGCCGATCGGCTCCTTGAGCGGTCCCGCACCGAGGACGATGCCCACCGCGAGGGCGAGGAAGACCGAGACGAGGGAGACGAGGTGGTAGCGGAAATCAATCACTGGTCAGTCCTTGGATGAAGCCGACGGATTGCGGCGTGGTCGCGGGATCGGGTCCGAAGAGGGAGCCGACCCAGCCGAAGAACCCGTCGAGTTGGGCGCCGATGAGGCCGAGGAAGGTCTGTCCGGCCGAGGTCGCGGCCAGGGCGACGCCGAGGGCGACGAGACCGGCGACGATGAGCACGGCCAGCTGCAGGCTGGAGATGCGCTGCCGGTAGAGCAGGGACACGCCCTTGGCGTCGATGAGCTTCGACCCCACGCGCAGCCGGGTGATGAACGTCGAGGCCATGCCCTTGCGTCCCTTGTCGAGGAACTCCATGACGGTGTCGTGGGTGCCGACGGCCACGATGAGTTCGGCTCCCTTGTCGTCGGCGAGCAGCATGGCGATGTCCTCGCTGGTGCCGGAGGCGGCGAAGGCGACGCAGTCGACGCCGAGGGACTTCACGCGCTCGGTGCCCGGGGCGTTGCCGTCGCGGTAGGCATGGACGACGATCTCGGCTCCGGAGGTCAGGGCGGTGTCGGACACGGAGTCCATGTCGCCGACGATCATATCGGGACGGTAGCCGGCCTCGATGATGGCATCGGCGCCTCCGTCGACGCCGATGAGCAGCGGCCGGTATTCGCGGATGTAGGAGGACAGCATCGCCAGGTCCTCCTTGTAGTGGTAGCCGCGGACGACGATGAGGACGTGCCGGTCGGTGAAGCTCGTATTCACCTCGGGCACGACGAGTTCGGCCGAGAGCAGGTCGGAGTCCTTGCGGATGTATTCGATCGTGTTGTCGATGAAGTCCACGAGCACGGAGTTCATTCCGGCCTCGGCCGCGTGCATGTCATCGGCGATGGTCTCCTGCGTCTGCAGCACACCCGCGGCGATCTCGGTGTCGTCGAGGAGGACGGCGTCGCCGTCGGTGCTGATCTCGTCGTGTTCGTCCACGGCGTCGAAGATCTCGGTTCCGACGGCGTCGATGAGGGGGATGCCGGCGTCGACGATGATGCCCGGTCCGAGGTTCGGGTAGCGGCCGGAGATCGATTTGTCAGCGTTGATCACCGCGGCCGGGCGGCAGGCGACGAGGGCTTCGGCGGAGATGCGGTCGATGTCGGAGTGCTTGATGACCGCGATATCGCCTGCTTGGAGGCGTTTGGTGAGGTCTTTCGTGCGTCGGTCCAGCCGGGCAGGAGCCGGACCGGACCGGGTGGGTGCGGCGGGGTTCTCGCGGTGTCTGCGCACGTTCATGGTTCGCCCATCATCTCATGTGCTCATGGCGTCGGCGTCCTTGCCCTGCCGTGCCGAGTCAAGCAGCTCCGCGGCGTGGGCCTTCGCCGAGGCGGACTCGTCCATGCCCGCGAGCATGCGGGAGAGTTCGACGACCCGTTCGTCCTCCGACAGTTCCCGGACGCCTGAGCGCACCGTCTCCGCATCGTCGTCCTTGACGATGGTCACATGCGTATCGGCCCAGGCCGCGACCTGCGGCAGGTGGGTGACGACGATGACCTGCGCATTGCGGGCGAGCTTGGCCAGCCGGCGGCCGATCTCCACGGCGGCCTTGCCTCCGACGCCGGCGTCGACCTCGTCGAAGACATAGGTGGGGATGGATTCGCTGGCCGCGCGCACGACCTCGATGGCGAGCATGACGCGGGAGAGCTCACCGCCGCTGGCGACCCTGCCGATGTCGTCGGGGGTCGAGGATTCGTGGGCGGCGAAGGTCAGCCGCACCTCGTCGGCGCCGTGGGCGGCGGGTTCGCGCTCGGTGATCTCGAACGCCACGCTCGCCTTGGGCATCGACAGGGCGGCCAGCTCCTCGCTCACGGCGGCCGAGAACTCCTCGGCCGTGCGCGTGCGGATCGCGGTGAGCGCGGCGGCCGCGGATTCCATCGCCTCCCGAGCCTCGGCCAGTTCGGCGTCGAGGCCGTCGAGGTCGCGGTCCTCGGCCTCGAGTTCGGCGAGTTCTGCTGCCGACCGGGTCTCGAATTCGAGCACCTCGGCCACGTCCTGCCCGTAGGGGGCGAGGGTTCCGAGCTCGGCGCGGCGGGCCTCGGTCTCCTCGAGCGAGGTCTCGCCGAGTTCGTCGAAGCCCGAGAGGTAGGAGGACAGTTCGGCAGCGGAGTCCGACAGACGCAGCACTGCGTCGCCCAGGGCTTCGCGGATGGTGACGAGATCTTTGTCGGAGCCTTCGACATCGGTCACGGCGCTGATGGCCTGGTGGACGAGGTCGACGGCGGCCCCGGCGTCATCGGCCTCTCCGCCCAGCAGCAGGTCGTGGGCGGTGCCGACGGCGCGGGTGATGTCGGCCGCGGCGCCGAGTTTCGCCGACTGCGCGGCCAGGCTTTCGTCCTCGCCCGGTTCGGGGCGGACGGCATCGATGGCCTCGAGGCAGCCGCGCAGCCACAGGATGCGTTCGCGGCGGGCAGCGGTGGAGTCCTTGATGCGGGCGACCCGGGCCTCGGTCTCGCGCCAGGCCTCGAAGGCGACACGGTAGCGCTCGGCCACCTCGGCGAGCTCCGCTCCCCCGGCCGCGTCGAGGAGTTCGCGCTGCTGGGCGGTGCCCTTGAGCCGCAGCTGTTCGGACTGGCCGTGCAGAGTGATGAGGTCGGCGGAGATGTCGGTGAGCACGGAGATCGGCACGGTGCGGCCGCCGGCGGTGGCTCGGGCACGTCCCTTCTGCGCGACGGTGCGGGAGATGATGGCCTCGTCGTCGGCGCTGCCGCCGGCTTCCTCGATGCGTTCGCGCACAGGCTCGGCGACGCCGGTGAAGATGCCTTCGACCTCGGCCTTCTCCGCTCCCCTGCGGACGACCGAGGAGCCGACCTTGCGGCCCATGAGCAGCGACAGGGCGGAGACGAACATCGTCTTTCCGGCACCGGTCTCACCGGTGACGACGGTGAAGCCCGTGTCGAGTTCGACTTCGGCCTCGGCGATGACACCGAGGTGGGAGATCCGCAGTTCGGAGATCATTCAGGCCTCCTTGATCGGTCCCCGCCAGCCGGAGACGGGCAGACGGAATTTCGCGACGAGTCGGTCGGTGAAGGGACCGGTGTGCAGGCGGGCGAGCCGGATCGGCGATTTCGAGCGGGTCGCCTCGATGCGGGCCCCGGCAGGCAGTTCGAGGGCGCGCCGACCGTCGCACCACAGCACGGCGGCGAAGTCCGGGTTGCCCGGTGAGATCTCCACGCCGAGGCGGGAGTTCGGGTTGACCACGAGCGGTTCGGCGAACAGGGCGTGGGCGGAGATCGGGACGAGGATGAGCGCTTCGACCTCCGGCCAGACGATGGGACCGCCGGCGGAGAAGGAGTAGGCGGTCGAGCCGGTGGGGGTGGCGAGGATGACGCCGTCGCAGCCGAAGGAGGACACGGGGCGGGCGTCGACGCCGAGGACGACGTCGATCATCCGCGATTTCGAGGTCTTCTCGATGGTCGCCTCGTTGAGCGCCCACGCGTTGAAGATGTTCTCGCCCTCGTGCCAGACGGACACGTCGAGGGCGAGGCGCTCCTCGACGAGGTAGTCGCGCTGGGAGGCGCGGTGGACCGCCTCGGCGAGGTCTTCCCTCTCGCTCTCGGCGAGGAAGCCGACGTGGCCGAGGTTGACGCCCATGAGGGGGACGCCGGAGCCGTGGAAGCGTTCGGCCGCACGGAGGATGGTGCCGTCGCCGCCGAGGACGATGACGAGTTCGCAGGCGTTCTTCCACTCCCCCAGTTCGGACGGATCGATGATGGTGCAGTGGCGGAGGATGCTCGCCTCTTCCGTCATCTCGGTCTCGCGGGCGCGGATGCCGATGATCTCGTCGTCGAGGACGACGGGGGTGACGCCGTCGTCGAGGAGAGCCTTGAACACGCTGACGGCGGCCACGGCCGACTCTTCGCGCTGCGGGTGGAGCAGCACCATGATGTGTCTGGTCATGCCTCTCCTCTCATGAGCTCGTCCAGGTGGGCGGGGATGGCTGCCTCGTTGAGCCTATCGGACTTCAATGGGGTTCGCCCCGGTCGAACACGCAGGAAATACTCCCTGTTTCCGCTGGGTCCGGGCAGAGGCGAGGGTGCGATGTCGACGATGCGTGCGGCGTGTTCGGCGATGGCCTCACATACGGAGTCGAGCGCCCGACGGCGACCGGCCGCGGAGGTGACGACGCCGTGTTTGTCCAGCGCCGAGCGTGCGAGTTCGAACTGGGGCTTGACCATGAGCAGGAGTTCTCCGTCAGCGGAGGTGGCCTGGAGAAGCTCGCCGATGAGCAGGCGCAGGGAGATGAAGGAGACATCGGCGACGACGAGGTCGACGATCGGCACGTCGGAGGCGGAGAGTTCGCGGAGGTTCAGTCCCTCGCGCACGTGCACGCGCGGGTCCTCGCGCAGGCTCGGAGCCAGCTGGTCGTGGCCGACGTCGACGGCCCAGACTTCGGCCGCGCCGGCGTGGAGGAGCACCTGGGTGAAGCCGCCGGTGGAGGCTCCCGCGTCGAGGGCGGTCAGGCCGGTGATCGTGGAGCGGTTGAGGTCGAAGGCGTCGAGGGCGCCGAGGAGTTTGTGCGCGCTGCGGGCCACCCAGGGGTCGGGTTCGGTGACGGTGAGTTCGTCGGTCTCGGCCACCTCGTGGGAGGCTTTGATGACGGTCCGGCCGTTGACGCCGACGCGGCCGGCGGCGATTTCGCGGGCCGCGCGGGAGCGGGAGCCCAGGAGGCCGCGTTCGACGAGTGCCCGGTCGAGTCTGCTCACAAGGAGCCCACCTGCGCGTCGAGGGCGTCGAGCAGGGAGCCGAGGTGATCGTGCCGTTCGGCAGCCGGGGCGTCCTTCGCCTCTGCGAGCTGGGTCCGCCAGTTCTCGACGGGCACTTCGCCGCTCACCGAGGCCGGTGTCGGGGCCGGTGTCTCGCTCACTTCTCCTCCTCGGTCGGTGATGGTGCCGTGCGCGCCTCGGTGATCGTGCGGGGCAGGTTCCCCTCGGCCAGGATCGCCTCGGCGTCGGTGGTGCCGGAGTCGATGGCGTCCCAGGCACGGCGCAGCTCGGCTTCGATCCGGGGGCAGTCGCCGCGGTCCCCGCCGGTCATGAGGGGTTCGAGGCCGCGCAGGCTGGGCAGGATGAACGTCGGTCGGCGTTCGGGGGCGGCGCGCAGGGCGTCGTGGATGTCGTGGATCCCGGTGAGGACGAGCGCGGTGTCGAAGCCGGCCGCACGCCCGCCTTCGATGTCCGTGTTGAGCCGGTCGCCGACCATGAGCGGGTGGTGCGCGCCGAGGCGGTCGGCGGCGAATTCCATCATGTTCGGGGCGGGTTTGCCGACGATGACCGGTTCGGTGTCGGTCAGCCGGGAGATGAGCTCGACGAACGCTCCGTTGCCCGGGACTCTGCCCGTGTCGGTGATGAGCGAGTAGTCGGGGTTGCTCGCCCACCATTCGGCTCCGGAGCGGATGATCTCGCAGGCACGCACGATCTTCCGGTAGTCGATCTCCGGGTCGAGGCCCTGGGCGAGGGCCACGGCATCCTCGTCCGCGGGGTCAGCCATGTGCAGCCCCGCGGTCTCGAGCGCGGTCCGCAGTCCGGTCGTGCCGAGCAGGTGGACACGGGCGCCGGGACCGAATCTCTCCGCCAGGCGTTCGGCCAGGACCTGCGCCGAGGTGGTCACCTCGTCCGCGGTCGCCTCGATTCCCAGCCTCGTGATGTTCTCAGCGGTCGCCTCGGCGGTGCGGGTGGCGTTGTTCGTCACATAGCTGACGGGGATGGAATGCTCATGCAGCCAGGTGATGCCGTCGACGGCTCCGTCGATCGCTCGGTCGCCGTGGTAGACGACGCCGTCGAGGTCGAACAGGACGCAGTCGATCGGCACGCCGGAGGTCTCAGGCGTGGAGCCGATTCTCGTGTGTCCCTGCTCGGCCGAACGAGTCACTGGTCCCCGTCGGCCTCGGCATCGGCTTCCGCATCGGCGAGGATCTCGTCGAGTTCGGACTCGATCTCCTCGTCGCTGACCTTGACCGACTTCAGCTCCTTCGCCGAGACGTGCGTCGCCGACGAGGTCGTCGGCGCGGACTCGGTCGAGGGTTCGATGGGCTCGGAGAACTCGGCAGCCTCGTCCGCCTCTGCGGTCGGCTCGGCGGGTTCGTCCTCGACCTCTTCGACGGTCTCGATCTCGACACCGGCATTAGGGTCCGGCTCTTCGTCGCCGAAGAGGGTTCCGGTGGCCTTGGCGGTCCGGCGCGAGAGCTCTTCGTACTTGTCGGCGAGCTCGGTCTCACCGTGGAGCCGCAGCACCTCGGCGTAGGCGGCCATGAGGCGGACCAGAGCGCCGCTGGGCTTCTGGGTGAAGTCCTCGGCCTCGATGAGCTTGCGCGCACCATCGAGGTCGTCGAGGTCGGACTTCGCTCCGGCTGCGACGATGACGAGCTCGGTGCGGATCTCGTTGTCGAGGTCGAGTTCCTCGGAGCTCCTCAGCAGCTCGAGCGCCTTATCCGGCTTGCCGCGACCACGTTCGGCGTCGGCGATGAGAGCGATGTTGTCGTTCGATCCGGAGATCCGACGGTGGGTGCGCAGCTCGCGCACGGCTTCGTCGTACTTCTCCACGTAGTAGGCGGCGATGCCGAGTGCCTCACGGACGACGCCGACACGGCCGGCGCGGGCCATCGCTGCCTTCGCATGCTCATGCGCACGCTCGGGGTCGAGGTCGAGCAGACCGCCGGCGGCGACGAGGTGCTTCGCGACCATCGCCGCGTTCTCCTTGTCGAGGGAGCGCAGCTGGCCGACGATCTCCTTGTCGAGTTCGCGGCCCGTGACGCCTTCGGGGATCTCGGGTTCCTGAATGCGGGGACGACGTGCGCGCTGCTCGCGTGCGTATTCGCCGGTGTCGGTCTTCCGCGAGGCGCGGCGATCGTTATCGTTGCGACCGGCTCCGCCACGACCACGTCCGCCACGGCGGTCGTCATCACGGCGCCTGCCCTGGTAACCCCCACGGCGGTCATCATCGCTGCGACGGTTCTGACCGTAACCACCTTGGCGGTCATCATCACGGCGCTTGCCCTGGTAACCCCCACGGCGGTCATCATCGTTGCGGCGATTCTGACCGTAACCACCACGACGGTCATCGTCGCTGCGGCGATTCTGACCGTAACCACCACGACGGTCATCGTCGCTGCGGCGGTTGCCTTGATAGCTGCCACGGCGATCGTCATCACGGCGGTTGCCCTGATAGCCACCTCGGCGATCGTCGTTGCTGCGGCGGTTCTGGCCGTAGCCTCGGCGGTCATCACGGCGGTCGGAATGACGTGGCCCGCGGCCGTCCCGGTCCTCCGGTCGACGGTTGCGATTATTGTCGCGATCTGAGCGGCGACCGCCTTCTGCGCGGCGGTTGTCCTGGCTGCCTCGCGAATCCCCTTGGGCCACGATTCTCCCTATGAAGTCTTTTCAATGATTCCGCACCATTCTAGTGCACTGACATCGACGATGCCCTGTGGCCGAGACCACGACTGTCCATGATTCTTCCGCTGGCGTCCCGGACCAGGATCTGCCTGCTCTGTTAGAATCAGGGCGAATCGGGACAGACGGCCAGCAGGATATTGCATCAGCTCGGCGACAGCGATCGGGTCGCTTCGCCTCAGGCAGCAGAGGATCAATGGGAACTGACGTGGAAGCATCGTGTGCAGCGCCGAGTCGCCTCCCGATCCCCACGCCCGCTGCGACAGCCGCATCTGCAGCTTCCCTCACCCTCGCATCCGCTCCCGGCCCCAGGGCCGCGGACCCCGCCTCCGCACCCGTTGCCCTCACCTGCACCGCGCAGACTGTCCTCACCTGGGATTGTGACCAGTCTCATCGGATTGAGCATTCGAGCCTGCCGTTCGCATATTGTGGAGGCCACGACGGTCTGCTTCAGCCTCGCCGATCCGCTCGCTCGCGCTCGTGGGCACGGCTCTCCACGCCGATTCCGCCCACCTGCGACCGCCGACAGCGCGAAAGCTGCAGTGATCGCCGCGTCGGCCCGATGGCCAGACAGCGCTGAACTCAGATCACCAGAACGTTCACCAGCTAGGAATAGGAGATATCGTGCCCAACACACTCTTCATCGACGGCCAGTGGGTCTCGGCCGTCAACGGCGGAACCCGGAAGATCAACAATCCGGCCGACGGCAGCTTCGTCGCCGAGGTGGACGAGGCCAGCCCTGCCGACACCGAACTCGCGATCGCCGCGGCCCGTCGCGCCTTCGACTCCGGCGTCTGGTCCTCCGTGCCCGCCAGCGAACGCGGCGATCTGCTGCTGAAGTTCGCCGCCACCCTGCGTGAGCGCAAGGACGAATTCGCGAAGGCCGAATCCCTGGACACCGGCAAGCGCTTCGTCGAATCGCAGATCGACATGGACGACATCGCGAACTGCTTCGACTACTTCGGCAAGCTCGCCGGAAACGACGCCGGTCGAGTCGTCGACGCCGGAACCGACACCGTCGCCTCGAAGATCGTGCACGAGCCGGTCGGCGTCTGCGCCCTCATCACCCCGTGGAACTACCCGCTGCTGCAGGCCGCGTGGAAGATCGCGCCCTGCATCGCAGCAGGCAACACCTTCGTCCTCAAACCGGCCGAACTCACCCCGCACACCGCGATCCTGACCATGCAGGTGCTCGAGGAACTCGGTCTGCCCGCCGGAGTCGGCAACCTCATCCTCGGAGCCGGTGCCGATGCGGGTGCGCCCCTGTCGACGCACGAGGACATCGACATGGTCTCCTTCACCGGCGGTCTGGTCACCGGCCGCCTGCTGGCGAAGAACGCCTCGGCGACGATCAAGAAGATCGCCCTCGAGCTCGGCGGGAAGAACCCCAACGTCGTCTTCGCCGATGCCGACTTCGACGCCGCCCTCGACAACGCGCTCAACGCCGCCTTCGTCCATTCCGGACAGGTGTGCTCCGCCGGTGCCCGGCTCATCGTCGAGGAATCGATCGCCGAGGAATTCGTCGACCGCCTCGTCGAACGCGCCGAGCAGATCCGCCTCGGCGGTCCCTTCGATGAGAATGCCGAGACCGGTCCGCTCATCTCCGCGGCCCACCGCGAGAAGGTCGCCGCCTATGTCGAGAAGGGCGTGGCCGAAGGCGCACGCGTACGCTGCGGCGGCAAATTCGGTGAGGGCGATCTGGCCGACGGCTTCTACTACCTGCCGACCGTGCTCGACCAGGTCAAGCGCGGCATGTCCGTGGTCTCCGACGAGGCCTTCGGTCCCGTCGTCACCGTCGAGACCTTCTCCACCGTCGACGAGGCGGTCGAGATCGCCAACGACACCTACTACGGACTCGCCGGCGCCGTGTGGAGCCAGGATGCGGGCAAGTCGCAGCTGGTCGCCCAGCGCCTGCGCCACGGCACCATCTGGATCAACGACTTCCACCCCTACCTGCCGCAGGCCGAATGGGGCGGCTACAAGCAGTCCGGATTCGGCCGCGAACTCGGGCCCACCGGTCTGGCCGAGTACCAGGAGGCCAAGCACATCTACCAGAACCTCGAACCGGCCGTCACCGGCTGGTTCCCCGACCACTCGAAGTGACAGAGGGATCCCGCAGACGCACATCGAGAATTAAGGAGAAATGACAGTGAAGACCACTCACAGCTTTGACTACGTCGTCGTGGGCGGCGGCTCCGCCGGAGCCGCAGTGGCCGCACGGCTGAGCGAGGACCCCGAGGTCAGCGTCGGACTGCTCGAAGCCGGACCCACCGATGTTGGCGAGGACGTCATCCTCCGGCTCAACCGCTGGATGGAGCTCCTCGAATCCGGATTCGACTGGGACTACCCGATCGAGGAGCAGGAGCAGGGCAACTCGTTCATGCGCCACGCGCGGGCCAAGGTCCTCGGCGGCTGCTCCTCGCACAACTCCTGCATCGCCTTCTGGGCGCCGAAGGAGGACCTCGACGAGTGGGAGACCGAGCACGGCGCCGCCGGCTGGGGTTCGAAGGACACCTTCGGCCTGTACAAGAAGCTCGAGAACAACGAGCTGCCCGGCGACCACCACGGCCACGACGGCCCGGTGCGCCTGATGAACGTGCCCGCGGTCGACCCCTGCGGCATCGCGCTCCTCGACGCCTGTGAGCAGGCGGGCATCCCCCGTGTGCAGTTCAACGAGGGCGAGACCGTCATCAACGGTGCGAACTTCTTCCAGGTCAACCGCAAGGACGACGGCACCCGTTCGTCGTCCTCGGTGTCCTACCTGCACCCGATCCTCGACCGTGAGAACCTCACCATCCTCACCGACACTCAGGCCAAGGAGCTCGAGTTCGACGAGGACGACAACTGCACGGGCGTGCACGTGGTCAACAACGCCTTCGGCAAGACCACCCGCATCGAGGCGAAGCGGGAAGTCATCGTCTCCGCCGGTGCCATCAACACCCCGCAGCTGCTCATGCTCTCAGGGATCGGCCCGGCCGACCACCTCGCCGAGGTGGGCATCGACACTCGCGTGGATTCGCCGGGAGTCGGCGAGCACCTCGGCGACCACCCGGAGGCCGTGATCTCCTGGGAGGCCAAGAAGCCGATGGTCGAGGAGTCGACCCAGTGGTGGGAGATCGGCATCTTCTCCCCCACCGAGGAGGGACTCGATCGCCCGGACCTGATGATGCACTACGGTTCGGTGCCCTTCGACATGCACACGCTGCGCCAGGGATACAAGACCTCCGAGAACTCGTTCTGCCTGACCCCGAACGTCACGCATGCGAAGTCGCGTGGCACCGTGCGTCTGCGCTCGAAGGACTTCCGCGACAAGCCGAAGGTCGATCCCCGCTACTTCACCGATCCCGAAGGCCACGACATCCGCGTCATGGTCGCCGGCATCAAGAAGGCCCGCGAGATCATCTCCCAGGACGCGATGTCCGAGTGGGCCGGTGAGGAGCTGTTCCCCGGCAAGGACGTCCAGTCCGATGAGCAGATCGCCGACTACGTCAAGCGCACCCACAACACCGTCTACCACCCGGTGGGCACGACCCGCATGGGTGCGCCCGAGGACAAGATGTCGCCGCTGGATCCGCAGCTCAAGGTCAAGGGCGTGAACCGTCTGCGCGTCGTCGACGCCTCGGCGATGCCGGAGATCACCACCGTCAACCCGAACATCACCGTGATGATGATGGGCGAGAAGTGCGCGGAGATGATCAAGTCCGGTCAGTGACGGCTTCGCCTCGGGGCGGCCGCCTGGAAAACGCCGCAGGGGCTGATGCGAGTTTCGCATCAGCCCCTGCGGCGTTTCTGTGCCGGTCAGCCGGCGGAGTCGTCCTCGGCGTAGCTCCTGCTGCCGGTGCGGCTGGCCAGCGTGCCGTGCCGCTTGCTCCGGTGGCGGGGCACCTCGATATAGGGGTCGCGGAACTCCGGCGCCGGTTCCTCGGCCTGCGGACGGGTGACGACTTCCTCGTCTTCGTCGTATTCGTGGCTGAAGTCGTCATCGTCGGCGCTGCGGCGCTCGACCTCCTCGGGCGGGAGCACCTTCTTCCAGCGGCGCATCCGCACGCGTGGCAGCACGCCCGCATCTTCGCGCAGGGCTCGCATGAGCGCGTAGATCTGGAAGTAGGCGATGATGAAGAACGGCAGACCGACGAGGATGATCGTCGACTGGAGCGCTTCGAGTCCACCGGTTCCGGAGAAGACCAGCAGCGTGGCGGTGACGACCGCGACGGCCAGAGCCCAGAAGATCCTCTGCGGCAGCGGGTTGAAGTCCTCATGCCCGTTGTTCATCGTGTCGACGACCAGTGCCGCGGAGTCGACCGAGGTGACGAAGAAGATGATGACGAGGACGATCGCGATCACCGACATCGGCCCTGCCAGAGGATAGTGGTCGAGGAACGCGAAGAGCGCTCCCGGGATGTCACCTTCCTTGACGACGCGGTCGACCAGTCCTCCGCCCTTGTTGAGCTCGATGTCGAACGAGGCGTATCCGAAGATGCCGAACCACAGGATCGAGAACGCCGAGGGGACCGCGAGGACGCCGATGACGAACTGGCGGATGGTCCTGCCGCGGGAGATGCGGGCGATGAAGATGCCGACGAACGGCGACCAGGTGATCGTCCAGGCCCAGTAGAAGACCGTCCAGGTGTTCTGCCAGCCCGTGTTGGCGAAGGTGTCGTTCCACAGCGCCAGTTCGGGCAGCTGCTGGATGTAGGTGCCGAGCGATTCGAAGACGCCCTTGGCCATGAACAGGGTGGGGCCGAAGACGACGATGAAGATGAGCAGCAGCACCGCCATGACGATGTTGATGTTCGAGAGCACCTTGATGCCCTTGTCCAGTCCCAGCGACACCGAGATCGTGGCCAGGCCGCAGACGACTCCGATGATGATCAGCTGCCACAGCGCGTTCTCCGGGATCCCGATCACCTGGGCCAGACCGCCGTTGATCTGCAGGGTGCCGAGTCCGATGGAGACGGCGATGCCGAAGACGGTGCCGATGATGGCGACGACGTCGATGAACTTTCCGATGGGGCCGTGGATCCGCTCACCGAGGATGGGCTGGAAGATCGAGCTCACCCGCGGGGGCAGGTTTCGCTTGTGGATGAAGTAGGCGAAGCACAGGGCGGGCAGCGTGAAGATCGTCCACGTGTGCAGGGTGAAGTGGTAGTAGGTGAAGTTCATGGCGTCGACCGCGGCGGCCGGGGTGCCCGCCTCGATGCCGAGGGAGCCCCGCGGTGGGTCTCCGAAGTGGCTGACGGGTTCGGCGACGCCCCAGAACATGAGGATCGAGCCGATGCCGGCGGCGAAGAGCATCGCGAACCAGGCGCCGTTCGAGTGCTCCGGCGGTTCGTCGTCGGGCCCGAGCTTCGCCCGGCCGTACCGGGAGGCCGCGATGTAGATGAGGAAGCCGAGGAACACCGTGACGCCGAGGATGTAGAACCATCCGAGGTTCGTCAGCAGCCAGTCCGAGGCCACAGAGACGCCGGCGTCGAGCACATCTGTGAAGAAGATCGTTCCGAGGACGAAGAGGACGATCACGGCGGCGGAGGAGAAGAAGATGGCCGGGTTCGTGCGAAGTCTCAGCGCATCGTGCAGTCGATCAAGCATTTGCGGAACCTTCCGTAGTGATGTTCCGCCCACCATACCCATGAGCAACGCGGATTAGTGCGATCTCTGCGAAGAAACATGGTGCCTGGCCAGCAGAGGTGCTTCCTCAGCGCCCCTGCCAGATCGGCTCGCGCTTCTCCGCGAAGGCCCGTGATCCTTCGAGCGAATCGTCCGATTCCAGCATCGCCCGGTAGCCGTCCAGCCGGCCCGAGCGCATGAGGGCGAAGCCGTCGGCGACGCTGAGGGTCTGTGTCGCCGATACGACTTCCTTGATCGCGCGCAGGGCCAGGGGCGCGCCGCGGCCGATCTGCTCGGCGAGCTCGAGAGCGGCGCTGACGACCTCCGCCGGCTCGACCGTCCGGTTGGTCAGGCCCCAGCGTTCGGCCTCGGCGGCGGTCATTCGGCGTCCCGACATGAGCATCTCCATGGCCACGGCCTGCGGCAGCAGCTGGGGCAGGCGCAGGACTCCCCCGGAGTCGGCGATCATGCCCAGCTGCACCTCGGGCAGAGCGAATTCCGCCTCCGCGGAGGCGACGATCAGGTCCGCGGCCAGGGCAAGTTCGAAACCGCCGCCGAGTGCCAGACCGTTGACCGCGGCGATGATCGGCTTCGTCCGATCGAAGTATTCGGTGAGTCCCGCGAAGCCTCCCGGTCCGTGGTCGGCGTCGACGGCTTCGCCCTCGGCTGCGGCCTTGAGATCCCAGCCGGCGCTGAAGAAGCGGCCGCCGGCGCCGGTGAGCACTGCCACTCGCAGCTCGGGATCGGATTCGAATTCGGAGAAGGCCGCAAACAGCGCTCGGCTGGTGGCCACATCGACGGCGTTGGCCTTCGGCCGGTCGAGCGTGATGAGCGCCGTCGTGCCGATGGTCTCCATGTTCACTGCTTCTGTCATCTCAGTTCCCTCACTGGTTCGTCGGTTGGTCTCTGTGCGGCTCCCGCATATCGCAGGAGCACGTCGACGGCCACCGCTCCGTCGCCGGTGGTCCCGGACGCGACAGCGCCGACGGCCTCGGCTCGTTCGTCGCCTCCGTCCGCGGCCGGGGCGGCGCGGAGGATGAGCGGATTGATCTCGAGCTCGGACACCGTGCCGTCTGCCAGCGCCCAATCGACGATGGCAGTGATCGCGCGCACGGCGGCATCGACATCGGCTCGCGGTCTGCCGCGGGCGCCGTCGAGCACGGGCCACAGCCGCAGCGAGCGGAGGGCCGCATGGATCTCCTCTGCTCGCACGGGCAGCAGCAGGGAGACGAAGTCGCGGACCACTTCGACGAGAGTGCCGCCCACACCGAGGGTGAGCACCGGACCGAATATCGGGTCCGTGCGCAGCCCGACGACGAGTTCGGCCACCCCGTCGGCGACCATGTGCTCGATGAGGAACCGAGTGCCGATGCCCTCCATCGCGGTGACCGCCTTGATGACCTCGTCTTCGTTCATCAAGCCCACGCGCACGCCGCCGTGGTCGGATTTGTGCGCCATGACCGGCTGG
Organism: Brevibacterium renqingii; assembly: GCF_017808095.1. Lineage (NCBI taxonomy): Bacteria > Bacillati > Actinomycetota > Actinomycetes > Micrococcales > Brevibacteriaceae > Brevibacterium > Brevibacterium renqingii. The sequence goes on along the minus strand of NZ_JADBHG010000003.1, from coordinate 4,480 downwards.
ACGACCTTCGCAGCGACAGGGAAGCCGAGGGCGCCGGCTGCGTCAGCGGCGTCGCGCGCACTGTCGACGACTCGGCCGACGGGAACCGGCACCCCGGCTTCGGCGAGCATCCGCTTCGCGCTGTCCTCATCGGTCTGAGCATGTCGCGCCGACTGGCGGGCCGCCTCGGCGGTGGAGGCATCGGACGGTTGGGCAGGAAGCAAGGGCAGCACGGGTCTGGCACGCGCGGCGGAGATGCCCGTTGCGATGCGGACGGCGCTCATGGCCTCCCGGACGCCGTGCAGGGGGGCGATGCGGTGGTCGATGAGTTCGACTGCCTCTTCGTCCGGCAGACCTTCGGGCAGCGAGGTGATCACGGCAGCGGGTGCGGGGCGCTGAGCGTGCGCGGCGATGAACGCGCGCAGCGTCCCGCGCCAGATCTGCGGGTCGGCGCGGTCGGGCCGGGGAACGTCCACGGCCAGAGCGTGCAGGTCCGAGCCTGCGGTGAGCAGGTGGGCGAAGCAGCGCTGCTGTGCTTCTTCGTCGCCCCAGATGAAGGTCTGGTAGTCCAAGGGGTTGCGGACGTGCACGCGCGGTCCCAGAGTCTCTCGCAGGCCCCGGGCGGTGGTCTCAGGCAGTTCGGGCATGCTCACTCCGGCGGCCTCGGCGGCATCGGCCAGCAGCGCCGCTTCCCCTCCTGAACAGCTGGCCGAGGTCAGCGTCGGTGCGTTCAGGGGGCCGTGGACGTGGAGGAGCATGAGGGTTTCGATGAAGCTCGGCAGGTCGGGGGCTCGACCGATCCCGAGGCGGGCGAAGAGCGCATCGACGAGCACATCGGGGCTGCCGAAGGAGTTCGTGTGGCTGAGGTTCGCCTGTTCGCCGAGGGCCGAGGTGCCGGATTTGAGCGCGATGATCGGCACATTGCGCTCACGGGCCTGCATCGCCAGTGCTTCGAGTTCATGGATGTCGCCCAGAGCTTCGAGGTGCAGGCCGATGGCGCTGATCCGGTCATCGGCGAGTAGGCCTGCGGCCAGGTCGGGCGCCGACAGCGCCGCGCTGTTGCCCAGGGTGGCCAGGAATGCCAGCGGCAGTCCCCGTCGCTGCATGCTGATGTTCTGTGCGATGTTGCCGCTCTGCGTGATCACGGCGACCCCGGTCTCGACGCGGCGTCCACCGTGTTCGTCCGGCCACAGAGCGGCCCCGTCGAGGTAGTCGATGATGCCGATGCAGTTCGGTCCGATCAGCGGCATGCCCCCCGCCGCGGCGACGAGATCGGCCTGCAGCTGCGCGCCGGCCTCGTCGTCCTCGGCGAATCCGGAGGCGTGGCAGATCGCGCCTCCGACGCCGGCCTCGGCGAGTTCGGCCACGATTCCCGGGGCCGCCGAGGCGGGCACGGCGACCAGAGCGGCGTCCGGGGTGCCGGGCAGTTCCGCCACGGACGGATAGCAGGGAAGTCCGCTGAGGATCTGCCTGCCCGGGTTGACCGGCCAGATCGGTCCGTCGAAACCGATCTGCAGGCTCTGTTCGATCGCTTTGGCGGCGGTTGCGCCGCCGATGACGGCGATGCTGCGCGGTTTGAGGCAGCGTTCGAGTCGTGTCCGGTCGACCATCATGCGCCCAGGGGTCTCAGCAGGGACCGGGAGATGATGTGCCGCTGGATCTCACTGGTGCCGTCCCAGATGCGTTCGACGCGCGCATCGCGCCAGAAGCGTTCGATGGGCAGTTCGCTCATCAGACCCATGCCGCCGAAGATCTGCACCGCCTGGTCGGTGATCCGGCCCAAGGCTTCGGAGGCGAAGAGCTTGGCCATGGCGGCGTCGCGGTTCGACATGCGGCCGTGTTGGAGGCGGCTGGCGGCCTGCAGCGTCAGCAGCTCTGCGGCTTCGACGTCGGTGGCCATGTCGGCCAGCTGGAATCCCACACCTTGGAAGCGTCCGATCGACTGGCCGAACTGTTCGCGTTCGGCCGCCCAGCGGATGGCCATGTCGAGCACGCGCCGGCTGCGACCGACACTGGTGGCGGCGACGCTGAGCCGACTGGCTCCCAGCCATTCGTCCATGAGGTCGAAGCCGTGCCCCTCCTCGCCGAGCCGCTGAGTCGCCGGGATGCGGCAGTCGACGAAGGAGAGCTCGCACTGGTGGTACCCGCGATGGGACACGCTCGCCGAACCACGGGTGACTTCGAATCCGGGGGTGTCCATGTCGACGAGGAACGCGGTGATGAGGTTGCGCGTCCCTCGCGGGGTCTCCTCGGTGCCGGTGGCGGCGAAGAGGATGACGAAGTCGGCGGCGTCGGCGTGGCTGATGAAGTGCTTGGTGCCGTTGATGATGTAGTCATCGCCGTCGCGGACGGCGCGCGTGCTCATCGAGCGCACGTCCGATCCCGCGCCCGGTTCGGTCATGGCCAGACAGTCATGGCGTTCGCCGCGGACCGTCGGCAGCAGGTAGCGTTCGCGCTGTTCGCCCTCGCAGGCTTCGAGGATATTGCTCGGTCGGGCCACGAGCATCTGCAGGGCGAAGCTCGTCTTGCCGAACTCGCGCTCGGCCAATGTCAGGCTGATGGGGTCGAGGTCACCGCCGCCGATCTCCTCGGGCATGTTCGCGGCATAGAGTCCGGCGTCCAGCGCTCGGGTGCGGATCTGTTCGGCGAGTCCTACGGGCAGTTCGTCGAGTCGTTCGACCTCGTCTTCATAGGGCATGAGTTCGCGTTCGACGAACTGTCGGACGGTGTCGGCCACCGCCTGCTGTTCGATATCGAGTGAGAAGTCCATTCCGGTGTCCTCCTGGTCGGTGTCGGGGAGGCAGGTTCAGCGGCGGCGGATACCCATGGGGCGGCCGACGAAGGCGGGGCGCTCGAGGTGAGCATGGGCTTTCGACAGCTCCTCGAGTCGTCGTTCCAGCCAGTCGGGCATCGCGGCTGAGCGGCCGATTCCGGTGTCGACGTGGACGAGCAGCTGTTCTCCGGCGGCGACGGTCTCTCCGGTTTCGCAGTTGTCCATGGTGTGCAGGATATGCACGCGTTTGCCGTCGAGGTCGAGGACGGCCAAAGAGAGTTCGAGCTGGTCGCCTTGGCGGGCCTGCGCGATGTTGTGGATGTGCGTTTCGACGGTGAAGAGGGAATGGCCGGCAGCCCGGTAGTCCTCGTCGATGCCGATGAAGCGGAAGAACGCGTCGGCGCTGTGGCCGAATGCCAGAAGGTAGCTCGATTCGCTCATGTGGTCGTTGTAGTCGACCCAGGACCCGGGCACGTCTGTCCGGTAGAGCACGAGCGGGGCAGGCAGTTCACGTCCGCTCTGCCATTCCATGCTCCCGGTTCCTTCGAAGGGGGTTCTGATCCGCCCAGCACCGTCGGTCACGTTTCGCTCTCCTATGCGCACACTCTGCAATCTGACTACACATTATGCGAAGCAGCCGTGTGGGCTGTCAATGCCCACTGTCCGAGCGCATCCCTGATACGGTGCTAGAGCGCGGGCCGCGCCTGGACGTGAGGGAGTGTGAATGGCTCAGCAACCGGACATCGAAGCCGCGGGATCTGCCGGCCGCATCCAGTCCGTGGAACGGGCGATCGCGCTCATGGAGGCCATCGCCTCCGGCCCCGAACAGGGCTCCACCGTCGCCGAGGCGGCCGATGCCTGCGGGATCAATCGTGCGACCGCATGGCGGCTGCTGGCGACCCTTGAGCACAGTCACTACGTGGAGAAGGATCCCTTCACGAACCGCTATACAATCGGGTTCGCCGTCAACCGACTCGCGAGGAGCGCCGGCATCGATCGCCTCATCAATCGGTGTCACCCGATCCTCACGCGCTTGAGCCAGGAGACCGGGGAGACCGCCAGTCTCGCCGTTCCTCGAGAGCTCGGACTCACCTACGTCGACGAGGTGGTCCCGCCCAGTCTCATGACCGTCCGGTGGATCGGACGCAAGGTCTCACTCCATGCGACTTCCGCGGGCAAGGCGATGTTGGCGTGGCTGCCGCACAGTGAGGTCAGCTCGGTGCTGTCAGCACCGCTGACCGGTCATACCGAGGCCACTCATACGGAGACGGATGAGCTCGAAGCCGAGCTCGAGGAGATCCGCGAATCCGGCTACAGCATCGCCGCAGGCGAACTCGAACAGGGAGTGCATGGCGTCTCCGCGGCCATTCGTGACCGGCAGCGCTCCCCCATCGGGGTCATCAGCATCTGGGGGCCTAAGGAGCGGATCCCGCATGGCAGGTTCGCCGAGCTCGGCGCTCTCGTCGTCTCTGCCGCGCTCGAGGCGGTCGGCGACGCCGCGGGCTGATCCACGGCAATCGGGGGTTGGTGCCATTCAGGTACCCACGCCGGCGATCATACGAACGTGGGGTCAATGATCAGAATGTGGACGCCACGAATGTGAATGCAAAAAAAGAGGGGACATCCCAAACAGGATGCCCCCTCTTCCAACAAATTATTGCGGCAGTCACCTACTCTCCCACAACCACCAAGTTGCAGTACCATCAGCGCGAATGGGCTTAGCTACCG